>JAODNJ010000503.1 GCA_025465155.1 Frankiales bacterium
ACGAGAGCGTCTTCACCGCCGACGACGTACGACGGGTCGCCGACGCGGAGGCCGCCGACATGGTGAACCTCAAGCTGCTCAAGTGCGGCGGCCTGCACATCGCCCGCGACATCGTGGCCGCCGCGGAGGAAACGGGGCTGGGGCTGCTTCTCGGGTGCATGCTCGAGCCCGAGGAGGGGGTTGCCGCCGCGGGCGCGCTGGCCGCCGTCGCCTCCGCCGGGCCGCTGGCCCACGACCTCGACGCCCCCTGGTGGGTCCGGGCCGGTCCGGACGCAGCGACCTGATGGGCCGCCGGGAGGGCGGCGCCTCGCCGGGCGCGGCGTCGCTCGCGCTGTCCGGGGCCTTCGTCGGGATGGGACCCAGCGGCGCGCTGCCGTCCGCGATCCTGCCGGTCCTCGCCCGGCAGACCGGGCTCTCGCCGGAAGCGGCGAGCCTCGTCGTGTCCGGGGTGTTCGCGGGGCTCTTCCTCGGAGTGACCGCGGCCGCGCTGGCCTGGGCCGCGATCCGGCCGGCCCGGATGCTGAGGGCCGGAGCGTGGCTGCAGGCGGGCGGGCTCCTGCTGTTGGCGCAGGACGCGGGGCCGCAGGAGGTCGTCGGCGGCGCCGTCGTGCTCGGCGTGGGCTTCGGGATCACCGAGTTGTCCGCGACCGCCGTCGTCCGCGGTCTCGAGGCGGTCACCGGCCTTGACCTGACCCGGCGCACGAGCTTGGTCGCGCTCACCGCCGCGCTGACACCGGTACTGCTCGGGCTGCTGGTGGCGGTCGGCTACTGGCGGCCACTCTTCGTCGCGGCGGCCGCGCTGCACCTGCTGATCGCGGTGGCGCTCGACGACGGAGAGCCCGCTCCGCCCGCGCCCCCGACGAGCTGGCTGCGAGCCGCCCGCCCGCGCAGGCACCACCTGATAGTCGCCGCCTACGTCGGTGGCGAGACGCTGCTGATCGCCTGGTTCACCCGCATCGCAGGGACGTCGCTGCGCCTCGGCGTCGGTCCCACGGTCGCGGCCACCGCGGCGTTCTGGGTCGCCATCGCGGCGGGGCGCCGGGTCGCGTCCCAGCTCCTCCTGGCCGCGATGACCGCGCGGCGACTGCTCGCCGCGACGCTGGTGCTCGCCATCGCGGCGCTCGCCGTCGCGGCCGCGACTGACGGCGTGCCGCGAGCGGTGGCGCTGTTCGTTGCGCTTGTAGGCGCGGGCCCGGTCTACCCGCTGGTGCTCGCGACCGCCCCCGGGACGAAGGACGCGCGAGTGCTGGCGCCGCTGATCGCAGCAGGCTCGCTGGGTGGCACGCTGGTCACCGGCATCGGCACCATGGCCTACCGATCGGCCGGGCAGCCGGGCGTGCTGCTCCTGGCGGCCGGCGCCCTCGCCGTCTGCCTCCTGGCCGGCGGGTCCTGGCGGCCGGAAGCCCGGCGGGACCCCGATGAGCGGTTCTCTCTCTAGCCCTTCCATCGCCGGCACGCTCCAGCGGTCCGTCGGCAGGACAGTGCGGGGGCCACGGACTAGTCCGCCGGTACCACAGAAACCAGAAGCCGCTTCCCAAAGATGGGAAAGGGCCTGCTGAGAGGGGTGGAGCTGAGGGGACTCGCATCCCTGACCCACACTGCCAGGGGTCTGCGGGCGTCTGCTGTCGTTGATTTCCGCAGGCCAGCGCGAAATACGGCCGGCGATGAACAGTCTGGAACGCCCCTTAACGCGGCTCATTGGCTACCAAAGTGGCACCGTGCTGAGGCCGCCTGAGCATCCGCTGCCCTGCGCGTCGCGAAGACCCAACGTCCACGCCGGCGGACAAGGTGCCGGTGGTGGCAGAACGGCGTCGCCACGGAGACGACCCTTCACCCCCAGCCGTGGGCCGTGTGGTCGAAAACGTCCGCTCGCCTCGTTTCCGCAGCTCAGTAGACATGCGCCAACGACGGCGGACAGGTGCGAACTTCTCTGAACGGACCGCAATGGTGGTCAAATCGTCGACGGCAACCCTCAGTTCGCACCGGAGTGCTCGCGACCCGCGGGGTCACGTCTTGACGTGGCGGTCACCTGGCCAGAGTTGTCGGGCCCTCGCCCGCGCAATACGACCAGCTCCTCAGCATTCAGAACGCAACCGCCGACGCAGTCGTACTCCGTCAGTTCCTCGCCCTTCCACCCGAGGGCGATCAGGTCGTCACACCGTGGGCAGGCGTCCCAACTGATTCGGTCAGCCATCCGTGGCCTCGTCTCTCATGAACGTCGGAGCGGAACGACCCAGGGTGCCCTGACGTGGCTGGGCGAAGGCTGCGGAAGACCTTCGGCTCAGCGCCGAGCGGAAGGACCTGCGTCGCCCCACAGGACGACGCACGCGAGCCCGAGCAGCAGCACCCGTCGACGTCTCAGTTGGCCCCGGGCGTGACCGAGCAGCACCAAACGCGGCAACTTCCCGACGCGTGCACGTGGAACTGCCCGGCTACATCAGCACACGGAAAGTCAGCGGCGGCTGGTAGAGCACGTACGGCGGGGGCGGCACGACAGTACTGACCATGGTCGTCGTGAAGGGCCCGGCCACGTCATTGCCACGTAGTCGATGAACGCGAGCAACAGCGCCTGCCGGCCTGCATCGCCCGCCTGCACAAAGGTGGTGCAGACAGGAACCGCGTTCCCGAACAGGAACCTGCGGCGCGCCGGACGGGGCCGCCAGGCCGAAGTGGCCGCGGCGCTGGGATCCGCCGCTCCGGGATCGCGCGGGCCTCATGACCCCAGCCGGACCCCGCGAGGGTCGAGTTGGGGTCGTCCTGCTGCGGTTCTGGCGAGCACGGCGCTGGCCAGCATCGCCACGACCGCGACGACGACGGTGAACGCGATTCCGGCTGTCCGCAAGCCCAGGAACGTCGCGGCCACCCCGACGCCGACGACCGGGATCGCGATGCCGAGATAAAAGACGATGAAGAAGCTGGAGGCGACATCCGCCCGGCGCGCGGACGGTGCCGCCGCGGTGACCGCCGCCAGCCCCGCACTGAGGGTGAGCCCCTGCCCGAGCCCGGCGACGATCGCCGCGGCGATCATCAGCGCCAGCGAGGCGGCGGCCAGCGCGGCGGCGAGCAGTCCCAGCCCGATGACGAGCAACACGCATCCGGTCACCAGCGCGCGGCGGCCGAGCCGCCGGGTCAGCAGGATCTGCCCGAGGGCCGAGGCGGCGAACAGGGTGAACACGACGGCGCCGGCGAGCAGGGGGCTGCCCTCGTCCAGCAGCTCGAGCAGGAAGGTGGGGGCCACCGCGGTGAACGCGGCCAGCACCGCGCCGCCGGTGAACGTGGCGATCGCCGCGCCGGTGAACACCGGCCGGACCTGTGCCGGGAGGCCGGGGCGGCGGATCCGCAGGTGCGGATGCGCTGGCAACGACACGGTCTCCGGTATCGGCCACACCGCGGCGACCGCCAGCAGCACCAGGCCCAGATCCACCCAGAAGGGCAGGCGGAGCGGCTGTGGCGCGAACTGCGCGAGCAGCCCGGCGAGCAGCGGCCCCAGGCCGAGGCCGCCCATGTTGGAGGCAGTGGCCACCAGGGAGGCCCGCGGCCCACGGCCCTCGCCGGCCAGGTCGACGAGGGTGGCGGTCGCCGTGCCGGTGAAGATCCCCGCCGACAAGCCGGACAGCACGCGGCCTGCGAACAGCAGCGGCAGCCCGTCGGCGAGCAGGAACGCGCCAGCCGACAGCACCGCGCACGCCAGCGCGAACAGCAGCAGCCGCCGCCGTCCCAACTGGTCAGAGGCGCGACCGAACAGCACCAACGCTGCCAGAACACCGACTGCGTACACCGCGAAGATGATCGTGATCATCAGCGGCGCGAGACCCAGCGACCGCTCGTACAGGTCGTAGAGCGGAGTGGGCAGCGTGGTGCCGAGCATCGTCACCGCCAGGGCGCCGGCAACCAGCCAGAAGGCCCTCCGCGGTGAGACCCATCCCGCGCGTGACCCGCTGGGTGCGGCCAGGCCCGGCGCGTTCCGGGTCTGCACGCTGGTCACCTCGCCACCTCGGCGACCTTGCGGGCCGCCAGCTGCATGTCCAGTAGGGCGTCGATGCGCTCGCGGGCCTCGGCGACGGCGGCGCGGTGGGCCGGCGTGTCCTTCGCTCGCTGCAGGTCACGAGTCTGGCGGAATTCCCGGCGGGCGGCCGCGAAGTCGCTGACCAGGACGGTCAGCAGGTCCGTGGTGGCCGGCACGGGCGTGGCGACGGCGGTGCTCATGAGGACTCCCGAAGGCGGCCCCGGGCCGGCCGCCGACGGTGCGGTAGCGGCCAGGACGGGAGGGACGTGGACGGTGGAACCGACTGCGGCTCGCGGCGCTGGCTGCTCGGCCGACGGGCGTACCGATACCGTCGTGGACCGGCGGGGAACTGGGCATCCCGGCCGGCCCAGATTCCAGGGCCCGGCTGTCCGCAGGGGCCGACGGGGGCCTGCCGGTAGTGGTCGACCCCGGCGGGCGGTCGTGACCGGCGTGGATCGCCGGGATGTCGTCCGGCCGGGGGGCGGCTGGCAGGGTGGCCCAGTTCGGCACACCGAGGCCGCTTGCCTCGTCGTAGCCGGCCGCGGCCTGGCAACACCCCACCCCGGCGAGATCGTTGCTGCCCTGGGTCACGTCGAAGAACGTCGAGGGCTGTCGGGACGCGGCCTGGTAGAACCAGCCGTTCGCCAGGCCGATCGGCGGCCGGCCTTGCGCTGGGTCGCCGACACCAGTGCCGTGGCTCCGGCGGTCAACGGCATCGAGCCGCTGGTGCCTCCCACCGTCTGCAGGGCGTCGTTCACGACGACGGGCCAACGGGGCACGATGTCGGCGAGCGCGCTGACGTCCGGCACTGCGCGGGTGGGCCGGGGGTTGACGCCGTTCTGGTACGCGGGGCGGCGTTCGAGCTGGCTCGGGCCCCCTCCGCCGGCCGCGCTCTGGCCGCCTGGTGGCCCTGCTGCTCGCTGCCCGGCTGGTCCCCGCCTCCCGCCGCCGATGGGTCCGCAACGTGCACTCGACCTCGTGGGCGTGTCGCTGCTCGGCTCCGGCGTGCTGTGCCCTGCTCCTGCGGGTCGTCTTGACCGAGTCCGGCGGCCCGAGCGGGCACTGGTGGCTGCTGCTCGCCGCGGTGGCGCTGCTCGCGGCGTTCACTCGATGGGAGACGCGCCTTTGCTTCATCGGGCCGGGAACCGCTGCTCGAGCCTCAGCTGGCCCGGACCCCCGGCTTTCCGGGCGGCTCGGCCATCGCGCTGGTCTACGCCACCGGGTTCACCGGCATATGGGTCGTGCTGGCCCTGTTCTTCCAGGACGGCCTCGGGTACTCGCCACTGCAGTCGGGGCTCGCCGTGACCCCGTTCGCGCTGGGCAGCGCGGTGTCGGCGGTTCTCGCGGCCGCAGGGGGCCAACCTCTGGCTGAACCGGCTCACCGGGATGCAGCTGGCTCTCTGCATCGCACCGAGCGTCTGCGGCGCCGGCTACTTCATTGGGGGAGCTGGTACCTGCGGCGCCGTCCCAATCCTCAGGTTCCGCCGAGGCGAAGCGGTACAAGCCGCTGGCACAGCGGCCGAGCAGCGGAACGGTGGCGCTGGAGACCGCGCATTCGCGGGTCATCGGCCCGCGAGCAAGCGGCCTAACAGCCTCGAGCGGCGGTCCAGGACGACGAGGAGCACGGGCTGGAGCGATAGGGAGTAGAAGGTGCTTACCGGGTCCCGTGCGGACGGCCGACGGACAGCACCGTCACCACCGACATGGGCGTGCACACCCTGGCCATCACCCCCGGAAGGCATTCCGCAGCTCGGCGCTCATCGCCGGGGCCACTCCGCCGCCGGGAGCTCGTAGGACCGGACCCGGTCGGCCGGATGGTCGGTGATCGTGGTGACCAGCAGCTCGTCGGCGCCGGTGGCTTCGCGCGGCTGCTCCTGCCCGTGAGTCATCAGCACCGGCGTTCGCATGAACCGGGTCTCCAGGCGGTCGGGGACCAGCGCGGTCGGCCTCGGTCCCAGACGCTCACGACCCGCGACGGGCCTGCCCGAGGCGGCGTAACCGCACCCAGCCGGCCAGCAGATAGGCGGCCGCCAGCGTCGTCATCAATCCGACGTCCCGAAGCCAGCTTTCCGCGCCGTGCCGCCACAGCGGGTCACCGCTACCAGGGGTCACCACGTTCAGGTCGACGGTGGAGGCAACGGCACTGAACCCCCATCGGGAGGCGGCGATCCACGACAGCTGCGACAGCCCGAGCAGACCGGCCAACGGCAGCACGCCGCCGGACAGGATGATCTGGCCCATGATCAGCATGACGAGGATGGGCATGGCTCGCTCGGACGTGCCGACGAACGCCGAGACCAGCAGGCCCAGGCACACGGAGGCCAGCGACAACGCGGTGATCGCGATCAACAGCTCGAGAAGGGGCTGTCCGGCCAGCCACGCGCCGTGCGCGGGCATCGTGCGCCCGGCCACCCCGAGCAGCACGATGACCACCGACTGCACAACGGTGATGGCGCCGAGGACGACGACCTTGGAGAGCAGGTAGGCGGTGGAGGACAGCCCAGCGGCACGTTCTCGCCGGTAGATGGGTCGCTCTTTGACGAGTTCGCGCACCGACGTCGCGGTCCCGGCCAGGCACGCGCACGTGACCAGGATCTGCAACAGTTCCGGCGCCGTCAGGTTGGTCCCCGGAGCGCCCGCCAGCCCTTCCTTGGCCGGTACGAAGCGCAGCAGCAGACCGAGCACCAGGGGCAGCAGCCCGAGGAAGATCAGGTAGCCGCGATCCGACGCGATCACCTGGGCATAGCGGCGGGTGAGCGTCGCCAACTGCTGGCGCCGGCTACGGCGCGCCGGCGGGGCCGCGGGCAGTTCTGCGACGTCGGGCTGGGCGCTCGCTTCGGGGCGTTCGACCGCCGCCCACTGCGCGTAGGCCGGGGACGCGGCGAACTCGACGCCCCACGCTCGATCCGGCCAGCGCTCGAATGCCTGGAACAGCTCGGCCCAACCCGGTAGGCCGAAGTACCCCAACGCCTCTCCGGGAGGCCCGTAGAAGGCCAGCTTCCCGCCGGGCGCGAGCACGAGCAGGCGATCGCAGGCGTCCAGGTTGGCCATGCTGTGCGTCACCACGACCACGGTGCGCCCGTCGTGCGCCAGGTCGCGCAACTGCCGCATGATGGCCTGGTCCAGGCCGGGGTCCAGGCCCGAAGTCGGCTCGTCCAGGAGCAGCAGCGACGGCTTGGTCAGCAGTTCCTGCGCCACATTGACCCGTTTGAGCTGACCTCCCGACAACCGGTCGTTGCGGGTGCCGGCGTGACGGGTCAGGCCGAGCTCCGCCAGCACCTCGTCCACCCGGGCATCGCGCTCGGGCTCGCTGGTGTCGGCGGGCAGGCGCAACTCCGCGGAGTACTGCAGCGCCCGCCGCGCGGTCAGCTGCAGGTGCAGGATGTTCTCCTGCGGCACCAGGCCGATGCGGCTGCGCAGCTCTTCGAGGTTCCGGTACAGGTCGCGGTTGTCGTAGAGGACGTTGCCGGTGTCAGCGGGACGCATACCGGTCAACGCGCCGAGAAGGGTCGACTTGCCGGCCCCGCTCGGCCCGATGACGCCGAGCAGGCACCTCTCAGGTACCGCGAACGTCACCCGGTCCAGGAGCACCGTGCCGCTGGCCACGGTCACGAACAGCTCGTGCACCTTGACGCTGATGTCGCCCGTATCGAGGTGATGCCGCAGCTGCCCGCCGCTGAGCCGGAAGGTCGAGCGTCCGATGCCGACGATGTCCGAATCACCCAGCGGGTGTGACTGGATGCGCGAGCCGTTGACGTAGGTGCCGTTGGAGCTGCCGAGGTCCACGATCGTGTAACCGCCGTCGGCCAGCCGGCGGAGCTGCGCATGGTGACGCGAGACCTGGACGTCCGCCAGCACGAGGTCGTTGTCGTCAGCCCGGCCGATGCGCAGATCACCCGGCGTCAGCATGATCGTGCTGGTCGGCGAGACGTCCACCCGCGGAAGGTCCACGCCGCCGATCCGCGGTTCGGGCGGCCCGGCCGAGGCCATCCCGTGGAGCCGCACGGAGGGCCCGGAGGTGGCCGTCCACTCGGTGGTGGCCGGTGCCGAATCCAGGCTCGGCAGGTCCTCGGGGGGTGGCCCGTGGTGGACGACCGCGGCGGCGCGTTCAGGGATGCAGTGCAGCACCGGACCGTCCTGGGCGTCGGCCAGCCGGATCACCGACTCGCCCGTGAGGCCGACGCCCTCGACCCGCTGTCCGCCGAGGAACACCCCGTTGCTGCTGTTGAGGTCGGTGAGGACCCAGCCTGCCGCGTCGACCCCCAGCCGTGCGTGCGTCCAGGAGACGCGCGGGTCCTCGATGACGACGTCCGCGGTCGGGTCGCGGCCGATGCGGTAGGTCGTGCCGGGTCGCAACCGGTACTCGCCCTCCCCCGAACGCACGAGCAGACCGGGCAGGCTCGCAGCCGGGGAGCCGGACTCACCCGGGGGGAAGGAAGGAGGCATCACGGTCTGGGCCGTTTCTGTTCAGTGCCGTTGGTCCAGTGCGTCCACGCCGGCGGCGAACAGCACCGCGTCGATGGCCGCAATGGCTATGGCTGCCAGGAACGGGACCTTGCCGCCCCCGCGGACACCGAGCGCAGCGACGACCGTGCACACCCCCAGCCCTGCGAGGGCGACCCAGCGACGCTCCGGCCGCGCGCCCAGCACCACGAGCACGGAGGCGGCGAGCAGCAGCACCAGCGCGACCGCGCGCGCCGCTCCGCTCCCCCAGCGGGCCGCCACCCGCTGGGGCAGTCCGCGGACGCCCGTGCTGCGATCCGCGTCGAGGTCGGGCAGCACGTTGGCGAAGTGGATCCCGAGGCCGAGCAGCGCTGCCACCGACGTCGCTCCCCACGTCGGCACGAGGCCCTGCCCGGCTGCGCTCACCGCGTAGGCGGGAATCGGGCCGAAGCCTGCGAGGTACGCGAGGCCGGACGCCGCCGTCGACTTCAACCCCGCGTTGTAGGCCCATCCGGCGCCGACGATGACGACGAGCGTGAGGAGGACGACCACCCCGAGCACGAGCGACATCGCCAGGGCGGCCACGAGCGAGACCAGCGCCGCCGTCCACACCGCCCGCAGGCCGATCCCGCCAGTCACGAGCGGTTTGTCGGTGCGGCCGGCGACTGCGTCACGTCCGGCATCGAAGGCGTCGTTGGACCACCCGACCGACAGTTGCCCAGCGAGCATCGGCACGGCGGCCACCAGAGGACGAGTGCCGTGCGGAGCAGCGTGCGCCGCGAGGAGGGCGGTCAGGATCGCGATGGCCAGCGACGGGCCCGCATGACCCGTGGTGACAAGGGCCAGCAGCCGGCGCACGACAGGAGGCCGCACGGTCAGCGCCTGGTCGGTCATCCCGTCCCTTCCCGAAACGGCCCCGCACGCCGCCGGGCCGATGGGCGGAACGTTCACCGGGACCGGGATCGGCGCGTCCGGCTGCGCGGAGTCTGCCGCAGTGATCATGGATGCCGCTAGCCCCCCGCCTACGCCGTCTCCGACGGGTATGCCTCGGCAAGCGCGGCAGCGTGTGGGAGCCGCCGGGGCGAGCTGCGGAGGAAACGGGCTGCCGGGCAATACTGCGTGGATGAGGCTGGCGCTGCGTGGCTCCAACCCGGTGGAGTGGCTCGCGCTGCGGGCCGGCCTCGTGCCCGTCGTCGCCGCCGAGGCCTGGGGCGGTATGGGGGTGTCCGGGATCCTCGTCGCGGCGGTGCGCACGGGTATCGCCGCGCGCCTGGCCGAGGGTCCGGCCACGGCCGCGGACCTCGCAGCGGAGCTCCACCTGGATCCGGTGCCGACGCGGCTGCTGCTGCGGTGCCTGCGGTCCAGCGGTCACGTGACCCACCGCCGCGGCACCTACCGGCTCAGCCGCTCCTCACGTCGCTGGCTGGACCCCCGGTCGCGGCTGTCCGTTGCCGGGTTCGTGGCCGGCACCGCGGACTACTGGGGCTGGTGGGCGGCCCTCGACGAGGTGGTGCGCACCGGGCAACCGGCAGCGCACCACGACGCGCCGGCCGATGACCCGTACTGGCGGCGGTACATCACCGGTCAGCTGGATCTCGCGCGGCTCAGCGCCGGCGAGGTCGCCAGGAAACTGCGGCTGCCCCCCGGCGCGCGCTCGCTGCTGGACGTCGGCGGCGGCCACGGCTGGTACTCGGCGGAGTTGTGCCGTCGGCAGCCGGGGTTGACGGCGACCGTGCTGGACCTACCCGGCAGCGCTGCCGTCGGACGGGAGATCATCGCGGCGGCCGGCATGGCCGACCGCGTGCGGCACCGGGAGGGTGACGCGACCTGCGCCGACCTGGGTCGCGGGTACGACGCCGTGCTGTGCTTCAACCTGCTGCACCACCTGGGCGTCGACCAGATCGCCGCGCTGCTGCGCAGGATCCGCGGGGCCCTGGCACCCGACGGTGTGCTGGTGGTGATGGACGCGTTCGCCGAACCGGGTCGGCGCACGTCGGCCGCGGCCAACGTCCTGGGCTTGTTCGTCTACCTGAGCTCCCAGTCGGAGATCCACACCCCGGCGGAACTGGCGGTGTGGTTGCGCGACGCCGGCTTCGCGCCGCCGACGCGGATACCGATCCGGCGCATCCCCGGTCAAGCGATGTACGTCGCCCGCGTCCGTCACCAGAGCACGTCACCGGCGCGCTGACGGCGCATCCGGGGAACCCGTGCTGACTCCGCGTTTTTTCGGCCCGGTCGCCCTAGGCTCGCGGGACCATAGCGGTCTCGGCGGCGCTGTGGCGCTGCACCGCGCCGTCGAGCCGACAGCACCCATCGAGGGACCAGATGCCATGACCGAGCGGCAGTTCGGCCCCTACGTCCTCGAGGAGCTCATCGGGGCAGGGTCGATGGGCGAGGTCTACCGCGCGCGGAACACGGAGCATGACCGCTGGGTGGCGCTCAAGCTGTTGCCCGAGGCGTTGGCGGACGATCTGGACTACCAGGCCCGGTTCCGCCACGAGTCCCTGGTGGCCGCCCGGCTGCGGGACCCGCATGTCATCCCGATCCACGACTTCGGGGAGATCGACGGTCGGCTCTTCATCGACATGCGCCTGGTCGACGGCGAGGACCTCGGCTCGCTGCTCGCGAGCTCCGGCGCCCTGCCGGCCAGGCGTGCGGTGGACCTGATCGACCAGATCGCCGAAGCGCTCGACTCCGCCCACGCCGAAGGTCTGGTGCACCGCGACATCAAGCCGTCGAACGTGCTCGTGGGAGCGCGCGACTTCGTCTACGTCATCGACTTCGGCATCGCCCGGGCGCGCGGGCCGGCGTACACCTCGTTGACGGCGGTCGGGGCGACCATCGGCACGCTCGAGTACATGGCTCCCGAGCGGTTCCGGGGCGGCGACGTCGACGGCCGCGCCGACGTCTACTCGCTGAGTTGCGTCCTGGCCGAGTGCCTCACCGGCCAGCGGCCGTTCAGCGGCGACGACCTGCCGTCCCTGATGTACGCGCACCTGACCCAGGAGCCGGCCAGCCCCAGCAGTCTCGTGCCCACTGTCCCCCGCGGCCTGGACGACGTCGTCCGCCGTGGCATGGCAAAGGAACCCGAGGACCGGTTTCCGACGGCCGGCGAGTTCGCCGCGGCGGCCCGCGCAGTGCTCGGCCAGGCCACGGCCGGCCCGCCCACCCTCATCACGGGCGCCTCGACGGCTGGCCGAGCACCTGCGCAAACCCCCGCGTCGCAGCCGCCCGGCCCCCGCGGAGGCGGGGGCGAGACCTTCGTCCCGCCGCGCGCCGCGACCGGCGGTCTGCTGGTCGGCCCGCCCAGCACCCCCGGCGGGAACGACCCACCTTCCGGCGAGCCGCCGCTGAACCCGATCGATGACCCGTCCGCCTCCGGGCCGCCGGCGGCTCCGCCCCAGCGCAGGGGCCGTCGCCGCCCCCGCCGCTCCATCGTCGTCGTGGCCGTCGCCCTGCTCGTCGGTGTCGCGGCCGCTGCCGTGCTGGTGGTCCACCCCTGGTCGCGGACCCGCTCCCCCACCCCGGCCGCGGTGGCGCAGACCGTCCAGAAGGCTGCGCCCGCCGCCGTTGCCACTGCCGTCCCGATCCCGTCGATCGTGCCGACCCCGATCCCCGCCGGGGCTGACCCCACCTTTGTGGTCGCCAGCCGCGACGGCCGCCAGCTCTACGTCGCCAACGGCGCGACAGCGACTATCACGGTGATCGACACGTCGACGAACGAGATCGTCGCGTCGATACCTGTGTCGGCCGGGCCGCCGCAATTCCTCGCCTTCTCGCCGGACGGCAGCCGCATCTACGTCAGCGTGTGGAACGCGGCGAAGACGATCCACGCGCTCGCGGTGGTCGACGCGAACACGAACAAGGTCATCAGCACGGTGCCGATGGCCAGCCGCCCGTTCCTGCCGGCGGTGACCGCCGACGGAAAGCACGTCTACGTGCCCAACCACGACACCGGCGACATCGTCGTGGTCGACACCGAGACGCTCAAGGTCGTCGCCGACATCAAGGTCCCAGCCAACCCGCACTGGCTGTCGTTCACGCCTGACGGCAAGCGCGCCTACGTGGCCGACCACGAGTCGAACCTGCTCTCCGTCATCGACACGGGGACCCACAAGGTGCTCACGACCATCCCGGTGGGCAGGAGCCCGCACAGCGTGGCGGTCAACCAGACCAGGCCGCTCGCCATCAATGTCAACTACGACGACAGCTCGGCGACGCTCACCGACACGAACACCAACAAGGTGGTGGCGACCATCCCTGTCGGGCCCAACCCGCAGGAAGTGGCATGGTCAGCCGACGGCCGGTTCGCCTACGTGGTCGATGTCGCCAACGGAAGCGTCTCGGTGATCGACGCGAGCGCGACCGATCCCAAGCAGGACGCCGTCACCGCCACCCTGCCGGTGGGCCATTCCCCGTCGTCCATCGCCGTCCTGCCCGACGGGAAGTCCGCCTATGTGGCCAACATGGCCGACGGAACGCTGACAGAGCTCACGATCGGTCGCTGAGCGCGCGACGACGGCGCTGGTCCTACGAAGAAGCGCTCGGCCGGCCGGCTCGGGCAAGACGGCGCCGTGCCCGACCGCACCGTCGAGAACTGCCTGGGAAGTCGAAGGCTCTGACTGCGCGGGGACCCGGATGATGACGCACCACGGACGACGAAGGCCGCTCCCGGAAACCGAGAACGGCCGCGTCAGAGGGGCGGAGCTGAGAGGGCCCGAACCCCTGACCCCACCCTGCCAGTCGATCTTGATCGCATCCGCGCAGGTTCACCGCAGTTCGGTATGCCGCCTGAGCTGCGAAGTGAACGATGGTGAACTTATGGGCACAACCACGAACGCGGACAACTGCAACCACAATTGCTCCGGGACGCGGCGATAGTCGGCAACCGCGCCGGCTATGAGGCGGCGGCGGCCGTGCTCACCTCCGTTAGCCAGGCGAGCGACTCGGGAAGCGACGACCAGGTGCGGAGGAGGCTGTCGTCGTCCGTTCCGAGTTCGCCGCGCGCCACCCGCACCGTGCGGGTCTCGTCGAGCCCGACGACGCTGAGCAGCGCGCCGGCCGGCTGGACCTCCCCGTCGGCCGCCGTGTCGAAGCCCTCGGTGAAGTAGGCCTCGCCCAGCTCGGTCAGCGCGCGCCATCCCTCGCCGGGCTCGCCGGTGCGGAAGTAGTGGACACCCGAGAGGGTGAGCACGTGGCTCGTGGCCGCCGAGTCCGGGGCCTGGCCGTAGAGGTAGAGCGTGAACCCGCGGGGGACCCAGTTCCCCTCGGCGTCGACGAGTTGGAAGGCCGCGACCGGGCCGCCCCGGATCGAGTCGACGAGCGCGGTTCGGGCCTCGGCTCAGGTGCCGGTTGGTCCTCAGCCGGTGGCGCTGCCGGCGCGGGCGCGTCCGCGGTCTCCAGCAGGGTGACCTGGCCGGCGCGGACAACACCGGCCGTCAGGGGCAGGCTCTCCCCCGCCGTCTCGGTGCCGGTCAGGATCTCGACGGGCCAACTCGGCGACACCGACCACTCGCGCCAGGTGGCCGCGCCGGCGCCGTCGAGCTCGGTGCCGTCGCCGAGCCTCACCTTGAAGGAACCGCGGATGAGCGAGGTGAGCTGCTTGTCGCCGCAGCGGACGCAAACGAAGTCGGCGACGACGCCGGCGTGCATGAGCAGGGTCGCGGCGAGTACTTCGATGGGGGCGCCGTCGACCACGAGGGGCCAAAGGGCGTCCCTGGCCGAGCTGTCCGCCGTCGACACGACGACGGTCGTGTCCGCTCCGACGAGGGCGTAGGCCCAGCCCGGCGAGTACCGCGCGCTCACGACGGGCGCGCCGACACCGGCGGACCGGTCCGGTCATCGGCTTCCGATGCCTGGTGCGACGTCTCCGAAGTCGGCAGCGCGTCGACGACGACAACTGTCACGTTGTCCCTTCCCCCGTGGTCGAGTGCAGCGGCGACCAGTTGCTCCGCGGCGGCCGGCGCCGTGGCACCGGCCAGCGCGGCGAGGATCTCGTCGTCCCGGAGCTCCTTGGTCAGGCCGTCGGTGCAGATTAGGAGTCGTTCGCCCGCGCTGGCGGGAAAGACCCAGCAGTCCGGCGTGGGGTCGCGAGAGATGCCGAGGGCGCGCGTGACCACGTTGCGGCGCGGATGAGTCGCGGCGTCCTCGGCGGCGAGGTCGCCGGCGTCGATCAGTTGCTGAACCTCGCTATGGTCGACGGTGACCTGGACCAGGTGGTCGGACTCGACGCGGTAGACCCGCGAGTCGCCAACGTTGAAGGCGAGCCAGTGCATCGATTCGCCGAACCAGACGACCGCCACCCCGCTGACCGTCGTGCCCATGTGAGCCGTCGCAGGATCGGCCGCGGCGTGGGCCAGGATGCCAGCGTGCGCGTCCGCCACCGCCTGGACGATGTCGGCCCGTATGACCTCGGAGCGGTAGGCGAGCGGCGCGAACGCCTCCACGGCTAATCGGCTCGCGACCTCACCAGCGGCGTGGCCGCCCAGCCCGTCGGCGACGACGAAGACGGGAGCCGCAGCCAGGACCGCGTCCTGGTTCTGAGAACGAACGAGCCCCGTGTTCGTTGCCGAACCCCATTGGAGGGTGAGCGTCACCGAAACCTTCCCCGTCGTCGCCGTTGGAACGCAGAGAGTATGGGTTCATCAGTGGCGTGATCGGCTTCCACCTGCGCATCTCACCTAACGAGGGCACGCGGTCTCTCAGCCCGAGTACGGCCACCAGTCTCGCTTCTAGTAGCGAGGCCGGACCTTCGTCGTGGTAGTCCGGCCAGACATAGGACGCCCGCTCAGAGGTCTGGAGCTGAGGGGACTCGAACCCCTGACCCCCACACTGCCAGGCCGACTTGATCTCGTTCATATGAGTTCGCAAAGGTTCAGTATGCCGCCTGACCTGCATGGTGAACGACGGTGAACTTGAGCGAACAATCACGAACGCCGACAACTGCAACCACAACTGCAACCACTCAGGCAGGGTCGTTAGGTCAGCTAAGGGGTGCGCGTCCCGGCTTACCGACAGGGACGGCCAAGGTGCGTCGGCCTGCGCTAGATGTACTGAACTGCCAAGGGCGGTTGGTCGGGATTCACGACGTCGCTCGTTGTCGCGGCCGGCCGACGATGCGGCCGTGGGCGACAGCTCCGAGCACCGTGAACTGGGCCGGTCCGACCGTCGGCGCGCCGTCCTGAGGCAGGCCGACCATCACGGCGGAGCGTCCGCATCTACGCCGCTCTCAGATCCCCATGGACAGCGGCATGAGCAGACCCGCGCGCGCGGCTAGGTCGCGCCCC
>JAODNJ010000526.1 GCA_025465155.1 Frankiales bacterium
GGACCTGAGCATCTTCCGTTATGCGGGGCGGGCTGCCGCTCCGGAGCCGGTCGTGAATACGGCCGCCGAGCCCGCCCCCGTTGCGCCTGTCGTCCCGGCGGCGGCCGATGCTGCCGAGGCCATGCGGCAAATCCACGCGGCCGCACAGAAGCCCGAGCCCGTGGCGGCCGAGCCGACAACCCCCGAACCCGTCGTGCCGGAGCCAGAGCCGGTCCGTGACCGGGCCGACGACAGCATCACTGCCACCGCGGACGTTTCATGGGCCCACCTCACCGCCCACCTCACCGAGCCCGGCCCGGACGACTGGGCCACACTCACCGCTCACCTGACCGACCCCCAGCGTCGCCCCAGCGCGGCGACGAACGCATAAAGGAGACACAGTGCCCACACTGACCACGCCGCGCAACAGCGATGAGCTGGCGGAAATGCTCGCCGACCCGGAGCGCGTCAAGGACGTCGTCAAGGACGCGCAGACGCTGACCGATTTCATCGACTCCTACGCCCAGCGCCAGCAGGGCGACGGCACCGACCTGAACCGGATGGTCGCCGAGGAGACCCAGAAGCAGCTGGCCAACATGCTGCGCGACAACGGCGCCAAGGGCGACAAGGACGAAATCCGGCGCCTGAACCTGGACCAGCACCAGAGCGCGCGCATGGACGGCCGCGGCAACGGCAACATGCTCACCTCGCACCGGCAGGGCACCGCCCACAACGCCAAGGCCCCGGGCGCCGTCCTCGACCAGCACTTCGACAACGCCATCGACTACGTCCAGACGATCTGGCACAAGAACAACAGCAACGACATCAGCGAGAAGCTGGGCGCGCTCCGCAACGCCGCCTCCTCCGTCAGCCCGGCGGACGGCGGGTTCCTCGTCCCCGAGACCCTGCGGTCCCAGCTGCTCCAGATCGCGCTGGAGCAGTCCGTCGTCCGGCCGCTCGCCACCGTCGTCCCGATGGAGAGCGCCCGCGTCCCCTTCCCGATGCTCGACAGCACCACCAACCAGGGCTCCGTGTTCGGCGGCATGATCGCCTACTGGGGTGAGGAAGGCGCCCTACTCCAGGACTCCAGCCCCAAGTTCGGGCGGGTCGTCCTCGACGCGAAGAAGCTCACCGGCCTGTCCGCGGTGCCCAACGAGCTGCTCCAGGACTCCATCGTCTCGTTCTCCGCGCTCATTGAGACGCTGTGGCCGCAGGCACTCGCCTTCAGCGAGGACAACGCGTTCATGACTGGCTCCGGCACCGGCGAGCCCCTCGGCTTCCGAGGCGCAGGCAACGCGGCCGCGGTCACTGTGACCCGCGGCGGCGGCGCCAACACCATCAAGTACCCGGACATCGTCGCCATGTACGCCCGCATGCTGCCGTCCTCGCTCAGCCGCGCCGTGTGGACCTGCTCCCCCGACGCCCTCCCGCAGCTGTTCCAGATGTCCCTCACCGTCGGCACCGGCGGTAACTCGATGTTCATCGTCAACGCCACCGGCCCCGCCCCGATGACCATCTTCGGCCGCCCCCTGATCGTCACCGAAAAGGGCGGCGCCCTCGGTAGCCGTGGCGACCTCGCCTTCACCGACCTGTCGTACTACCTCGTCGGCGACCGCCAGACCATGACCGCCGACTCCTCGACGGACTACAACTTCGGCGCCGACAAGACGACTTTCAGGATCATCCAGCGCGTCGATGGCCGGCCGTGGATCCAGTCCGCGATCACCCCCGCCAACGGCTCCAGCAACACCCTCTCCCCGTTCGTCGAGCTCCTGTAACACCCTGGCCGCCGCCGGCATTCACACCCCGGCGGCGGCTTCCACCCAGCCCGGCAGTGTCGCCCCGGCGCGGCCCCCTCAGACGGAAGGAACACCCGATGTCCCAGAAGGCACTCGGCAGGCTCATCAACACCACCCCCGCCGCTGACGGCGTGTGGATCGCCCTCAAGGGCGCCGCAGCAGGCGTCACCTTCAGCTGCTTCCTCACGGGCGCAGTCGGCGACACGTACACCCTCACGCAGGCCAAGGACTCGGCAGGCACAGGCGCGAAGAACCTCGCCGCCATCGCCGAGTACTGGACGAACACCGGCAACGGCTCCGACGCGTGGACCCGGCAGACGCAGACTGCGGCGGCGACGGTCGTGACGACTGCCGTGGCGACG
The DNA here is from genome assembly GCA_025465155.1 of Frankiales bacterium. Lineage (GTDB taxonomy): Bacteria > Actinomycetota > Actinomycetes > Mycobacteriales > Geodermatophilaceae > Geodermatophilus. The sequence continues at coordinate 2,141 of JAODNJ010000526.1, forward strand.
CAGAACGCGATGGTGTGCGAAGTCGAGGGTGTGTCCCTGGACGACGGCTACAAGTACGTGAAGCTCACCAGCACGGGCGCGGGCACCGTGAACGCGCTGAGCCGTGACCTGATCGCGCAGCGGGCCCCGGCGAACCTGCCCGCGATGGGTGTCTGACCGTGGCTCTGTGGGTCTGCGCCGGGTGCACCGCCGCCTATGCGGTCGGTGCGCCCCGGTGCCCGCAGTGCAGCAGCACGGAGCACGTCGAGGAAGGAGCAGAGGACAACATGCCGAAGATCACCGTTCATGGCGGCCCGAGCAACGCCGCCGACGACGCCGAGCAGATCGAGGGGAGTGAGCAGTCATCAGCAGCGGATGGTACGGACTC
>JAODNJ010000560.1 GCA_025465155.1 Frankiales bacterium
GGACCTCCGGGTTGTGTGGGTGGTTGCCTTCAGCAGCTCCACTCCACGTCCGGAGGTCCTCCCTCACAAGACCAGTCGCTCAGATCTCGTGGTCACACGTCCTCGACCAACGTCTCCGGTCAGTACAGCTAGCCCGCGCGGCGGACCGGATCGGATGTATCCGCCGGGGCCTCACGCGCCAGCGGGGCCGTGACCGGCACCTTTCCACCTGGAACGCTTGCGCGGGACGAGCGGAGCGGTGCCGAGCCGATCGGGCCCCGGAGTGGCGGCATGACCCCGCGCTCCGCCCTCCTCGGAGTGCGTCCTCCGTCCGGGATGCCGGGCCCGAAGACGACGGCCTCCCGGTGAACCGGACGCGAGCGTCCTCGCGGGCCGACCAGCGTGGAGCAGCCTCGGCAGCACACCAGCGGCTCGGCGGCCGATCTCGCGCCGGGCGCCGGACCTTTCCGGCTGTGACGTCCTCGACCGGACCGCCGGACCGTGACTCCTGTGACGAAAGGGTCGCCGCAGCGACGACGTGTCGGCATCCCGACCTAATCTGGACGACATGGCCGACCCGTCCACGTACCGCCCCGCGGTCGGCAGCATCCCGGAGTCGCCGGGGGTCTATAGATTTCGCGACCCCTCGGGCCGGGTGATCTACGTCGGCAAGGCCAAGAGCCTGCGCCAGCGGCTGAACAGTTACTTCGCCGACGTCGCCGGCCTGCATCCGCGCACGCGGCAGATGGTCACCACCGCGGCCAGCGTGGAGTGGACCGTCGTCGGGACCGAGGTCGAGGCCCTCCAGCTCGAGTACAACTGGATCAAGGAGTTCGACCCGCGCTTCAACGTCCGCTACCGCGACGACAAGAGCTACCCGTCGCTCGCCGTGACGCTGAACGAGGAGTACCCGCGGCTGCAGGTCATGCGCGGTCCGAAGCGCAAGGGCGTCCGCTACTTCGGCCCGTACGCGCACGCCTGGGCGATCCGCGAGACCCTCGACACGCTGACCCGCGTCTTCCCGGCCCGAACCTGCTCCAACGGCGTCTTCAAGCGGGCCGGTCAGATCGGGCGCCCGTGCCTGCTGGGCTACATCGGCAAGTGCTCGGCGCCGTGCGTCGGCCGGGTCAGCGCCGAGGAGCACCGGGAGATCGTCGACGACTTCTGCGACTTCATGGCCGGCCGCACCGACCTCATGGTCAAGCGCCTCGAGCGCGAGATGGCCGCGGCCGCCCAGGCCCTGGAGTACGAGAAGGCCGCCCGGCTGCGCGACGACCTCGGCGCTCTGAACCGGGCGCTGGAGAAGCAGGCGGTCGTCCTGGGCGACGGCACGGACTCCGACGTCGTCGCCTTCGCGCAGGACGAGCTGGAGGCGGCCGTCCAGGTCTTCCACGTCCGCGGGGGCCGCGTCCGCGGCCAGCGCGGCTGGATCATCGACAAGGTGGAGGAGGTCACGACCGGCCAGTTGGTCGAGCAGTTCCTCCTCCAGGTCTACGGCGGCGTCGACGAGGAGACCGGCGTCGGCGAGGCCGGCGAGGCGGTGCCCAAGGAGGTGCTGGTCCCCGAGCTGCCGGACGACGCCGACGTGTACGAGGATCTGCTGTCCGAACTACGCGGCAGCAGGGTGAGCCTCCGGGTGCCCCAGCGCGGCGACAAGCGCAGCCTCCTGGAGACGGTGGAGCGCAATGCCAAGGAGGCGTTCGCCCGGCACCGGGTGAAGCGGGCCAGCGACCTCACCGCCCGGTCCCTGGCGCTGTCCGAGCTGCAGGAGGCGCTCGACCTGCCCGACGCCCCGCTGCGGATCGAGTGCATCGACATCTCGCACGTCCAGGGCACCAACGTCGTCGCCAGCATGGTGGTGTTCGAGGACGGCCTGGCGAAGAAGTCCGACTACCGGCGCTTCTCCGTCGCACACGGGACCGACGACACCGCGGCCATGGCCGAGGTGGTTCGGCGCCGCTTCGCCCGCCACCTCAAGGAGGAGGCCGACCGCAGGGAGGGGCAGACGGCAGGGGGGACGAGCATCGCCGCGGAGGAGGGCCGGCCGCGCCGGTTCGCCTACCCGCCGAACCTGCTCGTCGTCGACGGCGGCGCGCCCCAGGTGGCGGCGGCCAGCCGGTCCCTCGCCGAGCTCGGCATCGTGGACGTCGCCGTCTGCGGCCTGGCCAAGCGCATGGAGGAGGTGTGGCTGCCCGACGACCCCGACCCGGTCATCCTGCCGCGCACCTCCGAGGCGCTGTACCTGCTGCAACGGGTCCGGGACGAAGCGCACCGGTTCGCGATCACCTACCACCGGCAGAAGCGGTCGACCAGCATGCTGGTGTCCTTGCTCGACGATGTCCCGGGCCTCGGTGACACCCGGCGGAAGGCGCTGATGAAGCAGTTCGGATCCCTCAAGCGGTTGCGGGCCGCCACGGTCGAGGAGCTGATGGCCGTGCCGGGCATCGGCCGGCGGACGGCGGAGGCCGTGCAGGCGGCGATCGCGCAGCCCCCCGCCGGGCCGGAGGAGGAGTCCGAACTCGCGCCGGACGGCCCAGCCGAGCGCGGCACGCCCCGGGCGGACGCCGGGGACACCGCCGAGGTCGGCCGGGTGGCCCGTGCCACGGGGCTGGCCTCGTGACGGAGCAGGAGAGGAGCCCGGCGCACCGCTCGGACGACGCGGCGCCGCACGGAGTGCCGGCCGCGACCGACATCCCCCCGCTCGAGGTCGTCGTCGTCACGGGCCTGTCCGGTGCAGGCAAGAACAGCGCCGGTCGGGTGCTCGAAGACCTCGGCTGGTACGTCGTCGACAACCTCCCGCCGGCCCTGCTGCTGCCCATGGTGGAGCTCGGCGCCCGGGGCGACCTGCGCCGGTTCGCCGCCGTCGTCGACGTCCGCAGCCGGGCCTTCTCCAGCGACTTGCAGGAGGCGCTGCGGGTGCTCGCCCAGGCCGGTCACCGGCCCCGGGTCGTCTACGTGCACGCCAGCGACGAGGTCCTGATCCGCCGCTACGAGTCCAGCCGGCGGGAACATCCGCTGCAGGGCGACGGTCGGCTGATCGACGGCATCACCGGCGAGCGTGCGCTGCTGACCGGGATCGCCGGCGAGGCGGATCTGTGGGTGGACACCAGCGACCTCAACGTCCACCAGCTGCGGGCGACCCTGGAGAACGCGTTCGCCCGCGAAGGCCGGACGCCCCCGCTGACCGCGACCGTCCTCAGCTTCGGGTTCAAGTACGGCCTACCGCTGGACGCCGACCTCGTCGTGGACGCGCGGTTCCTGCCCAACCCGCACTGGGTGCCCGAGCTGCGGCCCAGGACCGGTCAGGACCCGGAGGTGCGCGACTACGTGCTGGGCCAGGCCGACGCCGGCGAGTTCCTCGATCGCTACACCGACGTGCTGCGGCTGCTCGTCCCCGGCTACCGACGCGAGGGCAAGCGCTACCTGACCCTTGCCGTGGGGTGCACGGGCGGCAAGCACCGGAGCGTGGCCATCGCGGAGGAGTTCGCCCGCCGGCTCTCGGTCGAGGGCATCGCCGCCGCCGCCCGGCACCGTGACCTGGGCCGCGAGTAGAGGCCGGCAGTGGGAGGAGTCGTCCGCCGCGTCGAGGGCCCGTTGCCGCCGGTACCCGTGTCCCCGCCTCCGCCGCGGGTGGTCGCGTTCGGCGGGGGCCACGGACTGGCTGCCGCGCTCGCCGCGTGGCGCCGGCTCACGCGTCATCTCACGGCCGTCGTCACGGTGGCCGACGACGGCGGCTCGTCCGGGCGCATCCGCCGGGAGATGCCCTACCTGCCCCCCGGTGACCTGCGGATGGCGCTGAGCGCGCTCGCCGGCCGCGACGAGCGCACCCAGTCCATGACGGCGCTCCTGCAGCACCGGTTCGGTGGCAGCGGAGTGCTCGCGGGCCACTCCGTGGGCAACCTCGTCCTCACCGGCCTGACCGAGCTCTACGGAGGCGACGCCGTCCGCGCCCTCGCCCAACTCGGCGACCTGCTGCAGGCCCGCGGCCGGGTACTTCCCATGGCGTCGGTGCCGCTGGACCTGGTGGCCCGGGTCGAGAGCGTCGACCCCGACGACCCGTCCCGGTACCGGACGATCCGCGGCCAGGTCGCCATCGCCGCCACCCCGGGCCAGGTCCGCGAGATCCGGGTGATGCCGCCCGACCCGCCCGTGCCCGACGAGGTCCTGAAGGCCATCGCCGCGGCCGACGTCATCTCCCTCGGACCGGGGTCCTGGTACACGTCGGTCCTGCCCCATCTCCTGGTCCCGCAGTTGCGCAAGGCGCTGGCGGCCAGCCGGGCGCGGGTGGTCGTGGTGCTCAACCTGGAACCCCAGCCGGGGGAGACCGACGGGTTTTCCCCGGAGGAGCATCTGCGGGTGCTGCAGGCCCATCTGGACGGAGTGGCGTTGCACACCGTCATCGCCGACGTGGACTCGGTTGTTGACCGGCATGGTCTCCTTACGGCGGCGCGTCAATGCGGCGCCGAGTTGCTCCTGGCTCCGGTCGCCGAGCTCGACGGGGCGCCACGGCACGATCCCGAACGCCTGGCGGCCGCCTTCGCCTCGGTGGGTGGCGTGCGGTGAGGAATTCGGGTGGCCCGGCGGGTAACGGAACCGCGGTGCCCGGCGGCAGGAGCGCAGGGCACGGTACGAGGGGGAAGGAACTCCGCACATGGCGATGACCGCGATGGTCAAGGACGAGCTCTCACGGGTGGAGTGCACGAGGACGTCGGAGCGCAAGGCCGAGGTGACCGCGCTCCTCCGGTTCTCCGGCGGCCTGCACATCGTGGGCGGCCGGGTGGTGATCGAGGCGGAGCTGGACACCGGCTCCGTGGCCCGGCGGCTGCGCCGGGACATCAGCGAGGTCTACGGCTACACGAGCGGGGTCAGCGTGCTGGCCGGCGGCAACATCCGTCGCGGCGTGCGCTACATCGTGCGGATCGCCAAGCACGGTGAGGGTCTGGCCCGGCAGACGGGCCTGGTCGACCAGCGTGGCCGCCCCGTGCGCGGGCTGCCGCCGTCGGTGGTCTCGGGCGGGATCAGCGACGCAGAGGCGGCGTGGCGGGGAGCGTTCCTGGCCCACGGCTCGCTCACCGAGCCGGGCCGGTCGTCCTCGCTGGAGGTCACCTGCCCCGGCCCCGAGGCCGCGATGGCCCTGGTCGGCGCGGCCCGCCGGCTCGGCATCGCCGCGAAGGCGCGCGAGGTGCGCGGCGCCGACCGCGTCGTCGTCCGTGACGGGGACGCCATCAGCGCGCTGCTGACCCGCATGGGCGCCCACGACGCGGTGCTCGCCTGGGAGGAGCGGCGGATGCGCCGCGAGGTCCGGGCGACCGCCAACCGGCTCGCCAACTTCGACGACGCGAACCTGCGCCGCTCCGCCCGCGCCGCGGTCGCGGCCAGCGCCCGCGTCGAGCGCGCGCTGGAGATCCTCGCGGGTGACGCTCCCGAGCACCTCCTGATCGCGGGCCGGCTCCGCCTGGAGCACGGCCAGGCGTCGCTGGAGGAGCTCGGCCAGCGCGCCGAGCCGCAGATGACCAAGGACGCCGTCGCCGGCCGCATCCGCCGGCTGCTGGCCATGGCCGACAAGCGGGCCAAGGACCTCGGCATCCCGGACACCGAGTCCGTGGTGACCGACGACATGCTCGCTCAGTGACGTCCGCGGCGGCCCGATAGGCTTGCGCCCGAGCGAGGTCGCGCACTGCGCGCGACCTCCTGATGCGAGCTGGAGGCTCTTGTGACGGTCCGGGTAGGCATCAACGGCTTCGGGCGCATCGGGCGCAACTTCTATCGGGCGGCGGCCGCCAGCGGCGCGGACGTCGAGATCGTGGCGGTCAACGACCTGACCACGCCGGAGACCCTGGCGCACCTGCTCAAGTACGACAGCATCCTGGGCAAGTTCCCCGAGGACGTCTCGGTCGCCGGCGACGGGATCAAGGTGGGCGGTGCCACCATCAAGGTGCTGGCCGAGCGCGACCCGGGCAACCTGCCCTGGGGCGAGCTGGGCGTGGACGTCGTCGTGGAGTCCACCGGGTTCTTCACCAAGGCCGACGACGCCCGCAAGCACGTCGACGCCGGCGGCGCCAAGAAGGTCATCATCTCCGCGCCGGCCACAGGTGACGACCTCACGATCGTCATGGGCGTCAACCACGAGCGGTACGACGGCTCGCAGACGATCATCAGCAACGCGTCCTGCACCACGAACTGCCTCGCGCCGCTGGCCAAGGTGCTCAACGACGCGTTCGGCATCGAGCGTGGCCTGATGACCACCATCCACGCCTACACCGCCGACCAGAACCTGCAGGACGGCCCGCACAAGGACCTGCGCCGCGCCCGCGCCGCCGCCCTGAACATCGTGCCGACCAGCACCGGTGCGGCCAAGGCCATCGGCCTGGTGCTGCCCGAGCTCAAGGGCAAGCTGGACGGCTACGCGCTCCGGGTGCCGGTGCCGACCGGCTCGGCGACCGACCTCACCGTCACGCTGGCGCGCGAGGTCACCGTCGAGGAGGTGAACGGCGCCTACCGCGACGCCGCCGCCGGCCCGCTGGCGCCGTACCTGACCTACACCGACGCGCCGATCGTCTCCTCCGACATCGTCACCGACCCGGCCTCCTGCATCTTCGACTCGGGGCTGACGAAGGCGTTCGGCGACCAGGTGAAGGTCGTCGGCTGGTACGACAACGAATGGGGCTACTCCAACCGCCTCGTCGACTCCGTCGTCCTGGTCGGCCGATCGCTTTGACCCGGCCCACCCACCCCGCGATGAGGTCCGTCGACGAGCTCATTGCTGACGGGGTGGCGGGTCGCCGTGTGCTGCTGCGCGCGGACCTGAACGTCCCGCTGGACAAGAACACCCGGGCGATCACCGACGACGGGCGGATCCGCGCCAGCCTGCCCACGCTGCAGGCGCTGCGCGACGCCGGCGCCCGGGTCGTCG
>JAODNJ010000593.1 GCA_025465155.1 Frankiales bacterium
TTGACGTGCCGTTGGTTGTGCGAGTGGTCGGGCAGCCACCGGCCCGACTTGGGATTGAGGTGCAGCGTCTGGGTCTCTTCCCGGCCGGTGGCACCGCTCTGCCACGGGAACATCGCACCCTCGTAGCCCTCGGCGCGGGCCGCGGCTCGCGCCACGCCCAGCCGCTCGTAGCGGTATTGGAGCAGCGCGTTGGCCAGGCTGGGCCGTTCGAAGTTGAAGAACGGAAAGATGAACATCTCGTCCCAGAAGACGTGTCCCCGGTAGGCCTCCCCGTGCCAGCCTCGCGCGGGAACACCGACGTCCAGGTTGGCCGTGTGCGGCGAGATCGTCTGCAGCAGGTGGAAGATGTGCAGGTGCAGGACCGTCTCGGTCCAATCGTTGGCGCTGTCGAGCTGGATGTCGAACCGGTTCCACAGGCTGTTCCAGGCACCCTCGTGCCGGGCGAGCAGTGCGGAGAAGTCCTCCGCAGCAACGGCGGCCAGACGGGCGTCCTGACGGCTCTCGGAGATCGCGCGGTCGCGGGAGGTGTAGAGCGTGACGATCTTCTCCACGCTCACCGCTCGCCCTTCCTCGAGGTCCAGGCTCAGCTCGTGCGCGACGTACCCGGGTTCCTCGACCAGGCGCTTCTCGGCCTCCACCGGCGCACCGTCGCGCAGCACCGTCGTCCGCGCTGCCTCGGCGACCCGTATGTGCGACTGCAGGGTCTCGACCTGCAGATCGATGGTCTGCGGGTCCACCTCCCCCTGGCCCAGCACCTTTAGATGGCGGCTGTTCAGATCGCGATAGCGCTTGACGCCCGCGTTCACCACCCGGCCGTCCAACCCGCTGGAGACCTCGAGCCGGCCGGACCAGTTCTCCGCCGTGAACGTGGTCAGCATGCCGGCGAGGTGCTCGTCCTTCATGCTGACGAACCGCCGCTGGTTGATGTGGGTGCGCCGTCCCTCGGCATCCCGCCAGGTCACATCGCGGTTGAGCACCCCACGGCGCATGTCGAGCTCGAAACGGTGCTCGACGACGTCGGAGTTCCGCGCGTCGAACCACTGGCCCCCGGCGATCCGGAACCGGAGCGAGAGCCAGTTGGGGACGTTGACCAGGTCCTCGTTCTCGACCATCCGCCCGCTGACCTCGGTCTCCGCCCGGTCGTAGAGCCCGGCGACATAGCTCCCCGGGTAGTTCACGTCGTCGGCCTCGGCCTCGGGCAGGGCGCCCCGGGTCACGGAGTAGCCGTTGCCCAACGCGCACAGCGCTTCCCGGAGCCCCTGCCGGGCCGGGTCGAAGGAGTCGTAGACCAGCGTCCAGACGCCGGGCGGTTGCTGCGTGAGCCGCTTCCTGAGCTCGGCGGCGGCCCGGCGTTCCTCGAGCAGGCCCTCCGCAAGGGCCCGCCGCGAGACGTCGTCCAGCGACGTCACGACGAGGTCCGCGCCGGCCTCGACCAGCAGGTCACGGTCGTCCAGGCGGCTCACGCCGACAGCGGCCATCCCTGCCGACTTCGCCGCCTGGATCCCGGTGCTCGCGTCCTCGGTGACGAAGCAGTCGGCCGGGTCGAGCCCGAGTTCCTCCGCGGCGGTCAGGAAGATCGTCGGGTCGGGCTTGCCCTGGGGAAAATCCCGGCCGGAGATGTCGGCGTCGAAGATGTCGGCCAGCGTCATGCCGGGGTGGACGAAGTCGCAGTCGATCCGCTGCTCGGCGGCGAACAGGTCCAGCCGGATCCGTTCCAGGAAGAGCTTGGCGTTCTTGGACGACGACGCCGCCGCGACCTTGATGCCCATCGACTTCACATGGAGCATGAATCGCAGCGCGTCCGGGAAGGCCATGAACCGGCCCTCCTCGATGAGCTTGACGACGTGCTGCTGCTTGCCGGCCGCGTACTGCTCGATCCGGGCGTCGATGTCCGGTACCTCGAAGTACTCCATGGCCGCCCGGGCACCCTCCATGCGTGGCCGGCCGGCCATGACCTCCTGGTAGACGGCAGGCGTGAACCGCGCCGCGGTCCAGGTCGTCTGGTCCCGGATGTCGCTCCAGTCGCTCTCCATCAGAGCCCGGAACGCCTCCCGCCAGGCCAACTCGTGAGGCGAGTCGACGAGCACGCCGTCGACGTCGAAGATCGCTCCACGGAACTGAGAGCTGCCGGTCATCGAGATCTCCCTCCCCCGGCCCTGCGGCAGAGTCGCCGTTCCGGGGACTGTGGTCTGCACGCGAGGCCCGCTCGGCCACGCGCAGGGTCAGGGCGTGCGGCCGGTGTTCCGGGGCGCTGTCGAGGAGACCGTCGGTACCGACCGAAGCGGTGGCGGCCCGGTCGTGGTCCGCCCGGCGCGCCGGGTCGTCGAAGCGGATCCCGACGGAGCCGCCTCGGCGGCGTCGACCTCGGCGCGGGTCGGCGGGTCGGCGCCGGGGCGGGAGCAGGTGATGGCGGCGATGAGGCTGGCCGCGTCCAGGACGCTGATCAGGCTGGACTCGTCGATCGCGGCCAGCGCCTCACGACGGGGGCCGCCGATCAGGTCGGCGCGCCGCAGCCCGTCGAGGAGCCCGGAGGCGAAGGAGTCCCCGGCTCCGACGGTGTCCACGAGGTCGATCGGTGTCGCGGGCCGGCGGACCTCCAGATCTCCGGTGACGGCGAAGACCCCGTTCCCCCCACGCGTGACGACGACGAGGGCCGGCCCCGCACCGAGCCACTCCCGGGCCACGTCCTCGTCCTCGCGGTCCGGGTAGAGCCAGTGCAGGTCCTCGTCGCTGACCTTCACCACATCGGACAACTCGGCCAGGTGCTCGATGCCGGGCCGGGCCGCCTCCGGTGTCCCCAGCAGCGCGGGTCGCACGTTGGGGTCGTAGGAGATGGTGACCCTGCCGCGCTGGTGCTCGTGCTCCAGCAGCTTCCGCACGTCCGCCCGTCCCGGCTCGAGCACGGTCGCCAGCGAACCGGTGTGCAGGCAGCGGGTCTCGA
>JAODNJ010000565.1 GCA_025465155.1 Frankiales bacterium
CGGTCAACTACGCCGCCTCGCAGGGCGTCGTCGCCATCAGCAACAGCTATGGCGGGAGCGACACGAGCAACGCGACCATCGCCAAGGCCTACAACCAGCACCCGGGCATCGCGGTGATCGCCTCCACCGGCGACAGCGGCTACGGCGTGCAGTCCCCCGCGTCGTTCAGCAATGTCGTGGCCGTGGGCGGCACCACGCTGAAGAGGAGCACGACCGCCGCCGCCAACGGGCGCATGTGGACCGAGAGCGCGTGGAGCGGCGCCGGTTCGGGTTGCTCGCGGTACAACGCGAGCGCGTACCAGGACACGAAGGCGACCAGGTGCAACAACAAGGCCACCGCCGACGTCTCCGCCGTCGCCGACCCCAACACCGGGGTCAACGTGTACGACTCGACCGCCTACCAGGGCGCTTCGGGGTGGCTGGTGTTCGGCGGCACCAGCGCCTCGTCGCCGATCATCGCCGGCGTCTACGCCCAGGGTCCGGCGATCGGGTCCGGACCGGCCGGCGCCTATACCTGGAAGAACACCTCCGGGAACCTGAACGACGTCACCAGCGGGTCGAACGGGCACTGCAGCACCAGGGTCTGGTGCACCGCGGGATCGGGCTGGGACGGCCCGACCGGCCTGGGCACGCCGTGGGGTACCGGCGCGTTCTGACCGCCGGTTCTTGCCCGATCCCGCCGCCCCCGGCCACCCGGCCGGGGGCGGCGGTGTCGGTCTGGGTCACAGCCTGCTCGTCGTGGCCTCGTCGTCCGCACCCGCGTAGTACCTCTCCAGGACCTCCCGGAACACCGGGTCGGCGGGCGCGACGGCGGCGAAGAGGGTCATGGAGGACCTCAGTTTCTGCGCGTCGACCGGCCCCAGGACGGCGGCGGGGTCGGCGCCGGGAAGGTCGAGCAGAGCCCGGGCGCTCTCGACGAGCCGCGGGCCGAGCACGGGATGGTCGAGGTACGCGCGGGCCTGGGCCGGCCCGGAGATCGCGTACCGGCGGGACATGTCGCTCCCGCCGAGCCCGGCGAGCTGCGGGAAGACGAACCACATCCAGTGGCTGCGCTTGGCGCCGGCGCGCAGCTCGGCCAGCGCCCGCTCGAAGGTGGCGCCGTGGTCCTGCGCGCGGACGAATCGCTCGAGGTCGAAGCTCACCCGGGCAGGCTTCCCCGGGGCGGTACGTCCGGCAACCGATGAGTCCCGACGCCGGCGCGGGTCAGCCCTTCCATGCAGATGAGAACCGTCGATCTCACCCCTCAGGCAGCCATCGTCGCGCGGGTGGTCGACGGCGTGCGCGCCGACCAGCTCGGCGACCCGACCCCGTGCGCGGGGACGCCGGTGGCCGGGATGCTCGACCATCTCGCGGGGCTGACGACGGCGTTCCGGATGGCTGCGGTCAAGGAGACGGTGTCCGGCGCGCCCCGGGCGTCGGCGGATGCCCTGGCACCGGACTGGCGCACCCGCCTTCCCCGGCAGCTCGAGGAGCTCGCCTCCGCATGGCGGGCGCCGGAGGCGTGGGAGGGGATGGCGGAGGTCGCAGGCGCGCGGCTGCCGTCCGGGGCGATGGGGATCGTGGCTCTCGACGAGGTGCTGGTGCACGGCTGGGACCTCGCCGTCGCCACCGGTCAGCCGTACCCCGTCGACCCGGCGTCGGCCGAGGCCTGCCTCGGCTTCGTGACCGAGATGAGCCGGCCCGGGAACGAGGAGATGCGCGGCCGCCAGTTCGGGCCGGTCGTGCCCGTGCCGGACGACGCCGCGGTCCTCGACCGCCTGCTCGGGCTCACCGGCCGGAGTCCGTCGTGGCGGCCGTGAGCTCCTCGTAGCGCCGCCACTCCTCCGACGTCCGCCCCATCCCGATCGCGCTGGGCAGCCGGAGGCTGCCTGCGAGCCACAGCAGCAGGTCGTGCAGCCGCAGGCGGGTGGGCACCCGTTCGCGGGGCATCAGCCGGGTGACTGCGTTCTCCAGGGCGGCGAAGCTGTCGGCATTGCCTTCCAGCTCCCGGTGGATCACCGCCTCGGGCCCGCTGTCGCCCTCGTGCACGTGCGGCCAGAGCTGGCGCCGGGTCGTGACGTCGACGTGCGGGATCAGCCGGGGATGACGGTGGTGCAGGGCGGCGCTGACGAACTCGGGGTGCACACCGGGCGTCTCGGCGCAGCGGGCCCAGATGTCGCGCAGGATCGCGCCGACCGTGCCGGGCTCGGCCAGGACGGAGAACTCCTCGGCGTCCAGCTTCTCGAACGGGCGGCCGCCGGCCTGCTCGACGGCGGCGTGGGCGAGCGGCCAGACCTCCTCCAGGGCGGCTCGGACGGCGGCCCAGCCCGGCCGGTCGAGCCGGCCGTGCAACCCCTCGGCGACGAGTACGTCACGGTCACTGGGCGGCCCCTCTCCGCCGTAGAGCCGGTCGAAGCGCTCGTAGCCGAACGCCCGCACGTGCACCCATCGCCCCTCGGGCTGGCTGGGGGAGCGGAACCACAGGGGTCGACGGCCGCGGACGTAACCGAGGACGGCCGCCAGCGCCGTGTCGAAGGGCAGCGGATCGGGGCCCGTGCTGGGCAGGACGAGTGCGGGCACGGACTCGGTCATGGCGCCCCCTTTCCGGCTCCGGTGGGTCGCGATGCGATCCTTCTCCCTTCGACCGCCGGTGCATCCGACCGGCTCCCTCGTCGGCTGGAGACCCGCTCGTGCCCCGTGCAGTACCCCTCCGGCCGCGCCGTGCCGCCGCCGTCGTGGCCGCACTGTGCGTCCTGACGTCCGCGGCGTGCGGCGGGAGCGGTGAAGGGGAGGCCGCGTCGTCGGCTACGGCGTCCTCGGCCTCCGGCACCTATCTCGCGCTCGGTGACTCCGTGCCCTTCGGATACCGGGGTGCGCCGGCGGGGACCGATTACTCGAAGGCGGCGGCCTTCGTCGGCTACCCCCAGCTGGTCGGGGCGAAGCTCGGACTGGACGTGGTGAACGCGGCCTGCCCGGGCGAGACGACGGCGAGCTTCACCGACGTGACCGCGCAGAGCAACGGCTGCGAGAACTCGGTCCGGTCCGCCGCCGGTTACCGGACGTTCTATCCGCTGCACGTGCTCTACGACTCGGTGAAGCAGTCGCAGCTGGACTTCGCCGTGCGCACGTTGAAGCGGACGCCGAAGGTCTCGCTGGTGACGCTGCAGGTGGGCGCCAACGACGCGTTCGTCTGCCAGCAGACGACGGCCGACGGGTGCGCGACCGAGGTCGACAGCGTGGCTCGGACCCTCGAGACCAACGTCGGCCGCATCCTCGCCACCCTGCGAGGGCAGGGCGGGTATCGCGGGCGGATCGTCGTCGTCACCTATTACTCGCTGGACTACGCGAACGATCAGGTCCTGCCCGCCCGGGCTCTGGCCGATGCGCTCACCGCGGCGGCGCATGTCAGCGGCGCGACGGTGGCCAGCGGGTTCGATGCGTTCAGGACGGTGGCCGCGCCGACCGGCGGGAACTCCGTCGCGGCGGGCCTGGTCATCGGGAACGACGTGCATCCGACGGCGAAGGGACAGGAGCTGCTCGCCTCCGCCGTGGAGCAGGCCGTCACCGGCTGACGGATCCACGGGGACCGCGGGGTGGGTCAGCGGACCCCGTTGTTCTGCAGCCACATCTCCAGGAGCGCCGGCTGCGGCGCACCGTGACCCCCGCGGATTCGTGGGATGCCGTGCTCGCGGAGGTCCAGCGGCTGCAGGCCGACCGCGGGATCCCGTTGCTGGCCGCCTTGCATGCCGTCTACGCGAAGATCGCCGGCGGCTGGTCCCCGGGGGTCTAGAGCCAGGCCCACAGCGGCGGGTTGACGACCGGCGTCACCGTGCCGGCCGCCGCCAGATGCAGGCTCCACGTCCCGTCGATCCGGTCGCCGACTCCGGTCCGCAGCGCCTCCGACCAGGCGACGTCGCTGCGGTGCACGGAGGCGTCACCGGGCCGGCACAGGGCCATCGCCAGGTGCAGAGGGTCGCTGCCGGTCTTCTCGACCACCGCGTCATGCACCGTGCGCAGGCCCTCGACCAGCGCGGGCTCCGGCAGCCGTGGCAGGTCGTCGATCGGCATGAGCAGCGGTAGCTGCACGCCGTCCTCCGCCATCCACG
>JAODNJ010000566.1 GCA_025465155.1 Frankiales bacterium
CATGCCAACGGCGCGACGGTGGCCAGCGGGTTCGATGCGTTCAGGACGGTGGCCGCGCCGACCGGCGGGAACTCCGTCGCGGCGGGCCTGGTCATCGGGAACGACGTGCATCCGACGGCGAAGGGACAGGAGTTGCTCGCCGCCGCCGTGGAGCAGGCCGTCACCGGCTGACGGATCCGCGGGGACCGCAGGTGGGTCAGCGGACCCCGTTGTTCTGCAGCCACATCTCCAGGAGCGCCAGCTGCCACAGCGCGTTGGAGCCCAGCGTCGTCCGTTCGGCATTCGGGTCCTCGAGCATCCGCTCGACCGCGTCCGGCCGGAACAGGCCGCGGCGCCCGGCCGCGGGGTCCGTGAGGGTGTCCCGGACCCGTTCCAGGTAGGGGCCCTGCAGCTGCCGGATCGCGGGGACGGGGAAGTAGCCCTTGGTCCGGTCGATGACCTCGTCCGGGACGACGCCGCGGCCGGCCCGCTTGAGCACCCCTTTGCCGCCGTCGGCGAGCTTCAGCTCCGGGGGGATGCGCCCGGCAAGCTCGACGAACTCGTGGTCGAGGAAGGGCACGCGGGCCTCGAGCCCCCAGGCCATCGTCATGTTGTCGACCCGCTTCACCGGGTCGTCGACCAGCATGATCGTGGTGTCGTTGCGGAGTGCCGCGTCCACCGCCGTCTCGGCGCCGGGCTGCCCGAACTGCGCGGCGATGAACGCGGTGGGCTCGTCCTCAGGGGCCATCCACTCGGGCATGAGGACGTCCTCCATGGCCGCCCAGCGGCGGTCGAAGAACACCCGCGAGTAGGCCTCGACCGCACCGTCGCGCGGCACGCCGGCGAGTGGTGGGTACCAGTCGTAGCCGCCGAGCACCTCGTCGGCGCCCTGTCCGGACTGCACCACCTTCACGTGCCTGGAGACGTCCTCGCCCAGCAGGTAGAAGGCGACGCAGTCGTGGCTGACCATCGGCTCGCTCATGGCGTTCACGGCGGCGTCGATCGCGGGCAGCATCCGCTCGCTGTCGATCAGGATGCGGTGGTGGTCGGTGCCGAAGCGCTCGGCGACCAGCGTCGAGTACTCGAACTCGTCGCCGGACTCACCGCCGGCGGACTCGAAGCCGATGCTGAAGGTCTGCAGGCCCGTCTGGCCTGCCTCGGCCAGGAGGGCGACGACGAGGCTCGAGTCGATGCCGCCGGAGAGCAGCACGCCCACGGGAACGTCGGACACCATCCGGCGCTCGACGGCGACGCGCAGCGTGTCGAGCAGCGCCTGCTCCCAGTCGCGCGAGGTCCGGTCGGCGTACGCAGGGTCGCGGGTGAACTCCGGACGCCAGTACACGGTGTCCGACGTGGTGCCGTCGGGCTCGACGGTGCGCACGGTCGCGGGCGGGAGCTTGCGGATGCCGGTGAGGATCGTCCGCGGCGCGGGGACGACGGAGTGGAACGTCATGTAGTACGCGAGCGCGGTGCGGTCGATCGAGGTGTCGACCCCACCTCCGGCCAGCAGCGCCTGCACGGTCGAGGCGAAGCGCACGCGGTCGCCTCGGTGGTCCAGGTACAGCGGCTTGATGCCGAGCCGGTCGCGGGCGAGGACCAGCCGGCCGGTGCGGTGCTCGGTGACGGCGAAGGCGAACATCCCGAGGAAGTGCTCGACGCAGGCGCGGCCCCACTCGGCGTAGGCCTTGAGCACGACCTCGGTGTCGGACGTGGAGAAGAAGCGGTGCCCCGTGCGCTGCAGCTCCCGGCGCAGCTCCTTGTAGTTGTAGATGATCCCGTTGAAGGCGACGGTCAGCCCGAGCTGCGGGTCGACCATCGGCTGCGAGCCGGTCTCCGAGAGGTCGATGATCGACAGCCGGCGGTGCCCGAACGCGACCGGGCCGCGCGCCCAGAAGCCGGAGCCGTCGGGGCCGCGGTGCTCCAGGCACGTCGTCATCCGCTCCAGCGTCGCCACCGAGGCCGCGCGGCCGCCGAAGCGCAGCTCACCGGCCAGTCCGCACACGTCCTGTTCCTCCGTTCTCCGGTCGTCTGTCCTCAGGTGCCAGCACGATCCAGGTGTCCTTCGCCCCGCCGCCGCGGGAACTGTTCACGATCAGGCTCCGTGCCGCGGCGACCCTGGTGAGCCCGATCCCGGGGACGGTGCAGTCGTCGGGGCCGGTGCCCCGGACGTGGACGAAGACCCGGAGGTCGACGTGGCGGGGCTGCAGCGAGCCGCCGTCCAGGACCGGCACCGAGGAGAGCGGGACCACCTCCTGGGCGACCCAGCCCCCGGGCCGCTCGGCGATCTCGGCGCGGCGGCGGGCCACCTCGGCCGCCGAGGCGGCCGGGCCGATCAGCACGCCGGCGCCGCCGTAGCCGTCGACCGGCTTGGTGACCAGGTCGCCGACGCGCTCCAGGACGACGCGCCGCTCCGTCTCGTCGGAGGGGCGGTAGGTGGGCACCTGGTTCAGCAGCGGGTGCTCGCGCAGGTAGTAGCCGATCAGCTCGGGGACCGACGAGTACATCGCCTTGTCGTCGGCGACGCCGTTGCCGGGGGCGTTGGCGAGGCCGACGGCGCCCTCGGCCGCGACGTCGAGGACCTCGGCGCCCACCGGCCGGCCCTGGCGGTCGACGAGGTCGGCGAGCTCGCCGTCGAGCCGCAGGTAGAGGACGCCGATCGGCTGCCCTCCGGTGCGGTGCACGACGCGGCCGCCGGCGACGTCGAGGTCGTCGGCGCCGATCAGCGCGAGCCCGGCGCCGTCGGCGAGGGTGTGGTGCTCGAACCAGGCGGAGCTGGCCGGGCCGCTGGAGAGCAGCGCGGCGGACGTGCCCGGTTCCGCGGCCGACAGCAGGGTGGCGCGAAGGCGCTCGTACGCGGTCGCCGGGTGGGCGAGTCCGTACGGCCTCGGCAGGTCCGGCATCACGGTGTCCATCAGCCGGCGGGCCGCGACGGCGTAGGCCGCGCCGCTGGGATTGCGCAGGTTGTCCTCCAGGACCAGCCAGCCGCCGTACTCGTCGCGGACGATGTCGAAGCCCATGACCGGCGCGCGGACGACGCCGGCCGGCAGCCGGGTCCCCTCCTCCCGCCAGC
The DNA here is from genome assembly GCA_025465155.1 of Frankiales bacterium. Lineage (GTDB taxonomy): Bacteria > Actinomycetota > Actinomycetes > Mycobacteriales > Geodermatophilaceae > Geodermatophilus. The sequence goes on from JAODNJ010000566.1 coordinate 3,050, forward strand.
CGGAGGAGCCGAGGACGCCGTCGCGGGGGAGGACGCCGTCGGCGAGGATCTCCTGCTTCCCGTAGACGTCGCGCAGGAACAGTTCCAGGGCACGCGCCCGCTGGACCAGCCCCGTCGCCAGCTCCTCCCACTGGTGCCGGCTGATGAGGCGCGGGACCAGGTCGACGTCGAACGGTCTCTGCTGCCCGTCGATCCGGAAGCCGACGCCGTTGGCGCTGAGCCAGTCGTCGCGTGCCTCCCCGCGCAGGACGAGCTCGTCGGGGCCCACGGCGCCCAGTCGCTCCAGGACCCCGCGGTAGGCCGGGCGCGGGATGCCACCCGCTCCGATGGCCTCGTCGCCGGCGCGGGAGGGGTAGCGGCGGGGGACGGCGGCCGCGACCTCCGGGCCCGTCCGGCCGTGGGTCTCCTCCACGACGAGCCGCATGACGTCCTCGAGCCGGCCCCGCTCGGCGAAGGCGGCCCGCTGCCGGTCGGCCGAGTTGCCGCGGGCCAGCGCCGTCTCGGTCAGCTCGACGACGGTGTCCCGGTCGCCCAGCTCCTCCAGTTGCGGGCGCAGCCGGTCCACGAGCCCGCGGACGACGTCGGGCGCGGGCTGCGGCCGGGGGTGCACGGCACCGTCGAGGAGCTGCCGCGACAGCCCGCCGCGGGCCGCCTGCCAGATCGCGGCGCGGTGCAGGGGGGCCGGGGCGGGCACGTGCGGACGGCCGGCCTCGATGTCGAGCTCGGCGGCCCGGACCAGGGCGCGGAAGAGGCCGGCGACGAGGACCGCGTCGTCGACCAGCGGACAGGCGTCGCAGACGCGGAGCTCCAGGGTGGGGGCGTGCGACGAGGGGCGGACGTCGAAGTAGGCCATCTTCGAGTCGGCGATCACGCCCGTGCCGATGAGGTCGGTGACCAGGTCGTCGTACTCCCGGGCCGAGCCGAGCGGGCCGGTGGCGCCGGCGGTCGGCCAGCGCTGCCAGATGATCGTCCGGATGCTGGCGTAGCCGGTGTCGGAGTCGTTCCAGTACGGCGAGCTGGCGGCGAGCGCGAGCAGGGTGGGCAGGTCCCGAGCGACCCGCTGCGCGACATCGACGGCGAGGTCGCGGTCGGAGATCCCCACGTGCACCTGGGTGCCGCAGATCAGCTGCTCGTCGACCAGGAGCCGGTACTGCTCGTGCATCCGGCTGTAGCGGCCGGTGTTGGTCAGCTCGAAGTCGGCGAAGCTGGAGCGCGGGGCGGTGCCGACGGCGGCGACCCCCAGGCCGTCGCGCTCGGCCGCGGCGACGAGCGCCGCCCGCAGCCGCACGAGTTCCTGGCGGAGTTCCGACAGCGTGCGGACGACGGCACTATTTGTTTCGACCGTCGTCCTCTGCATTTCCGCGGAGTAGAACTCCGGAGAGAGCCTTGACAATATCTGCGGAGCCCGGGCGGAGAGTTCCCAGCTCTCGAGATCGACGAGGTGCAGTTCTTCTTCCGCGCCGAGCGTCAGTTCTGCGCCCATTCCGGGAAATCTAATGCCCTGTGCCGTACCGCCGCTGGGCTCCGGCCGTGCGGGCCCCGGGAGCGGGCGCCGTCCCGGGGTGGCGGTCGCTCCCGGCACCGATATACCCCCGCGGGGGTACGTCTTTCGGTCGACAGGCGGCGTGTTGGACTTGACCCACCACCTGTCGCTGCCGAAGTCCTTGACCGTGGACGTATCGATGGCTGCGGGCTCCACGCCCGCCGCATCGGGACCTCGGACGGCGGGCGTGACCGCCCAGCTGGCCGAGGCCCGCCGGCTGCTGCGCAACGTGACCCCCGCGGATTCGTGGGACGCCGTGCTCGCCGAGGTCCAGCGGCTGCAGGCCGACCGCGGGATCCCGTTGCTGGCCGCGTTGCATGCCGTCTACGCGAAGATCGCCGGCGGCTGGTCCCCTGGCGCGGGTAGGTCCGGGGTCTAGAGCCAGGTCCACAGCGGCGGGTTGACGATCGGCGTCACCGTGCCGGCGGCCGCCAGGTGCAGACTCCACGTCCCGCCGATCCGGTCGCCGACTCCGGTCCGGAGCGCCTCCGACCAGGCGACGTCGCTGCGGTGCACGGAGGCGTCGCCGGGCCGGCACAGGGCCATCGCCAGGTGCAGAGGGTCGCTTCCGGTCTTCTCGACCACCGCGTCATGCACCGTGCGCAGGCCCTCGACCAGCGCGGGCTCCGGCAGCCGTGGCAGGTCGTCGATCGGCATGAGCAGCGGTAGCTGCACGCCGTCCTCCGCCATCCACG
>JAODNJ010000033.1 GCA_025465155.1 Frankiales bacterium
CTCCGGCCGCACCGTGGATCCGGCCGCCGCTGCGCAGTCTGCGCTGGTTGGAGTCCTTCTTCACGGTGATGGCCGACGCCGGCTTCAGCGACGAGGCCGCGGTGGCTGCCTACCGCGCCTACACCACATTTCTGCTCGGCCACCTGCTCCTGGAGGTCTCTCACCACGGCGGGGCGATGACCGCCGACGACGAGGACGACGGGCCGCCCGCTGCGGAGCCGGGTGAGGTCGGTCTGGAGAAGTATCCGCATCTTCGGGCCCTGGAGCCTCTCCTGGACCAGGACGAGTCGGTGGCCGAGTTCGAGGAAGCGCTGGAAAGCCTGCTCGACCGGCTGGATCTCGTGCTCCGGGAGTTCCGAGACCGACGGCCCTGACGGGCGGCATGTCGACCGTGACGGCGGGGAGAGCCCCGCGCACCCCCGAATTCGTCCCGCAGCCCGCGTTTACGTCGTAAACGCGACGGGCAGGATCTCCGGACGCAGGCCGTGACCCGATGGTCCTGCAACCGGCGCCTGGGCCTGTCCGGACGGAGGCGTGCAGATGACATGACTGGGGCCTCGGCGCCCCCGAGCGTTGCTGACGCATTCGACGAGCCCTCGTCACCGCCCCTTCGAGAGAGAACTGGAGACGCACATGATCATCCTCGGAATCATTCTGGTCGTCCTCGGACTGCTCGTCCCCGCGATAAAGATCCTGTTGTGGATCGGCATCGTCCTTGTGGTCGTCGGCGTCGTCCTGGCCCTGCTGGGAATGGCCGGGCGGGAGATCGGCGGACGGCGGCACTACTACTGACAGAGTATCCCGCGGAGTCCCGCCGGTCACCACGACGGCGGGGCTCGGCGCGCGGGGATCCCGGCCCGGAGCGCGGGTGGACCTTGGGTGGGCCACCGGGACGCCCGCGTGGCTCGAACCGGATGCGCGATCGGTCCCGGCGGCGGGTACCACCCCCTCGTCCGAGCCGATACCGGATCGAGGAACGGCGATGAGCTCGACCGACGCAGGAACAGGGCCCCGTCACGGCGCGGCCGGCGGCAGCCGCGGCCCGAGCACGGTGATCGTGGCAAGCCTCATCGGCACGTCCCTGGAGTGGTACGACTTCTTTCTCTATTCCGCCGCAGCCGCCGTGGTGTTCAACCGGCTCTTCTTCCCCAACGTCTCGCCGGTGACCGGCACCCTCCTGGCGTTCAGCACAGCCGCGGTGGGGTTCGTCGCGCGGCCGCTGGGCGGCATCCTGTTCGGCCACCTCGGCGACCGGCGAGGCCGTAAGCCCGTCCTCGTCCTCACCCTGCTGCTGATGGGCACCGCCACCCTGCTCATCGGGGCGCTGCCCACGTATGCCTCCATCGGCGTCGCGGCCCCCGTGCTGCTGGCCGTGCTGCGTTTCCTGCAGGGGCTGGGCCTGGGCGGGGAGTGGGGCGGCGCCGTCGTCATGACAATGGAACACGGGGCTCCCGAGCGGCGTGGCCTCAGCGCCAGCTGGCCACAGGTCGGCGTCCCGATGGGCAATCTCCTCGCCGCCGGGGCGCTGGGCCTGCTCGGAGCCGTGTTGCCCGAGCGCGCCTTCCTGGCGTGGGGCTGGCGGATCCCGTTCCTGCTGTCCGGCGTGCTCCTTCTCGCCGGCCTGTGGATCCGGATGACGGTCGCCGAGAGCCCCCTGTTCGCAGACGTCGAGCGCACCGGGGCGAAGGCCAAGATGCCGCTGGTCGAGGTTCTCCGTCGGCACCCGCGCGAGCTGCTCATCGCGATGGCCGCCCGGATCGGCACCGACGTCGCGTTCTACACCTTCACGGTGTACAGCCTGGTCTACCTCACGACCACCGTGGGGCGCCCACGCAGTGTGGGGCTGACCGCGGTGCTCGTGGGCTCCGCGGTCCAGTTGGTGCTCATTCCCTTCTTCGGCGGCCTGTCCGACCGCCTCGGCCGGCGTCCGGTGTATGCGGCCGGGGCGGTCGCCGCGGCAGCCTGGTGCTTCGCGTTCTTCCCGCTGCTCTCCGGCGGGACGACGGCGGTCGTGGTGCTGGCCGTCGTGGTCGCGCTGGCGACTCACGCGGCGATGTACGGACCGCAGGCGGCCTTCATCGCCGAACTGTTCCCGACGGAGCTGCGGTACAGCGGAGCGTCGATGGGCTACCAACTGGCGGGAGTGCTGGGCGGCGGCATCGCGCCGATCGTGGCCATCGCGCTGGTGCGCGCCTTCGGGACCTCGCTCGCCGTCTCCGTCTACCTCCTCGCAATGATGGCGCTGACCCTGCTCGCCCTGGCGCTGGCGCGGGAGGGCGCCGACCGGTCGGCGCGGGGCCCGTCGCGGATGATGGCTCCCTCCCGCTGACGACGGGCGATGTCATCGACCGGTCGAGGGCGCTGACCTTCCGGGTGCTCGGTGCGGCACCGTTCAGGGGGCCGCCCCCACGGCACCTCTGCGGCGGAAGAGCAGCGCCGCGAGGACGGCACCCGAGGCGTAGAAGCCCGCCGCCCACCAGAAGGCGGTGGAGTAGCCGTGCAGCGCCGCGTCGGCCGTGACGAGCGGGTCGCGTAGGTGCGCCGCCACGTAGGTGGCGGCGGCGCCGTTGGCCAGGGAGTTGAGCAGCGCCGTGCTGATCGCACCGCCGATCTGCTGTGACGTGTTCGTGGTGGCCGAGGCCACGCCCTGGTCGCTCATCCGTACGCCGAGCGTCGCCCGGCTCATCGCCGTCGGCATCGCCAGGCCGAGGCCCGCGCCGAGGGCGAGCAGCGGCGGCAGCACGTGCGCGGTGTAGGTGCTCTGCAGACCCAGGCGGGTGAACCAGGCCATGCCGACGGCGGCGAGCAGCAGCCCGGAGGGCACGACGATCTTCGGGCCGATCCTCGGCACCAGCATGTTGGTGGTCAACTGCGCCGTCACCATCAGCGTCCCCACCATCGGCAGGAAGGCCAGGCCGCTCTCGACCGGCGAGTAGCGCAGCGTCCCCTGTAAGTAATAGGTGAGGAACAGGAAGACGCCGAACATGCCGGCGGACGCGATGAGCACGGTGGAGAACGCGGCGCCGCGGTTGCGGTCGGCCAGCACGTCCAGCGGCAACAGAGGATGCTGCGCCCGGCCCTGCCAGAAGAAGAAGCCCGCCAGGATGACGGCGCCGGCGGCCAGGAACCCCCAGACCAACCAGTCGCCCCAGG
>JAODNJ010000035.1 GCA_025465155.1 Frankiales bacterium
TGACTCGTTGTAGGGGCCGGTACGCCATCCGACCGGCACCCTCTGAAGTCAGGACCTTGTCGTATGCCCGAACTCTCCCGTCGCCAGCTGGTCTCCGGCGCCGCCCTCGCGGCCGGGGCGGTGGTGCTGCGCCCGACTCTTGCGGCAGCCGGCCCCGGGCCGACCGGTGGAGCAGGGACGGTGACCGCTGATGTCGTGGTCGTGGGAGCCGGACTCGCCGGGCTGACCGCCGCCCGCACGCTGACGGCGGCCGGCCGCAGTGTGGTCGTCCTCGAAGCGCGGGATCGCGTCGGCGGTCGCACGCTGAACCACCCGCTGCCCGGCGGTCACGTGGCGGACCTCGGCGGTACCTGGATCGGGCCTACGCAGAACGCGGTCGCCGCGCTCGCCGCCGAGCTCGGCTTGGCGACGTTCGAGCAGGTCGACGTGGGGCAGGCGGTCTATTACCGCGACGGGGTCCGGACGACGTACCCGAGCGGCGGGGCCACCGGCGGGGCACCGCCGGACCCGACGATCCTGCCGGACCTGCTCGCCGTCATCACGCTCGTCGACGAGATGTCGAAGTCGGTCCCTGTCGGCGCGCCGTGGACCGCGAGCAACGCCGAGGAATGGGACAGCCAGACGTTCGATACGTGGCTGCGCGAGCACACCGTGTCGCCCCAGACGCGCAAGGTCGCGTCCGCCGCGTTCAATGCGCTCTTCGGCGGCGAGGGCCGCGAGATCTCGCTGCTCTATGCGCTCTGGTATGTGGCCTGCGCGGGGGACGAGCAGAACCCGGGGACCTTCGAGCGTCTCATCGACGTGCAGGGCGGCGCCCAGGAGCGGCGCTTCGTGGACGGCGCGCAATCACTCTCCTTGCGCATGGCCGGGGCCCTCGGCGGGCGGGTGCACCTGTCCGCGCCCGTGCGGAAGGTGACGCAGACGGCGAACGGGGTGCAGGTCGCCAGTGAGCGGCTCAGCGTGACGGCCTCGCACGCGATCCTGGCAGTGCCCCCGACCCTGGCCGCCAGGATCGAGTTCGATCCGCCGCTGCCGACGTCACGCGACCACTACACCCAGCGCAGCCCGCAGGGCCGGCTCATCAAGGTGGAGGCCATCTATGCACGGCCTTTCTGGCGGGAGGCAGGGCTGAGCGGTGCCGTGGTCAGCGACACCGGTCCGGGCAAGATCTGCTACGACGTGACGCCCGCCGACGGGAGCCTCGGGGGCCTGCTCGCCTTCGTCGGCGGGGATGAGGCGCGCCGCTGGGGCGACGACCACGAGGCGCTGAAGACCGCGGTCGTGGCTCAGTTCGTCACCTTCTTCGGCCCGCAGGCTGCCTCACCGAGCGAGGTCGTCGTTCAGGACTGGAGCGACGAGGTCTGGAGTCGCGGCGCCCCGGTGCACCTGCTCGGCCCAGGAGCGCTCACTCAGGACCGCGAGGCGATCTGGGCACCGGTCGGGCGGCTGCACTGGGCCGGCACGGAGACCGCGACGTTCTGGCACGGCTACATGGACGGCGCGATCACGTCCGGCCGGCGCGCCGCCGCCGAGGTGCTCGGATCCTGACCTCATCGCGTGTTCTGGCACGGGTCGCTCCGTGGGTTCCGGGGTCAGCGACAGCGCGTACTGGCGGCAGCGTTCCAGCCGGGCAACGCCCGTCCCGACGAGATTCGAGAAGTCGTCTCACCGCTCAGGTGCCGACGTAGGCCGCGAGGTGCTCGCCGGTGAGGGTGGAGCGGGCGGCGACGAGGTCGACGGGTGTGCCCTCGAAGACGATCCGGCCGCCGTCGTGGCCGGCGCCGGGGCCGAGGTCGATGATCCAGTCGGCGTGCGCCATGACGGCCTGGTGGTGCTCGATGACGATGACCGACTTGCCGGAGTCGACCAGCCGGTCGAGCAGGCCGAGCAGCTGCTCGACGTCGGCGAGGTGGAGGCCGGTGGTCGGCTCGTCGAGGACGTAGACGCCGCCCTTCTCGGCCATGCGGGTGGCCAGCTTCAGTCGCTGCCGCTCACCGCCGGACAGCGTGGTGAGCGGCTGGCCCAGCGTCAGGTAGCCGAGCCCGACGTCGGCCAGTCGGTTCAGGATCGTGTGGGCGGCCGGCGTCCTTGCGTCGCCGGCGCCGAAGAACTCCCCGGCCTCGGTGACCGGCATCTCGAGCACCTCGGCGATGTCGCGGCCGCCCAGCGTGTACTCCAGCACCGAGGGCTGGAATCGCCTTCCCTCGCACTCTTCGCAGGGGGACTCCACGGTGGCCATGACGCCGAGCTCGGTGTAGATGACGCCGGCGCCGTTGCAGGTGGGGCAGGCGCCCTCGGAGTTGGAGCTGAACAGCGCCGGCTTCACGCCGTTCGCCTTGGCGAACGCCTTGCGGATGGGCTCGAGCAGTCCGGTGTAGGTGGCCGGGTTGCTCCGCCGCGAGCCGCGGATCGCCCCCTGGTCGACCATGACCACGCCGCCCCGGGTCGCGATCGAGCCGTGCACCAGCGAGCTCTTGCCCGACCCGGCCACGCCGGTGAGCACCACGAGCACGCCGAGCGGGATGTCGACGTCGACGTCCTGCAGGTTGTGCGTCGACGCGCCGCGGACCTCCAGCGCGCCCGACGGCGTGCGCACCGAGCCCTTGAGCGTCGCGCGGTCGTCGAGGTGCCGGCCGGTGACGGTGCCGCTCCCGCGCAGCCCCTCCACGGTGCCCTCGAAGCAGACCCTGCCGCCGCCGGTGCCGGCGCCGGGGCCGAGGTCGACGACGTGGTCGGCGATCGCGATGGTCTCGGGCTTGTGCTCCACGACGAGCACGGTGTTGCCCTTGTCCCGCAGCTGCAGGAGCAGGCCGTTCATCCGCTGGATGTCGTGCGGGTGCAGCCCGATCGTCGGCTCGTCGAAGACGTAGGTGACGTCGGTGAGCGAGGAGCCGAGGTGGCGGATCATCTTGGTGCGCTGCGCCTCACCACCGGACAGCGTTCCCGCCGGCCGGTCGAGGGAGAGGTAGCCCAGCCCGATCTCCGCGAACGAGTCGAGCAGGTGCCGCAGGCCGGTGAGGAGCGGCGCGACTGACGGCTCGCCGAGCGCGCGGACCCACCCGGCGAGGTCGCTGATCTGCATCGCGCAGAGGTCGGCGATGCTCCTGCCCTCGATCGTCGACGACCTGGCCTCCGCGGTGAGCCGCGTCCCGTCGCACTCGGGGCAGCGCTGGAACGTGATGGCGCGCTCCACGAACGCTCGGACGTGGGGCTGCATCGCATCGACGTCCTTGGAGAGGATCGACTTCTGGATCTTGGGGATGACGCCTTCGTACGTGAGGTTGACCCCCTCGACCTTGATCTTGGTCGGCTCCTTGTAGAGGAGCTCGTGCAGCTCTTTCTTGCTGTACTCGGCGATCGGCTTGTCCATGTCGAAGCCCGCGCCGCTGAAGATCCGGCCGTACCAGCCGTCCATGCTGTAGCCGGGGATCGTCAGCGCCCCCTCCGCCAGTGACTTGCGCTCGTCGTACAACGCCGTGAGGTCGAAGTCGGAGACCGAACCCATGCCCTCGCAGCGCGGACACATGCCGCCCAGGTAGACGACGTCGCGCACCACGCTCTTCTCGACCCGGCCGCCGGCCTTCTGCGTGCTCATCACCCCGCTGGCCTTCCGCGTCGGGACGTTGAACGAGAACGCCGTGGGGGGACCGATGTGCGGCTGCCCGAGCCGGCTGAAGAGGATGCGCAGCATCGCGTTCGCGTCCGTGGCGGTGCCGACCGTGGAGCGGGGGTTGGCGCCCATCCGCTCCTGGTCGACGAGGATCGCGGTCGTCAGGCCCTCGAGGAGATCGACCTCCGGCCGCGCCAGCGTCGGCATGAAGCCCTGCACG
>JAODNJ010000040.1 GCA_025465155.1 Frankiales bacterium
GTTCACCTGGTCGAGCACCGAGGTCCTCAACAGCAACCGCCGGACCGGCTCGGGCTGGCGGTCGAGCACCTCGGCCAGCAGGTACTCGGCGACGGTGCGCTCGCTGCCGGAGAACTCGGCGGCGAACTGGTCGGGCTCGGGATGCCCGGACAGGGAGAGGGCGGCCAGGCGCAACCCCGCCGCCCAGCCCTCGGTCCGCTCCACCAGCTGCGCCAGCGCCGCGTCCGACAGCGTCACCCCGGCGCCGTCCAGCAGCAAGCGTGCCTCGGCGAGTGTGAAGCGAAGATCGGCGGCGCGGAGCTCGGTGAGACCCCCCTCCAGACGCAGACGGTGCAAACCCAGCCGCTGATCGTGGCGGGTCGCGAGCACGCACCGCAGCTGCACCGGTGAGCGCATGAGCAGCAGCTCGAGCTGGCCCAGAGCCTCGGTCGACCGCAGCTCGTGCAGGTCGTCGATCACCAGCCAGACTCGGCCCTCCAGCGAGCCCAGATCCTCCAGCAGCCGCTCGACGATCGCCCAGCCGTCGAGATCCGGTGCCGGCGTCAGGCCTCGCACCCGCGCCGAGCCGGCAGCGGTGGAACGCAGCGCTGCGATCACCGAGAGCCAGAACCGCTGAGCATCGCGCTCCCCGCGTTCCACCCACACCCAGCCCGTGCGCTCCATGAGACCCGCTTGCTGCACCCAGGAACGCAGCAGCATGGATTTTCCGCTGCCCGCCGGCGCCGTGATCTGAGTGACCCGTCGGGCTGCGGCGAGCCGGCCGAACAGCACCCGACGGGCGACGACGGATCCCGTCACCACCCCGCACAGCTCCTCATCGGCCGGGCGCCGTGGCTCGGCGATGAAGAGTGTGCCGGGGGCTCTGTGCGGTTCAGTGCCTTCGATCGGGAGCCCGCTGCCGTCGGGGCTCGCCATCGGGTGAGTCATCGTCCCGGGGAATCTTCTTGGGACGCGAGACTGGACGGCTCTTCGAGGAACGGACTGCGGTCAACCATGGGGATGCCCTAACGCCGTGAGCCGACACGTCCGCCGGTACGCGACGGTCCGGAATCGGCATCACCGACCCCTGCGCTCCCAGGCGCCGGTGTCGTCCACGCTCAACGCTACTCACGGGAGGTGCCAGCCGGAAGCGTTGCCACCTCCTGACGGGGCGGCCCAGCAGTGGCAGGCGACGTTCCCGAACCGGTTGGTCGGGCGGACGTCACAGGCGGGTCGGGCCCTCGGGACGCCGGCATGTGGATCGGTTGAGCGGCCCCCGGCAGGTAGAGCCCGGTCAGCGCTCGGTCGCCGTTGGTCCGTGGCGCTGTAGGTCGGTGGCGCTCCGAGCTGGTCGCGGCGGCCGGGCGGCTGTTTGCCGTTCACGTCGCGGACTCCGTACTCGACCGCGGCCTCGGCTCGGATGACGACGTGGCCGGTGCGCCGGAGGATTCGGGGTCCTCGTACAGGGCCGCGACGACTCGGCCGGTGAACGCTGGGGTCTCCGACGTGTTGGTTCTGTCCTCGCCGTCGCCGTCGCCGAGCTGCGGGCTGAGGACCATCGACCTCTCGGTGCTGGTCGGGCCCCGGCCAGACGGCGACGCCTTGCTCGCGGAAGTCGTGCGCCATGTCCCCGGTCAGCTTGTCCAGGCCGGCCTTCGTGGCTCCGTAGGCCGGGTCGAGGGGGTAGCTGACCGACCCGTAGTAGGAGATGTCGACGACGAGGGCGCGGTCGGATGCCAGCAGTAGGGGCGCGGCGACATAGGTGGCGACGTATGCCGACCGCAGTCCGACGGTGATCTGATCGGCCGCGTCCAGGCTCTTGGTCCGGAACGGGCCGTGGGCGCGTTCCTGGCTGCACCGTCCTGCCGGTTGCGTACACGGTCGTCCCCCGGCCGCCCAGCTCTATGGCGATGCCCTTTCCGATCCCGCGGCTGCTGCCGGTCACCACCGCTACCGGGTTGGTCAGCGTGCTGGACACGGTGCCACCTCCGGATATCGCCCTCGAGGGTGGACGCGCGGGTCAGCGCGCCGGCTGGTACGCGGTGACCAGGTGGAAGTCGGCGGACCGGCGGGACCGAACTGCGTCGTCGGGCCGCTCGGGACCTACAGCCCCCAGCGCGTGTGCGTACGCTGCGCGGGGATCGGGCTGGTCGGTCTCCCAGATCTCCAGCCATTCCGTCGGGTCGGGGAAGCCCTCGATCAGCCGGAACCGGCTGGCCGCGTAGAACTGCCCGGTGCCCAGCACACGCGCGGCCCACTGATGCCGGCCGGTGTCGTCGGCGCCGTCGGTCAGCGCGATGTGCACCCCCGACAGCCGTCCGCGCTCCGCCCCGCTGTCCTGCGAGCCCACCAGCGCGTAGGAGGCCCGGAACGCGGGCGCCACCAGCTTGCTTTGCGGATCGTCGAACATCGCCGTCGGGTACTGCGGCGACCCGAGTGTCTGCGGCCACGCGGTCGCCGGGTCTGACGTCACGATGTCGTAGAGGGCAACGAAGCGCGGGTCATCCTCGGTACCGGCAGCGGCGGAGCTCTCGAAGCGGAAGGCGTTGGCGAGGAACCCTGGACCGATCAGGGCGGCGCCGTAGACGTCGTACCAGGCCGCATAGTCCTCCACCCGCCGGGGATCGGCCGGGTTGGTCATGACCAGACGGACGCCGGTACGCATCACTCCGAACATGGCGCGATCTCCTGGTCCTCGGTGACGGCCGGTGCGGTCAGGTGCTGCGCTTGGCGGCACGATGCTCGGCGCGCTCGGGCGTCGTCAGTCCCGGCTCGAGGCCTCGGTCGATGCGGTCCTGCCGCAGCCAGGAGTAGATGGTCTGCGCCCTGATCTCCAGGTCGAAAGCCACCTGGGACATCTTGCGCCCCGAAGCCACCAGATCCAGCACCGTGCGCCGGAATTCCGGCGGAGACCCGCGTCGTCCGACAGCCCCCCTCAGGGGTCAGGTGGCACGAAGATCCGACAATCGGACTCCACGAAATAGGGGCTGACCAAGGAGTCAACTCGACTGGGGAAGTCCCAATCGGTATCACGAGCCCTCAGGCGGCGCTTGCCGACCGTCGCTCACGTCCCTGACCTGCAGAGATGCGTCAAGATTCTGTGTCCGAGGGGCGACGCGCTCCGTACGCACACGCATCCCGATCGACCGGTGATCGCTCCTCCGACCGCCCGCGAGACGTCCTCGGTCAGGAGGGAGGCGCGGCGCGCGGCGGCCGGCCGATCCGCTCGGGCCTGGGGAGCCGTCGTCGGCCGGACGGCCACCACCGTGGTAGGGGGCGTCCGGCCGACGGGGGCTCAGAAGGGGGGCGCCTCGGTGGAGACACCGACCGGCGTCGCCCAGGGATCCGGGGAGCTGCCCCGCCCGGTCACGGCGTCCTCGTGGCCGGAACCGGTACGCCCACCGGATTCCCGACCGGCACCATGTCCTCCACGCGCGGCTCTCGAGACGGTCGCCGTCGCGTAGCGGAGCGACGGGCCGATCTCGTCGACCTCCAATTCGATGACGGTGCGCTTCTCGCCCTCCTTCGTGTCGAAGGAGCGCTGTCTCAGGCGGCCCTGAGCAACCACCCGTGAGCCCCGGGTCAGCGACTCGGCGACGTTCTCCGCCGCCTCGCGCCACACGCTGCAGCGCAGGAAGAGCGCCTCGCCGTCCTTCCACTCCTGGCTCTCGCGGTCCAGGGTGCGCGGGGTCGAGGCGATGGTGAAGTTCGCGACCGCCGCGCCGGACGGCGTCCAGCGCAGCTCGGGGTCGCTGGTCAGGTTCCCGATGACGGTGATGACAGTGTCGCCGGCCATGATCCGGTCCTCCGTGTTGTCGGTGCGTCGCTCAGATGAGCGCCTGGAGGTTAGGCGGACCCGCTGACAGTTTCCGGCCCGAGGCGCTGTCCCCGGGACGTGTGACCATCGGGAGGACGGACCGGGGGAGCGAGGGGACGGCGGTGGCAGAGGCGCGGACAGCTGTCCTCGAGGCGACGCTCGAGCGGATCACGTTCGCCAACCCGCAGACGGGCTACACGGTGGCCCGGGTCGACACCGGGCGCGGCGGTGACCTGGTCACCGTCGTCGGCTCCCTGCTGGGCGCGCACCCGGGGGAGACCCTGCGGCTACGGGGACGGTGGGGTGTGCACCCGCAGTTCGGCCGGCAGTTCCAGGTCGAGGACTACACCACGGTGCTGCCGGCGACGACGCAGGGCGTCCGCCGCTACCTGGGCTCGGGGCTGGTGAAGGGCATCGGCCCCAAGCTGGCCGAGCGGATCGTCGACCACTTCGGCGCCGACGCGCTGAGGGTCATCGAGGAGGAGCCGGAGCGGCTGGCCGAGGTGCCCAACCTGGGGCCCAAGCGCACGCGCCTGATCACCGCGGCCTGGCAGGAACAGCAGGCGATCAAGGAGGTCATGGTCGTCCTGCAGGGAATGGGCGTGTCCACCTCGCTCGCCGTGCGCATCTTCAAGCAGTACGGCGACGCCTCGGTCCGCGTGGTCCGGCAGGAGCCCTACCGACTGGCCACCGACGTCTGGGGCATCGGGTTCAGGACGGCGGACACGATCGCGGCCGCGGTCGGCATCCCGCACGACAGCACGGAGCGCGTCGAGGCCGGACTGCAGCACGTGCTCTCCGAGGCCACCGCACAGGGGCACTGCTTCCTGCCCCAGAGCGACCTTGTCGCGCGGGCGGTCGAGATGCTGCAGGTTCCCGCCGTGCTGGTCGGTCACTGCCTCGCCCTGCTGGTCGCGGACTCGAACGTCGTCCGCGAGGAGTTCCCCGGTGCGGACGGCGAGCCGCCCACGGTGGCCTACTACCTCGTGCCCTTCCACCGGGCGGAGGTCTCCCTCGCCGCCGGCCTGCGGAGACTGGCGAGCGCCGACGGCGACCGGATGCCGGCCTTCGCCGACGTGGACTGGGACGCTGCCCTGTCCTGGCTGCGCCGGGGCACCGAGGTGGAGCTCGCACCCGGTCAGCGCGAGGCCGTTCGCCTGGCGTTGACCGAGAAGGTCGCCCTCCTCACCGGTGGCCCCGGGTGCGGCAAGAGCTTCACGGTGCGGTCGATCGTCGCGCTGGCGGCGGCCAAGGGCGCCCGAGTGGTCCTGGCCGCGCCCACCGGCCGGGCGGCGAAGCGGCTCACCGAGCTGACCGGGGTCGAGGCCGTGACCGTCCACCGGCTGCTGCAGCTGCGGCCGGGCGGCGACGCCGGGTTCGACCGGGACCGGCCGTTGCAGGCGGACCTGGTCGTCGTTGATGAGTCGTCGATGCTGGACCTGCTGCTCGCCAACAAGCTGGTGCGGGCGGTTCCTCCGGGCGCGCACCTGCTGCTGGTCGGTGACGTCGACCAGCTGCCCTCGGTGGGGGCGGGCGAGGTGCTCCGGGACGTCCTCGCGGCCGGCTGCCCGGTGCCGCACGTGCGCCTCACGCAGGTGTTCCGGCAGGCCAGCAGGTCGGGGGTGGTGACCAACGCCCACCGGATCAACGCCGGCAGCCCGCCCCAGGTCCGCGGTCTCGACGACTTCTTCCTGTTCAGCACCGAGGACGCCGAGGAGGCCGCGCGGCTCACCGTGGACGTCGTCGTCCGCCGGATCCCGGCCCGGTTCGGGCTCGACCCGCGGCGCGACGTCCAGGTGCTGACGCCCGTGCACCGCGGGCCGGCCGGAGCTGCCGCGCTCAACGAACTGCTGCAGGAGGCGCTCACCCCGGCCCGGCCGGAGCGTGCGGAGAAGCGCTTCGGCGGGCGGGTGTTCCGCGTCGGGGACAAGGTCAGCCAGGTCCGCAACGACTACGACAAGGGGGCGAACGGGATCTTCAACGGCACGCAGGGTGTCGTCACGGCCATCGACGCGGTCCAGCAGACCCTCACCGTCGTCACCGACGAGGACGAGCTCGTCGAGTACGACTTCGGAGAGCTCGACGAGCTGGTGCACGCCTACGCCGTCACCGTGCACCGCTCCCAGGGCAGCGAGTACCCGTGCGTCGTCGTCCCGCTGACCACCAGCGCCTGGATGATGCTGCAGCGCAACCTGCTCTACACCGCGGTCACCCGCGCCAAGCGTCTCGTCGTCCTCGTGGGCTCGTCGAGGGCGCTGGCCCAGGCCGTCCGCGCCACCGGGTCCGGCCGCCGGCACACGGGCCTCGCCGCCCGTCTCCGCGGCGGGCCGCCGGTACCGGTCGGTTGCGCCCACAGCGAACGCCGACACGCAGATCCTGCCGCCTGACCTGGGACTTCAGAAATTTTCGCGGATGTGCTTGTGCCGGGCGCCTGTTTCTGTCGGTGCCCGCTCGTAACTTTCGGGTCGACATCTTCCCCATGTCGGCAAGGAGCACATCATGGCCATGGCTGGCCTCAAGACCCGCAAGCCCACGGGCCGCGTCCCGTGGCCCTGCATCCTCCTCGAGGGCGAGGAGAAGGCCGGCAAGAGCTACGCACTCGCGCAGTTCTCCGCCAGCGACAAGATCGGCACCCTCTACTGGATCGACCTCAACGAGGGTGCCGGCGACGAGTACGGCGCCATCCCCGGCGCGGACTACCAGCTCATCGAGCACGACGGCTCCTACGCCGAGGTGCTTGCCGCCGTCCAGGCCGTCAAGGCCGAGGCGCGGCGGGCGGCCGATGCCGGGGAGCCGCCGGTGGTCCTCGCCATCGACACCGGCTCGGCGATCTGGGACGGGCTGAAGGACTGGGCGAGCGCGCGCGCCGCCCGGTCCACCCGCAACCGCGAGCTGCTCAAGCGCGACCCGAACGCCGAGATCGTCATCAGCCAGAACCTGTGGAACGACGCCGGCGCCCGCTGGCGCAAGCTGCAGACAGAGCTGCTCACCTTCCCGGGCATCGTCGTGGTGACCGCCCGCGGCAAGGAGGTCACCGAGGTCGACGCCAACGGGCGGCCGATCGAGGGGCAGAAGACCTGGTCGGTGCAGACCCACCGGGAGTTCCCGTACGCCGCCAGCGTGTGGGTGCGGCTGCGCCGGGGTCGGCGGCCGCTGGTCGTCGGCGCGCGCAGCGTGCACATGGGCATCAAGCCCAACGACGACCCGGCCAGGGAGGTCACGGTCACGGCGGCCGACGGCCGGCTGCTGGAGTGGCTGGTGTTCGACGCCCTCAAGTGCGACCCGGGCACCGCGCACGTCCGCGACCTCGTCCCCTTCCACGGCGGTGGGCTGCTCGAGCACGAGCGCGAGGAGGAGACCCGGGCCGCCCGGTCCGCGCAGCCGGACGCCGGGGACCTGGTCGCCCGGATCCAGGACGCCGAGGACGACGACGAGCTGCGCCAGGTGTGGGCCGAGGCCAACCAGGCCGCCCTGCTGCAGCTCGACGTCCCGACCCCCAGCGGCTCCTACACTGTGGCGGAGCTGATCCAGGCCCGGCACGAGGAGTTCCTCGAGGCGGCGGTGGACGCCCACCCGGCCGGACGCCGCCGGGCCCCGGCGGCCCCGCCGGCGCCCACGACACCCGCCGCGGTCGTCGACGCGGC
>JAODNJ010000094.1 GCA_025465155.1 Frankiales bacterium
TCGAGCCGAGCCACCCCTCCGCGCCGGGAGCGAGTTCCTCCATCCACCTGTCGACGGCGACGCGCAGCCCGTCCGCGTCCGGCGTCCGGCCCTGGATGACTTGAGCGAACATGGCAGGCCTCCCGAAGTGGTCGTCCTCATCCCCGATACGGACGCTAGGGGCGACGCGGAGCCGGGTCGAGAGTCCAGAGACCCGGCCGCGGCGACCCGCACCCGCCGTCCGACGCGCCGCTGCCGGGGGCTTCCCGCCCCGGGGCTGCGGTCAGCGCAGGTGCAGCACCCGCATCGTCCGGGCCGCCATCTGCTGCTCGCCGAGTTCGTTCGGGTGCACGATCACCGCGTTCGTGCCCTGCAGGACCGGCTCGATCCAGCGCACTCCGATGGGTCGGCAGGCGTCGTGGCCGTCGGAGACGTCGTTCATGTCCACGTACGTCGTGCCGGTCGCGGCCGCAGCCCGCCGGACCGCGTCGTTGAGGGTCGCCTGGATGCCCCGCAGGTAGGGGACGTCCCCCGTGGCGATCGGCATCTTGTCGAAGCAGCCGACCTCGCTCGGCAGGATCCACGGATAGCCGAGGATGGCGACCGTGGCCTTCGGCGCCGCCGCGCGGACTGCTCGCAGCGCTTTCACCAGCGACGGATAGGTCGCGGTGCGGATGGTGTCCTCGAAGGACGAGCCGTACCTGTCCTTGCACGGGCTGCCCTGACCGAGGGTGGACAGCCCGGCGGAGCCGCAGTCCACGATCGAGTCGATGAAGACGCCGCTGTCGTTGCCACCGATGGTCATCGTGACCAGTTGGGTGTCCCGCCGCACCGCGTCCAGCTGCGGGGGGACGCCGGAGTACTGCGCGGTGAAGTAGTCCTTGGTCTCGGCTGCCCCGCACGTCACGTCGGTGAGCTGCGCCGCCGTTCCGGCCGCCACCACGTGCGGATAGTTGTCGATCGACCGCAGGCAGCTCGGTGGCGCGGCGGGGTCAGGGGGAAGGACGCCGGACGCCGCGCTGTAGGAGTCCCCCAGCGCGACGTACCGCAGCGACGAGGTCGCCGCCTCGGAGGACGGCGCCCCCAGCAGGACGCACGCCAGAGCGGTGAGGACACACGCGGCCAGACACCTCATGGGCTTCTCCATCGGAGCCGAAGGAACTGTGAGGACACAACGGCTGACGGCGCCTCGGGTTACGGCCGGCCCGCCGCCGGGCGCCCGTCCGATGCGGGAAGCCCGCTCAGGCCGCGGTCTGCTGCGGCCGCCGCGCCTTCGGCCCGCCGGTGGCCAGCCGGCAGAGCGCGAGCACCTGGACCGGCGCGTTGGCCGGCGTGGTCGAGGCCAGCCAGTCGTTCGGGAGCGACAGCCGCAGCACCTTGTGCCAGGCCGACGCGACCTGCGTGGGCAGCGGCGCGGTGTGGTAGGTCAGCCCGTACCGCTCGAAGAGGTCCCGCACCTTCGGCGCGATCTCGGCGTACCGGTTGCTGGGCAGGTCCGGGAACAAGTGGTGCTCGATCTGGTGCGACAGGTTGCCGGTCAGGATGTGCAGCACGCCGCTGCCGGAGATGTTGGCCGCGCCCAGCATCTGCCGGAGGTACCACTCGCCCCGGGTCTCCCCCTCGATCGAGCTCTTCTCGAAGGTCTCCACACCCTCCGGGAAATGGCCGCACATGATGACCGAGTGCGACCACAGGTTGCGGACGACGTTCGCGGTCAGGTTGGCCGCCAACGTGGTCGGAGCGGCCAGCCCGGACAGCAGCGGGTGGACGACGTAGTCCTTGGTCACCTGCCGGCGGATCTTGCCGAGCACGGCCTTCAGCCGGCCCCGGAACTCCGGGTCGCTGGTCTCCTTCTTCGCGACGACCGCGCCCAGTTCCAGGTCGTAGGCCGCGATGCCGTACTCGAACAGGCAGGCGTTGATGAGGTTCCACAGCGGCTGGCCCAGGTGCATCGGGTGCCAGGGCTGGTCCTCGTCGACCCGCATGATCCCGTAGCCGAGGTCGTTGTCCTTGCCGATCACGTTCGTGTACGTGTGGTGCAGCTCGTTGTGCGAGTGCTTCCACTGCTCCGCCGGGCTCGCGCTGTCCCACTCCCACGTGGTCGAGTGGATCTTCGGGTCGCGCATCCAGTCCCACTGACCGTGCAGGATGTTGTGCCCGATCTCCATGTTCTCCAGGATCTTGGCGATCGACAGCCCGGCGGTGCCGGCCAGCCAGGCGGGCGGGAACAGGGAGCCGAGCAGCAGGACGCGGCTTGCCAGCTCGATCCGGCGCTGCGCGTCGATGACCTTCCGGATGTAGGCGGCGTCGTCCTCGCCTCGGCTGTCGAGGACCTCCTGACGGATGGCGTCGAGCTCGCGGCCGATGGCGTCGACGTCGCCGGCGGACAGATGGGCGACGGGGCTCTCGGGCTTCTTCTGCAGGGCGGTCATGTCGGCTCCTCTGTCGATGGTCGATGGATCGGTCAGTGGTCGATCTGGCACGCGCCCGCGGCGGCGCTGATGCAGGTCTGGACGACGACGCCGTCCCCTGGCGCGGCGGTGGTGATCTCGCCGGTGCGCAGGTCGCGCACTGCGCCCTCCCGCAGGGGAAGCACGCAGCCGAAACAGATCCCCATCCGGCAGCCGCTGGGCATCAGGACCCCGGCCTCCTCGGCGGCGTCGAGGAGGGGCGTGGCGCCGCCGGCCTCCAGCCTGGTGCCGCTGCGGGTGAAGGAGAGCGTGCCGCCCTCGCCCGTGACGAGGACCGCCGGGCGGAAGCGCTCGGTCCGCAGGCTGCCGGCGAGGCCCAGCGACGCCCAGTGCTCCTCGAGCGAGTCCAGCATGCCCACCGGTCCGCAGGCCCAGGTCGTCCGCTCGGCGAGGTCGGCCACCTGCCGGGCCAGGTCGGCCGGATCGAGCAGGCCTGCCGTGTCGGTGTGCTGCTCGACGAGCCGGATCCGGCCGTCCCGGTGCAGCGACCGAAGCTCCGCACCGAAGATGACGTCCTCGGGCGAGGGCGCCGAATGCACGACCACCACGTCGGTCGCCCCGGCGGGCAGGTTGCGCAGGATGCCCATGACCGGGGTGATCCCGGACCCGGCGGTGACGAACAGCGCCGCGGGCGGCAGCTGCTCCGGCAGCACGAACTCCCCGGCGGCCTGGTCCAGCCGGATCATCGTGCCGGGCCGCGTGCGGTGGACCAGGTGGTTGCTGACCCGCCCGTCGGGGATCGCCTTCACGGTGACGGCGATGCAGCCGTCCGGGCGGTCCAGGCGGGAGGTCACCGAGTAGGCGCGCCAGTGGCGCACCCCGTCGACGTCGACGCCGATGCGGACGTACTGGCCGGGCCGGTGACCGGCCCAGTCCGCGCCGGGGCGGATGACCAGAGTGGCGGCGTCCCGGGTCTCCGGCTCGACGGCCTCGATCCGCCCGCGCAGGTCGGCGCCGGCGCGCAGCGGGGCGACGAGGTCCAGGTAGTCGTCGGGCAGCAGCGGCGTCGTCACCAGCTCGGCGAGCCGGAGCGCCCGGTCCCGGAGCACCCGCAGCGTCGGCCGTCGCACCGGGAAGGTCGTCGTCATGGTCCTATGGTCGTTGGCTCCAGGACGTAGGGTCCTGTCCGCTCGACGTGGTTTCGGCAGTGGATTCTGTCCCCGGCGAACAATCGAGGCCCGCATGACACCGGACGGCATCGCGTTCCCGTCGGCCGTCGCCGCGGCCCTCGCGGCGGAGCTGCCGGCCGTCGCCGAGCACACCGTGGCCGCGGTCGTCGTCGAGGTGCCCAGCTACGCCGACGCCTTCGACGGTGGGATGGGAGCCACGATCGAGAACGCCGTGCAGCTGGCGCTCGGGGGCTTCCTGGAGCTCGCCGCTGCCAGCAGCGGCGCGGACGCGAGCACCCCGATCGCGCCGGCCCTGGAGGGTGCCTACGCCCTCGGCCGCGGCGAGGCCCGCGACGGACGCTCGATGGACGCGCTGCTGGCCGCCTACCGGGTGGGCGCCCGGGTGGCCTGGCGGGACATGTCCACGACCGCGGTGCGGGCAGGGCTGACCATCGAGTCCCTGGCCTCCTTCGCCGAGCTGGTCTTCGCCTACATCGACCGGCTGTCGGCCTCGAGCGTGGCCGGTCATGCCGACGAGCTGGCGACCAGCGGTCGAGTCCGGCAGCGGTATCTCGAGCGTCTCGCCGCGCTGCTGGTCGGCGGCGGCACCGAGCGCGATCAGGAGGCCGCCGCCGAACGCGCCGGCTGGGTGCCGCCGCGGTCGCTGACCGCGGTGCTCCTTCCCGAGGTCCAGGCGCGCGGGGCCCTCGCGGTCGTCGACGGCCGGACCCTCCAGCTCAACGACGTGCCGGATGTCGACCCGTCGGCCGAGCTGACCGTGCTGCTGGTCCCGGACGCCGGCGGGCCCTCGCGGACGAGGCTGCTGGGCTCGCTGCGCGGACGCGGCGCCGTCGTAGGACCGGCACGACCGTGGCTGCGGGCCGACGGCTCCTACCGCCGGACGGTGCAGGCGTTCCGGCTGGGGCTGGAGCCCGACGGCCCCGACCCCCTGGACACGGAGACGAGGCTCCCCGAACTCGTGTTGCGCGCCGACGAGGACGCGCTCGCCGACCTGCGCGCCGACGCGCTGGCTCCCCTGGCCGATCTCGCCCCGGCGGCCCGCGACCGGCTGAGCGAGACGCTGCGCTCGTGGCTGCTGCACCACGGCCGTCGGGAGCGCATCGCCGCCGAGCTGTTCATCCACCCCCAGACGGTCCGCTACCGGATGGGCCAGCTGCGCGAGCTCTACGGCGACCGGCTCGAGGACCCGCAGACGGTCCTCGCCCTCACCATCGCGCTCGGCGCGCGACGGAGGGCGCGACCGGAGCTCCTCCAGCGACAGGGCGCGTCCCCCGGGTACCGGTGAACCGATGACAGTGCGCAACGGGGCGGTCTGCGGGCTGTCGTCGAGCAGGTCCCGGCCCACCCGCTTCCCGCACGTCCGCCGGGAGGGCGTGCAGCCGGAATCGGGTCGGGGCCGCACCGGCCTGTCAGAGCTCGATCTCCTCCTGCACCCGCGGGATCTCGGCCGGGAGCTCGCGGGCGAGGAAGCCGAGCTTCCCGATCGCTGCGGCCAGCCGCTCCCCCGCTCTGCCGTGCAGGTGGGCAGCCCAGGCGGCTGCCTGATCGGGCTCGGCGCCGCGGGCCAGCAGCCCGGCGGTGACCCCGGCGCGGACGTCGCCGGAGCCCGAGACCCCGAGCCCCGCCCCGCCGCTCTCGTCACACCACAGGCTGCCGGTCGGCGACGCGATCCACGAGGTCGCCCCACCCAGTCCCACGGTGGCCCGCGCCCGTTGCGCGAGCTCCAGCGCCGCGCCCGCGGGATCGGCCTCGACCGCGTCCAGCCTCCGGTGCAGCGTGATCGCCAGCTCCGACGGGTTGGGCGTGAGCACCGCCCGTCCCTCCAGGCGGTGCAGGCAGGTCGGGTCGGCGGTCACGCTCGCGATCCCCAGTGCGTCCAGCACGACGGGGCAGGCGACGTGCTCCAGCAGCCGGTCGGTGAAGGCGCGGGCCTCCTCGACGTCGGTCATGCCCGGCCCGACCAGCACCACGGAGGCCCCGTCCGCCAGATCGAGAACATTCTCGGCGCCGTGTGCCGCGACCGCGCCGCCCGGCGTCTCCTCCAGTCCGCGGACCAGCGCCTCGGGCAGGTGCACCGATAGCGAGCCCACGACGCTGGCCACTGTGGCGACCTGCAGCTTTCCCGCGCCGGCACGGAGCGCGGCTTCGGCGGCCAGCAGCACCGCGCCCGGCACCTCGGCGCTGCCGCCGACGATGAGGATCCGGCCGCGGGACTCCTTGCCGCCGGTGGGCGTGGGCAGCGGCCACGACCGGAGCAGCTGCGGAGTGATCAGGTCGTGCTCATGCACGGCTGGCATCGAACTCCTCTGTCACTGTTTCGTCGGCCGAGGTCAGGTGGCCCACGGCGTTGGCCCCGGCGAGCTGCAGCGTCCCGTCCGCGCCGGACTCGTACCGGGTCACCGAACTGTTGGCGATCTGCTCGCTCCTGTCGATGTCGAGCAGCTCCCGCTCGGTGAGTTCCTCCAACACGTAGCGGAAAACCAGGATCACCGCCTGATGGGACACGACCATCAGCCGTTCGCCGGTATAGCGGAGCTCCGCCGTGGCCAGGACGCTGCGGACCCGTAGCGCCACGTCGGCCCAGCTCTCCCCGCCCGGCGGCCGGTAGTAGAACTTGCCGAGCAGGTCGCGGCGCTGCGCCTCCTGGGGGTACTCGGCCCGGATACCGGCGCGGGTCATCCCGTCGAAGGCGCCGAAGTCCCGCTCACGGAGGCGCTCGTCGAAGCGGATCGGCAGGTCGAGGCCGCCGGCCTGGACCGCCACCGTCGCCGTGTCGGCGGCCCGGGTGAACGGCGAGCTGAGCAGCGCGGTCGGTCGCTGCTCGGCCGGCAGATCCCGCAGCCAGGCGCCGAGCGCCTCCGCCTGACCGCGACCGGTGGCCGAGAGCGGCACATCGGGGTCCCGGATGTCGAGTTCCAGGCGCTGCGCTCCGACGTCCGCGGCACGGGCGTCGGCGAGGTTGCCCTGGCTCTCGGCGTGCCGGACGAGCCACAGTGCCCGCGGCCCCGGTGTCGTCGCCATCCGCCCCTCCGTCGTCCCGGTGGTTCGCCGGCGGCCGGCCGGCGCCGTCGTGGCGTAGCCCTTCCTCCGTCGCGGCAAACGAGCCCCTCCTCACCAACCATGGTTGCGGAATACAACCTCTTTGCCTATGGTTGGTGCTTGAAACGACTGGGGGAAACTGTGAACAACGAGATCGGGCCACAGATCCTGGCCGCCTTCTCGAGCATCATCCGACGGGCTCGCGTCCTCGAGACGACGGGCGGGCCGGCGGGCGACGTCCCGTCGTCCGTGATCTCGGTCCTGGCGCTGCTGGCCGACCACGAGCAGCGGCTGGGGGCGCTGGCCACGGGTCTCGGCGTCGACACCTCGGTGGTCAGCCGCACGGTCGCCGTCGCCGATCAGCGCGGACTGGTGTCCCGCCGCCCCGATCCCCGGGACGGCCGCGCCTGCCTTCTGTCCCTGACCGAGACCGGAAAACAGTGTCTCGCCGACCGGCGCAACCGCCGGCTGCGGCTGCTCTCCACGGTGATGGAGGGCTGGGACCCCGGATCGGCCGAGACGCTGCTGGCCGGGCTGACCCGTCTTCGCGACGGCCTGACCGCCACCGGGAGCGTCCCGGCGACCACGTAGCCGCAGGCACTTCCCCGAACCGCTCACTCACGGCGCACCGACGCGCCGGACTCCCACGACCCGCAGTACGGCACCGGTGTGCCTGACGGCAGCCGTCATCAGCAAAGGAACCCCGCATGACCACGACCCATCGCGCCGCCACGGCCACGGCCACGGCCGCTGACGCGCCGATGACCAAACGGGAGACGCTGGAGGCCCTCAGCGGCCTGATGCTTGCGTTGTTCGTCGGCATCCTGAGCTCGACGATCGTCGCCAACGCTCTCCCCACGATCACCTCCAAGCTGGAGGGCACGCAGTCGCAGTACACGTGGGTCGTCACGGCCTCGTTGCTGGCCGCGACCGCAGCGACCCCGATCTGGGGCAAGCTGGCCGACCTGTTCAGCAAGAAACTGCTGGTCCAGCTGTCGATCATCGTGTTCGTCATCGGCTCGGGCCTGTCCGGGCTGTCCCAGTCGATGGGCATGCTCATCGTCTTCCGCATCATCCAGGGCGCCGGCATGGGCGGCCTGCAGGCACTCGCCCAGGTCGTGATCGGCGCGATGATCCCACCGCGGGAACGCGGCAAGTACTCCGGCTACCTCGGGGCCGTCATGGCCGTGGGCACCGTGGGGGGTCCGCTGCTCGGCGGCGTCATCGTCGACACCTCCTGGCTGGGCTGGCGGTGGACGTTCTACGTCTGCGTGCCCTTCGCCCTCGTCGCGCTGGCCCTGCTGCAGAAGACGCTGCACCTGCCGACCGTCAAGCGGCGGGTGAGCATCGACTGGCTCGGCGCCACCCTGATCAGCGCCGCCGTCAGCGACCTGCTCATCTGGGTCACCTTCGCCGGGTCGAAGTTCGACTGGGCCTCGTGGCAGTCCGCCGTCATGGCCGGCGGCGGCCTGGTCGCCCTGCTGCTCACGGTCTGGGTGGAGA
Organism: Frankiales bacterium; assembly: GCA_025465155.1. Taxonomy (GTDB): domain Bacteria; phylum Actinomycetota; class Actinomycetes; order Mycobacteriales; family Geodermatophilaceae; genus Geodermatophilus. The sequence continues at coordinate 8,123 of JAODNJ010000094.1, forward strand.
GCCGCGCCGCGGAGCCGATCATCCCGCTCGCCATCGTGCGCGACCGCACCACCGCGCTGGCGATCGTCGCCTCGATCGCCGTCGGGGTGGGCATGTTCGGCGCCTCGGTGTTCTTCGGCCAGTACTTCCAGATCGCCCGCGGCTGGTCCCCGACGAAGGCCGGCCTGGCCACCGTCCCGATGATCGGCGCGCTGCTGCTCTCCTCCACCGTGTCGGGGCTGATCATCACCCGGTTCGGCCGGTGGAAGGTCTTCCTGGTCACGGGGACGGTCCTGCTCGTGGCGGGCATGGGCCTGCTCGGCACCATCGACCACACCACCGGCTACGGCCTCATGGCCACCTACATGGCCCTGCTGGGCCTGGGTGTGGGCATGTCGATGCAGAACCTGGTGCTCGCGGTCCAGAACACCGTCGACGTCCGCAGCATCGGCGCCGCCTCCTCGGTGGTGACGTTCTTCCGTTCGATGGGCGGCGCGGCCGGCGTCTCGGTCCTCGGCTCGCTCGCCGCCACCCGGGTCAGCACCGGAGTGAGCAACGGGCTACGCGCCATGGGCGCGCCGGCGCCGTCGGGCGGCGGCTCGGAGTCCCTGGACCTCACCGTGCTGCCCGCGCCGATCCAGCACCTCGTCCGCGCGGTGTACGGCGACGTCATCGGCGACGTCTTCCTCATCGCCGCGGTGATCTCAGCGGTCGCCGTCCTCGCCGTCCTCTTCATCAAGGAGGTCCCGCTGCGCCGGTCGAACGCGATCAGCCCGGCGACCGCCGACGACGGCGCGCCCGGCGGACCCACGCGCGACGACTTCGTGGTCGAGCAGCCCGTCTCCCCCGCCCGCATCGCGCCTGCCGACGGGAGCGGCCTCACCGGCCGGGTCGTGCTGGGCCGCGTGCTCCGCGGCGACGGACGCCCGCTGGTCGGCGCTTCGGTCACGCTCGCGGACGTCAGCGGCAAGCAGGTCGACCGGGACCGCACGGGCGCTGACGGCGACTACCGACTGCGCCCCACCGCCGGGGGGACATACCTGCTGATCGCCTCGGCGCCGAACCTGGCGCCCAACGCCGCGATGGTGGCCCTGGCCGACTCGCCGGTCCGCCGCGACGTCGTCCTGGCCGGGAACGCCCTGCTGCGCGGGTGCGTGCGGAGCGCCGACGACGAGCCGCTGGCCGGCGCCCTGATCACCCTCACCGACGTGCAGGGAGACGTCGTGGGGAGCGCCGTCACGCCCCACGACGGGCGGTTCGCCGTCGGTGAACTCCTCGCCGGCACCTACACGCTCGCGGGCCAGGCGCCCGGTCACCAGCCGGTCGCGCTGACCGTCCAGCTCGCCGACGGCGCCACGGTGGAACAGGACGTCGTCCTGGTGGGCGGCGCCAGGGTGAGCGGCGTGGTGCGGGCCTACAGCGACCAGCGCCCCCTCCCGGAGGCGACCGTCACCCTGCTCGACGACAGCGGGAACGTCCTCGCCACCACCGGCACCGGGGAGAAGGGCGAGTACGCCTTCGACGACCTCACGGAGGGCACGTACAGCCTGGTCGCGAGCGGCTTCGCGCCGGTGGCCACCTCGCTGCGCCTCGCGCGCGGGGCCGACGTCGAGCACGACGTGACCCTCGGGGCCGCGCGATGAGCGACGGCCTGCTCACCGGGAACGACGCGCGGATCGAGGCGGCCCCGGTTGGCGGGAACGGCCGGCCCCGGGTGTCCGGGGCAGTCCTGGGGCGCGACGGCTGGCCGGTGGAACCGGCCACCGTGACCGTCGTCGGCCCGGCCGGTGACCAGCTCGGCCGGACGGCCGCCGGCGGTGACGGCCGATTCGAGGTGCTCGTGTCGGCGGCCGGCCCCGCGACGCTCATCGTCGCCGCCCCTGGCGCGCTGCCGGTGGCCCGGGCCGTCACGATCCCGTCCGGCGGGGTGGCCCTGGGGATCGTCACCCTGGGCCGCCCCGGTGACTCGGGAACTCCCCGACCGGGACGGTGGACCATCGATCCGGCGCACTCGACGATCGCCGTCACGGCCCGGCACCTCGCGCTGTCCAAGGTGCACGGACGCTTCCGCAGCTTCTCCGGCGAGCTGGTCGTCGCCGACCCGCCGGAGCGGTCAGGGGTCGAGGCGCGCATCGACGCCGCCAGCATCGACACGGGAAACGCACAGCGTGACGGGCACCTGCGCTCCGCCGACTTCCTCGACGTCGGACGCTGTCCCGAGATCCGGTACACGAGCACCGTCGTCGAGCCGGCAGGCCCCGGTCGCTGGACTGTGCACGGCCGGCTCGACCTCGCCGGCACGGTCCGCGACGTCCCCCTCGAGCTCCGTTACATCGGCACCCGCCCCGATCCCTGGGGCGGGGTCCGGGTCGGCTTCACCGCCACCTCCCGGCTCAACCGCGAGGACTTCCGGATGAACTGGAACCAGGCGGTCGAACTGGGCCTGTCCCTCGTCGGCACGCACCTGCTGGTGGAGCTCGACATCCAGGCAGTCCTGGACGCCTGAACCGGGCCCGACCACCGGCCGGGCTCCCCGGCCACCACCACCTCCACGTGAGGGAAGATCCGATGCACCACGACGACATGCTCCGAGCCACACTCGCGGAGCTCGTGCTCAGCGAACTCCGGACCGGCCGTACGCAGCTGAGTCCGGCGTCCCTCGCCGCACTGCGCATCCTCACCGACGGGCGCGGGAAACCGGGGCCCTCCTCCGCGGACGCGGACCCGGGACGGCGGCGGCCGCTCCGCGGCACGCTGGTCGCGGCCGGCGCCGGGGCCGGCCTCGCGGCCCTGGCCGGAGGCCTGGTCCTCGCCGGGACGCTCGCTCACCCGGAGGCGGCATCACCTGCTGCCGCCTCCCCTCCGGCGTCCGTGTCGCCGCAGCCCGTGCCGCCGAGTGCCGGCCCCACGACTGCCGTGCCGACGGGCGCGGTACCTCCGCCCGCCGGCACACCCGTGACGGCATCCGGGGGCGACGCGCCCGACCGGACCCGGGGGATGTCGGACCGACAGCCTCAGCTCACCGTGCGGTCCGGCACCGCGACGGCGGCCCGGCCATGCCCCGCCGGCCCACCCGCGGCGGATGCGGAGCGGCGCGGGTGGTCCCCGCCGTCGACCGAGCAGGCGGCAGCACCCGCACCGGCCGCCGGCTCATCGGCGAGCACGTCGCCCCCCACGCCGAGCCCGACGAGCGACCCGGCCCCCACGCCGACCCCCACCCCCACGCCGACGCCGACGCCCAGCCCCACCGCCGCGCCGCCGGCCCCCTCCTCGACGGTCGCCCCGTGACCGCCGAGGAGCGACCGACCGGGCCCGTACCCGAGGGCGGCGCCGGGTTCGAGCTGGGGGACGACGGGCCGAAGGTGATCGTCGTGGGGATCGACGGTTCGCAGACGTCTCTGCGGGCGGGCGCCTATGCCGCCGGCCTCGCCCGCAGGCAGGGCGCCCGGCTGGTCGCGGTGAGCGTCGCGACACCCCCCGCGCTTGCCGCCCTCGCCCCCGGCCGTTCGTGGCCGGTCGAGGAGACGCTGGCCGCCGTCACCGACGAGATCCGCCAGGAGGTGGCCGCAGGCGCGGCGCACACCGGGGTGCGGGTGGAGTTCGTGGCGGTCCGCGGTGACGCCTACGTGGAGCTGTGCCGTGTCGCGTCGGAGACGCGTGCCGACGCGGTGGTCGTCGGGGCGTCCACCCAGCTCGGGCACCGCGTGATGGGATCGCTCGCCGTGCGGCTCGTGCGGGCGGGACGGTGGCCGGTCACCGTCGTCCCGTGACCGGCCGACCGGGGCCCGACGGGGTCACAGGTCGCTGACGACCCGGTCGCGCCCCCGCCTCTTGGCCCGGTACAGGTGCGCGTCCGCGCG
>JAODNJ010000152.1 GCA_025465155.1 Frankiales bacterium
CGTCAGCCCGGCCCGGCCCAGCCGGCGGCCCCCGGCCAGGGCGGTGACCGCCACCTCGCGGGCACGCTCGCAGTCGGCCTCCGTCAATCCGAGGGTCGCCCGCCGCTTGGCGGCGCCCGCGAGGACCCGTGGCCCGCACAGCTGGAGCAGCCAGCCCAGGTCGTCGGCGGCGACGAAGTGCAGGGTGCCGCGCATCGGCCAGGAACGGACCACCGCGCCGTCGTCCAGCGCCTTCTCCACGCCGGTGCGGGTGCGGTCGGCCGTGCGCAGCGCGATCGAGGTCAGCGCGCCCGGGTAGTCCTGCGCCTGCGCCGCGGTGAGCCACCGGACGGCGCCGGCGGCATCGGCCAGCGGGGCCCCGGCAAGGCGCTGGCCGACCAGCCGCAGCAGGGCCACCTCGCGGAACGTCGTCACGAGGGGACTGTCCCAGGTGGGGCGGACAGAATGGGCGCGTGCGAGCAGCGGACTGGGACCAGCGCTATACCGCCGGCCAGCAGTGGTCGAGCGGGCCGAACGCGCTCGTGGCGGAACTGCTCACCGACGTGCCGCCCGGCGATGCGGTCGACCTCGCGGCGGGGGAGGGCCGGCACGCCCTCTGGCTGGCCGGCCGCGGCTGGCGGGTGACAGCGGTCGACTTCTCCGCCGCCGGGCTGGCCCGCGGGCAGGAACAACCCGGCGCGGAGCGGGTCACCTGGGTGACCGCGGACGCCCTCGGCTGGTCGGCCCCGCAGGCCGCCCTGGACCTCCTGCTCGTCGCCTACCTCCAGCTGCCGGAGGCCGACCTCACCGGTCTGCTCGCACGGGCGGTGGGCTGGCTGCGCTCGGGAGGCCGGTTGCTCGCCCTCGGCCACGACGTCGACAACATCGCCCGCGGAGTGGGTGGCCCGCAGGAGCCGGGCGTCCTCTACAGCGTCGAGCGGCTCTCGTCGGCGGCTGCGCTCCTCGATGTCGACCGGCTGGAGCAGGTGCGCCGCGACACCCCGGGCGGCGTCGCGCTGGACACGCTGCTGTGGGGCCGTCGCCCCGCCTGACCCAGGGTCTCGCGGGACCTTTGTCCCTGGCGTCGCATGGGGCTGCCGGGCACCCTGATGCAAGCGCCCGGCGGCCCAGGAGACGGTCGGGGCGACCTCGTTCCCCGGACGTCGGCATCCCCGCGTCCGCCTGTATCTGAGAAGGAGCCCATGACGCCGGTGGCTTCCCTGGTCGAACCCTCCGCCGACCACTCGGTCCACGACGCCGTCGAACGCCTGGCGGTGGAGTTCTCCGATCGGCTACGCCCTCAGTTGATCGTCCGCGTCGTCCGCGATTGCCGCCGCGATCTCGGGGGTTCGCCGGTGGGCGCGATGCCGGAGCTGGTCGAGCGGCTGGCCCGTCACCGGCTGCAGGAGTCGATCGTCGGGTAGGTCGTGTGCCGGGTGGGTCGTGTGCGCAGCTCGGGAACCGCCGATCCGGCGCTCAGCTGAAGGCGTGCCCCTCGCCGCGGTAGGTGGGGAACGCGTCCGCCAGGCTGTCGCCGGCCAGGGCATGCAGGACGTCGACGTGCTCGCAGATCTCCCCGGCCTTCGCGTGCCGGAACCAGACGCGGTCGCCGATCGACAGCTCCGCCGTCCCGGGTCCGCGCAGCGGCGTCTGTACCTCGCCGGTGCCCTCGGCCGCGAGCCAGCGCAACCCGGGCGGGTAGGTGGGCACCGGCAGCCGGTCGGGGCCCGGCGGCCCGGAAGCGATCCAACCGCCGCCCGCGACGGTGACCACGCCGGGCACGGGGATCCGGGTCACCGGGGTGGCGAAGAAGGTGGCCGGCCGGCCACGGAAGGCACGGTAACCGTCGAACAGGACCGGGCTGTACAGCCCCGAGCCTGCGGCGACCTCGGTGACCGCGCCCTCGGCGCTGGTCCGCTCGACGCTGCCGGTGCCGCCGCCGTTGACGAACTCCAGGGGGGCGACGGCGGCGACGGCGGACACCACCCCGGCCCGCCGACCCGCCAGTTCCCGCGCGGACAGTGCCTGCATGCTGCGGACGGCGGCGCCGCGCAGCGGTCGGCGGGGCGGCGCGTCCTGCACCCCGGCGATCTGTGCCTCGTACGCCATCACGCCGGCGAGGGTGAACCCCGGACGGTCGAGGACGGCCCGGGCCAGCGCCACGGCGTCGTCCCGGCCGTGCACGGGTGAGCGGCGGACGCCCACGTGGATCCGGCCGCCGGCCGCTCGGAGAGAGGCGTCCACGTCGAGGCAGACGCGGATCGGCGGGCGGCGTCCCGGCGGCGTGACGCTGTCGATCAGGTCGAGGTGCCCGACCGAGTCGACCATCACGGTCACCCACGCGGCCAGGGTCTCGTCGGCCGCGAGCCGGCTCAGAGCGCTCCGGTCCACGGACGGATAGGCGACGACGACGTCCCGGCTCACCGGGTCCTCGCCGCCGGCCAGCCACAGGGCCTCGGCCAGCGAGTAGCCCAGGATCCCCGCGAAACCGGGTCGGGCGAGCACGCGGCGCAGCACGGACCGGCAGCGCACCGATTTGCTGGCCACCCGGATAGGCGTCCCGCCCGCGCGTCGGACGAGGTCCTCGGCGTTCGCGTCGAGGGCGTCGAGGTCGAGCAGCGCGAACGGTGGATCCAGGTGTGCCGTCGCCCGGTCCAGGCGGCGCCGGGGATCGTCGGCGGCGTGTCCGCTCACGGTCCGGGAGTCCGGAAGGGTCATGGTCGGCCAGCATCCCGGTGCCACCCCGAGTGGGTCAAGCGTCCCAGTCGCTTGACCCACCGGCTCCGGCCCGGCAGGCTCCCGGCACACCGCCGGATCCGCCGGCGACGGGAGGGGCGGTCGGGTTGGGCACCTGGCGCAACTGGGCCGGCAACCAGTCGGCCACCGGGATCACCCCTGTCCACCCGGTCGGCACCGACGGGATCGCCGCCGCGGTGCGGACGGCGGCCGGCGCCGGACGGCGGGTCAAGCCGGTCGGCAGCGGCCATTCCTTCACCGCGATCGGCCGGCCCGAGGACGTGCAGATGGTCCTCGACCGGCACGCGGACCTGGTCGACGTGGACGCCGGGGGCCTGGTCACCGTTCAGGCCGGGATGCCGCTGCACCGGCTCAATACCGGGCTCGCCGCGCGCGGCTGGGCCCTGACCAACCTGGGCGACGTCGACCGCCAGACGGTCGCCGGCGCGCTCGCGACCGGGACGCACGGCACCGGTGCGCGGTTCGGCGGGCTGGCCACCCAGCTCCGGGGGATGGAGCTCGTCCTGGCCGACGGCACGGTCCTGCGGTGCTCGCCCGACGAGCACCCCGACGTCTTCGCCGCCGCGCGGGTCTCCCTCGGTGCGCTGGGCGTCGTCAGCACGGTGACCCTGCAGGCCGAGGCCGCCTTCGCCCTGCGCGCGGAGGAGGCGCCGGCGCGGCTGCCCGAGCTGCTCGAGGACTTCGAGGCGTTCATGACGTCCACCGACCACGTCGAGTTCTACTGGTTCCCGCACACCGACCGCTGTCTGACCAAGCGCAACACCCGCGTGCCGCTCGAGGGCGGCCTCGCGCCGCTACCCCGTTTCCGTGCGTTCTGGGACGACGAGGTGCTGGCCAACGCGGCGTTCGCGGCCGTGGTGGCCACCGGGCGGCGGCTGCCCGGGCTGGTCCCGCGACTGGCGCGATTCTCCGCGGGCGCGCTGGGGGAGCGGACCGCTACCGACCTGTCGCACCGGGTCTTCGTGTCGCGGCGCCGCGTGCGCTTCCGCGAGATGGAGTACGCCGTGCCCCGGGAGGCGGCCGCCGACGTGCTGACGGAGCTGCGGCGGGCGGTGGAGGCGAGCGACTGGCGGGTGCCGTTCCCGGTCGAGGTGCGGGTGGCCGCGGCCGACGAGATCCCACTGTCGACGGCCTCGGGCCGCGACACCGCCTACGTGGCGGTGCACGTCCCCGCCCGGAGCGAGCCCGGGCCGTACTTCGACCGGCTGGAGGCGATCGCCGCCGCTGTGGGGGGCCGGCCGCACTGGGGCAAGCTGCACGGGCTGGACGCCGAGGCGTTGTCGGCCCGGTATCCCGGGTTCGCCGAGTTCACCGCGGTGCGCGGCCGCCTCGACCCCGGCGGAGTCTTCGCCAACGCCCACCTCGACCGCGTGCTGGGGCCGGTCGACGCGCGGCTCGGGAGGCGCTGAGTGGCCCGGATACCCGCCCCGACGCGGCGGGAGGCGCTCATCGAGGCGGCGCTGCGCGTGATGGAGCGCAACGGGCTCACCGCCGGGACGACGCGGGCGATCGTCGCCGAGGCCGGGATGTCGCTCGCCAGCTTCCACTACGCGTTCGGCTCCCGCGAGGAGCTGCTCCGGGAGCTCGTGCAGCGGGTGGTGGGGCGTGAGCTCTCGTCGGCCACGGCGGGCTGGCACCCGGGCGACGGGCTGGCCGCCTGCCTGCGGGCCGCCGCGACCGGCTACCTCGACCACCTCGAGCGCGAGCCGGGGCAGGAGCAGCTGATGCTCGAGCTGACCCTGCTCGCCGTCCGCCGTCCCGACCTGCAGCCGATCGCCCGCGACCAGTACCGGGCCTACCTGGCGGCGGCCAGCACCCTGCTGGACCGGGCCGCCGCGGTGACCGGGGCGCGCTGGCGGCGTCCCGTTCCGGAGCTCGCCCGCCTGCTGGTCACGCTGGTCGACGGCGCGACGACGACGTGGCTCGTCGACCGGGACACCCCAGGCACCCGGGCGGTCCTGGAGGCGGCCGTCGACCTGTTCGTGGACCAGCACGCGGACCTGCGGGTATGACGGCTCAGCGGCTCACGGGCAGCGTGGCCGCGCCCGGGCGCGCTTGGACCGTGCGGTTCGCGCTCGTCTGGCTGGGGCTCTGGGCCGCCCAGCTCGCGCCGGTGCAGCTGCTGCTGCCACTGCAGCTCGCCGACGTCGACCCGGTGCACAAGGTCCGCGACTTCGGCCTCGTCAACGGTCTCGCCGGCGTCGCCGCGCTCGTGGCGCTCCCCGTGTTCGGGGCCCTGTGCGACCGCACCCGCAGCCGGTGGGGACGGCGCCGCGTGTGGGTCGCCGGTGGGGTCGTCGTCTATGTGGTGGGCCTGCTGCTCACCGGGCTCGCCTCCGGGTGGCCGACCGTCGCCGTCGCCTGGCTCGTCGCGCAGCTCGGGATGTACGCCGCGATGGCCGGCCTGACCGCGACCATCGCCGACCAGGTGCCGCCCGAGCACCGCGGTGCCGTGTCGGCCGCGGTGTACGGCCCGCAGGCGCTCGGGATCGTCGTCGGGCTGGGGCTCGTGACCGCGCTGGGCGGGGCGAGCGGTATCGGGATCGGCTACGCGGCGCTCGCCGTCGTCCTGGCGGTCACGGCGGTTCCCTGGCTGCTGCGAGCGCGGGAGGCCGCGCCGGAGGCCGGGGAGCGGCCGCGGTCGCTGGCCGACGCCCTGCGGGCCATGTGGACCGCGCCGCGGCGCAGCCGGGACTACGCCTGGGCCTTCGGCGGCCGGCTCCTGGTCAATCTCGGCAACGCCCTCGGCACCACTTATCTCTTGTACTTCCTGACCGACGACCTGAAGGTGGCCGACCCCGAGGGCTCGCTGCTGGTCCTGACGCTGATCTACCTGGCGGCGACGGTGGCGGCGACCTGGGGCGGTGGCGTGCTGTCGGACCGCACGGGACGCCGGCGGGTGTTCGTCGCCGGCGCCGCCGTCCTGCAGGCGTTCGCGTGCGCAGCGCTGGTCGCCGTTCCGAGCTGGCCCAGCGCACTGATCGCGGGGGTGCTGCTCGGTGCCGGTTACGGGGCCTACACCTCGGTGGACCAGGCGCTGGTCACCCAGGTCCTGCCCGATCTTGAGACGGTCGCCGGCGACCTCGGCGTCATGAACGTCGCCGTCGTCGCGCCGCAGGCGCTGGCACCGCTGCTCGCCAGCCTGGTGATCGCCCAGCTCGGCGGCTACGGCGTTCTCTTCGGGCTGGCCGGCGCCATCACGGTGCTGGGCGCGCTCTCGGTCGCCCGGATCCGCGGCGTCCCCTGACCCGGTCTCCCACCGAGATGGCCGTCGTGGTGGGAGACCGGCACGCACCTCAGAGGTCCACGAGGTCGACGTCGGGATCGCCGGTGCCGCCGATCCGGTCGAGCTCCTCGAGCTCCACCGGACCGAGCACGCGGGCCGCGGACTCCAGGTTGGCCTCGAGGTGCTCGATCCTCTTCGTTCCGGGGATCAGCACCAGGTTGGGGGAGCGGGCCAGCAGCCAGGCCAGCGCCACCTCCATCGGCGTCGTCTGCAGCCGCCGGGCGACCGTCTCCAGGGCCGCGGACTGGATCGGGGTGAAGCCGCCGAGCGGGAAGAAGGGCACGTAGGCGATGCCCTCGCGGGCCAGCGCGTCGACCAGCGGGTCGTCGTTGCGGTGGACCAGGTTGTAGTGGTTCTGGACGCAGACGACGGTCGCGATCGACTGCGCCTCGGCGAGCATCTGCGGGGTCACGTTGCTGACCCCGAGGTGCTTGATCAGCCCCTGCTGCTGGAGCTCGGCCAGGGTCTCGAACTGTTCGGCCAGGCTGCGCGGCACGGGGGCCTCGAAGCCGGGCATCCGCAGGTTCACGACGTCGAGAACATCCAGCCCCAGGTTGTCGAGGTTGTCGTGCACCGCCTGGGTGAGCTCCTCCGGGGACAGCGCCTCCGGCCATTGGCCGTCCGGGGTCCGGCGGGCGCCGACCTTGGTGACGATCGTGAGGTCCGCGGGGTAGGGGTGCAGCGCCTCGCGGATGAGCTGGTTCGTGATGTGCGGGCCGTAGTAGTCGCTGGTGTCGATGTGGTTGACCCCGAGCTCGACGGCCCGCCGCAGCACGGCGATCGCGGCGTCGCGGTCGGGGGGCGGCCCCATCACGTGCGGGCCGGCCAGCTGCATGGCGCCGTAGCCGACCCGGTTGACCGATCGATCGCCTAGGGGGAACTGCCCGGACCTCTCCGCCGTGAACGTCATGCCTCCGTCCTACCCGCCCGGCGCAACCCGTGCCGGGCGGGTGGGGGAGGGGAACGTCACGGCTGCAGGAGCACCTTCACCGTGCCGTTCCGCTTCTGCCGGAAGTCGGCGTACGCCCGCTTCGCGTCCTCGAGCGGGACCCGGTGGGTGGCGAACTCGTCGACGCCGAGCGGATCGCCTTCGACCAGCATCGGCAGGATGTCGGGGACCCAGCGCCACACGTTGGCCTGGCCCATCCGCAGCTGGATCTGCTTGTCGAACATCCGCATGAGCGGGAGGGGGTCGGTGGCGCCGCCGTAGACCCCGGACAGGGAGACGGTGCCACCGCGTCGCACGGCCTCGAGTGCGGTGTTCAGGGCGGCGAGCCGGTCGATACCGGCCACCGTCATGACCCTCTCCATGATCGCGTCCGGCACGAGCGCCGTCGCCTTCTGCGCGGCCGACGCGAACGGTGAGCCGTGCGCCTCCATCCCCACGGCGTCGATGACGGCGTCCGGTCCGCGGCCGTCGGTGGCGTCGCGGATCGCCGCGACGACCTCCTTCTGCTTGGTCGTGTCGATGGTCTCGACGTCGTGGTCGCGGGCACGCCGCAGCCGGTCGGGGACGACGTCCGCGCCCCACACCCGCTCGACGCCGAGGTGCTGGGCGATGCGTGTCGACATGTCGCCGATCGGCCCGAGCCCGAGGACGAGCAATGTGCCGCCCTGGGGAACCCCCGCGTACTGGACCGCCTGCCATGCGGTGGGCAGGACGTCGGACAGGTAGACGAACCGGTCGTCCGGGAGCCCGGCGGGCACCTTGATCGGCAGGGTGTTGCCGAACGGCACCCGGAGGTACTCGGCCTGCCCGCCGGGGATCTGTCCGTAGAGCTTGGTGTAGCCGAACAGCGAGGCGCCCGTCCCGGCGTCGCGGTTCTGGGTCGTCTCGCATTGCGAGAAGAGGCCCTCGGCGCACATCCAGCACGTGCCGCAGGAGACGTTGAACGGGATGACCACGCGGTCGCCCGGCTTGACCGCCGTGACGTCGCTGCCCACCTCCCGGACGACGCCCATCGGCTCATGGCCCATGACGTCGCCTTCGGTCATGAAGGGCGAGAGAACGTCGATCAGATGAAGATCGGAGCCACAGATCCCCGTGGAGGTGATCTCCACGACGACGTCGGTGGGCTCCTCGATCCTGGGGTCCGGGACGGTGTCCACCCGGACGTCGCCTCGGCCGTGCCAGGTCACTGCGCGCATGAGGTTCTCCTCGAAGCCGACGGTCATTCAGCGCTTGGAAAGGGGCTTTTGCCCCTTTGTGAGGCGCATCCCGCCTTGGGACTCCTGACACGGCGAGCCGCCTACTGAGCGTCACTAGACATGCACGCAGAGCGGAATGACACCGGTGAGGCTTGATGACCCAGATCACAGAACCGGCCTTGTCTACCCCGGTCCGTAGATCACGAACCGGTCACGGCGTGTTTACATGGGCCCCGGCCGTCCCTCGGGGCGGCCTGTCCGTGTCGTCCACCGGAAGTCAGGTGCATGAGCTCGCTCGACCACGACCGCGTCCTCGACGACGGGTCGACGGCCCG
>JAODNJ010000112.1 GCA_025465155.1 Frankiales bacterium
AGGGCATCTCCACCGGCGACTCGGGGAACGACCTGACCGGCGTGGTCATGGACCCGAACGTGCACATCCAGGAGTCGAAGGCGGCCACCTGCGACATCCAGCCGGGACGCCGTCCCCGTGGGCCGGCACTGGTGGACTACGTGGAGGAGTACCGCCGGCGGGCCGGGCTGAAGACCGGGATCGTGCCGGTCGGCGGCCGCGCGCCCGTGGAGGACGCCGTCGGCGACGGATCGGCCGGATCATGACCAGCGAGGGGAGGCCGGCATGACGTCGGTGAGTTCGGCGAGCCCGGCGTTCACCGGGAACGATCCGGAGAACCGGCTGTTCGGGCCGTTGCCCGACGTCTCGGCCGAGGCGGGGTACGAGGCCGGGCACCCCGAGCGGGTGGGCTTCTTCACCGACACCTCGGTGTGCATCGGCTGCAAGGCCTGCGAGGTGGCGTGCAAGGAGTGGAACACGCTGCCGATGGACGACTCGCACGGCACGCGCGACACCCTGGGCCTGTCAGGGATGTCCTACGACAACACCGGCCAGTTGGGCGCGAACACCTGGCGGCACGTGGCGTTCGTGGAGCAGTCGCGCGCCGTGGACCTGCCGATGCCGTCGGTCGGGCTGCCGGGGGCGACGCGGCAGGATGCCGGATCGTCGCCGGCCGACCACGCCGAGCCGGAGACGCAGGGGCTGGCGCACTCGAGCGTGCTCAACGCCGAGGCGCTCAGCGAGTTCGATCCGCAGACGACGCAGTCGGCCGACCGGGAGATCCGGTGGCTGATGTCGTCGGACGTCTGCAAGCACTGCACGCACGCGGCATGCCTGGACGTCTGCCCGACCGGCGCGCTGTTCCGCACCGAGTTCGGCACGGTGGTCGTCCAGGGCGACATCTGCAACGGCTGCGGTTACTGCGTGCCGGCCTGCCCGTACGGGGTGATCGACCAGCGCAAGGACGACGGCCGGGTCTTCAAGTGCACGATGTGCTACGACCGGCTGACCGACGGGCTGATGCCGGCGTGCGCGACCGCCTGCCCCACCCAGTCGATCCAGTTCGGGAACCTCGACGAGCTGCAGGCCCGCGCCGACGCGCGGCTGGCGACGCTGCACGCGCAGGGCGTGGAGTCCGCGCGGCTGTACGGGCGCGACGAGAACGACGGTGTCGGGGGCGACGGGGCCTTCTTCCTGCTGCTCGACGAACCGGAGGTCTACGGCCTGCCGCCGGACCCGGTGGTGACGACGCGCGACCTGCCCGCGATGTGGAAGCACGCCGCCGCGGGGGCCGCGATGGTCGTGGGCGTGGTCGTGTCGGCGTTCGTGGGACGGAGGCGCGGATGACCGGGGGAGTGACGACGCCGGGTGCCGGCTGGCGGCGCGCGGGGGGCTCGGATGCGACGCGAGGCGGTGGCAGGCGCCGCAAGGGCGGTGGCGGACGCCGCGGTGAGATCGCGATGGTGCCGGAGGCGGAGTTCAGCTCCTACTACGGCCGCAACATCGTCAAGCCGGCGACGTGGAAGAACCCCGAGGTGCCGCTGTACCTGTTCCTCGGTGGGATGGGCGGTACGTCGGCGGTGATCGGGGCGCTGGCGGAGTTCACCGGGCGGCCGCAGCTGGCGAAGGCGGCGCAGTTTACCGCGGCCGGCGGGGCGCTGGCGTCGGTGGGGTTGTTGATCGTGGACCTGGGCCGGCCGATGCGGTTCCTGCACATGCTGCGGGTGTTCAAGCCGACGTCGCCGCTGTCGGTCGGTTCCTACATCCTCTCGCCGTTCAGCGCGCTGACCGTGGCCGCCGCGGGCCTGCAGGCGCTGCCGTGGTTCCCGGCGGTGCGGGCGCTGAAGCTGGCGCGGTGGATCCCGGGGCTGCGGAAGGCCGCGGCCGCGGGGTCGGCCGTCTTCGGCGGCCCGATGACCACGTACACGGCGGTGTTGCTGGCCAACACGGCGACGCCGAGCTGGCACGAGCCGCACGACGAGCTGCCGTTCCTGTTCGCGGGCTCGGCGATGGCCGCCGGTGGCGGGGTGACGATGGCGCTGGCGCCGGTCGCGGAGGCGGGGCCCGCGCGTCGGGTGGCCGTCGCGGGTGCGGTGGTCGAGCTGGCCGCGGCGCACCAGGTGGAGAACGGGCACGGCCTGGTCAGCGAGCCGTACCACCTCGGCAAGGCGGGGAAGCTGCTGCGGGCGGCGAAGGCGTGCACCGCCACGGGGGCGGGGTTGACCGTCGTCGCGGGGCGCACCCGGATGGGGGCCATTGCGTCAGGGGCACTCCTTGCGGCGGGCTCGGCGCTGACCCGGTTCGGTGTCTTCGAGGCCGGTCTGCAGAGCGCCAAGGACCCGAAGTACACGGTCATCCCGCAGAAGGAGCGCAAGGCAGCCCGCGAAGCCGCAGCGGATCACGCGCCGTCGGTCACCCGCTGACCCCGTCATCCTCGGGCGGGAACGCTTGGTGGCGACAGCCGGCGCCGAACGTCACCCGCTGATGATCTGAACCCCGACGCCGAGGGTGGTGTAGGTGCCGAGGGCTCGCGCGTCGCGGGTGGCCAGGGGATGTCCGCGGCCCGTGCCGCGGGACCGACGAGGGCGTCGTAGACCGCGCCGCCGGCGATGCCCAGCGGGGCGAGAACGCCCGGCAGTGCCACGAGTTCTCCGCAGGCACTGCCGCGGCGAGGGCGACACACTCGCGCGCAACGTGACGGACACAAGCGCGCAGGCGGCAAGATCAATACCCACGCGGCGCAGCCATTCAGTTACAGACTGTCTGATTACATTCTGGATCCATCAATGTCGCGACCGACCGGTTCCGTTGACACGGAAAACCGGGACCAAAGTCATTGTGCGGCGCAGGGGGCAGCCCTAATGTTCGCCCATCGTTCACCGGGGCAGAGTTGAAACGGAGGCGTGGGGCCCGGGGAGGAGATTTCGGTGATGCTTGTTCGAGCGGTCTGGCCGTCAATGTTGACAGAGCTCGAATCGTACGGGGACTGAAACCTTCGGGTCCTCGACGGCGGTCAGGCAACGGTTCCTCGCGCTCAATCGCATTGCCGTTTCAGGTGTCGCAATTCTCCGAGAATAGGAACTGCCTTGTCTGCCACCGATCACCTGGCACATGACTGCCTCAGCCGCGAACGCACAGTGAGCGAGGTGTCACAGAGCATAATAACCGTCAACGACGACCTGAATGTCGTGGCACCCGACCTGACAGTAATCATTCCGACACGGAATGAAGTCGAGAACGTCGAGCCCCTGCTCGACCGCTTGGTGGCCGCGCTCGCCGGGACGGCCGCCGAGATCCTCTTCGTCGACGACTCCGACGACGAGACCGCCGGGGAGATCGCCAGGGTGGGAAAGCGCCTCCGCGTGCCGGTTCGCCTGCTCCAGC
>JAODNJ010000124.1 GCA_025465155.1 Frankiales bacterium
AGGTGTAGACGACGGCGTCGACGTGCCTGCGCAGTTCCTCGAGGGTGAGGTCCGTGCCGATCTCGACGTTGCCGACGAACCGGACGTCGGGGTGGTCGAGCGTGCGGTGCAGGGTGTCACGAATGGCGCGCATCTTCGGGTGGTCCGGCGCGATGCCGTGCCGCACCAGGCCGAACGGTGTCGGCAGCCGGTCCACCAGGTCGACCGACACGGGGACGGCGTCCTGCCGCGTCAGGGCGTCGGCGGCGTAGATGCCCGCCGGCCCGGCGCCGATGACGGCGACTCGCAGCGGACGGTCGGGGGCCGGGCGGATCGCATCGTGGGGCACCCTGGCATCCTCACTGGCGCGGCGGCCAGGCACCAGGTCAACCCGCCACACGGCATCGGAGAACGTTCTCGAGGCGCCGCCCGCGTCCGCCGTCGTGGTCGCCGTCGTCGTGGTCGCCGTCATCGCCCCGAAGCCGGGGGAGGAGGACGCGGTGCGGGAGGCGACCCCGGCCGGGGACCCCGGGAAGAGCGGCCTCTAGCTCACCGGCAGGACACGTCGCGGTCGAGACCGCCACTGACGTACTGCGTCATCAGGACCGATCCGCCGGCCACCAGCGGTGGCTTGGAACAGAAGGTGCGGGCGTTGGACAGGGACGTCGCGCCGGCCAGCCAGCTGGGCAGCCGGTACACGTTGCTGCCCGACCCGACCGAACCGGCGATCGACTTCCACTGGCTCGCGGTCGAGTACACCCCGACAGGGGCACCCGTGCCACTGAGGTACGCGGTCATCCCCTCGAGGGTCGCCCGGTTGCGGGCGAGCGCGGCGGAGGAACCGGACTGCCAGGTGTTGCCGATCTCGACGTCCAGCCACCACGTGTAGTGCGCCGGGGTGCTGTCGACCGTAGCCGACCCGGCGGCGGGCGCGAAGAACGACGTCACGCTGTACTGCGCCCGCTCCCAGCCGTACTGCCACGAGCAGGCGCTGTCGTTGCCGCCGGTGCACGGCCCGTACGGCGTCGAGCCCGCCGTCGGCCAGGTCGTCACCTGGTCGCGGACCTCACCGGGGTTGGCCGTGTTCAGGTACAGCTGCGCCTTCGGCTGTGCGGTCACCGCACCCGATGACTTCGCCGCCCAGGAGAGCTGGGAGCTCAGGCACGGGTTCGCGCTGGTGGCCTTGCCGCCGTTGACGCCGACGACGCCCCACGCCTGCCCGGTCGGCAGCGAGCTCCCGCACTGCGGGTAGGAGATGTCGTACCCACCGGCCGTCGTCGCGGCGGACGCCGTGCCCGCCGGCAGGGCGACCGCGACGCCCACCGAGGCCAGCGTCGTGACGGCCAGGAGACGCAGCGTGTTCCTCATCGTGCGGAGAAAGTACTCCCGGAAGGGCCGATCCGGGTGGCTCCGCTCGCGCCCGGTCCGCTCAACCTGCCTGGCAGCCCGGGCACCAGTAGAGGTTGCGTCCGACCATCACCTGGGTCCGGACGTCGGTGCCGCAGACCCGGCAGGGCAGCCCCGTACGGCGGTAGGTGTAGTGGGCGTCCGCCCCCTGCACGGCGCCGCGCCGGCGGGTGCGGTGCTCGGGGAGGGTGGTGACGATCCGGCCCATGCGGACCCCCGCCCGCATGAGCGTGACCAGGTCCGCCCACATGGCGGCCCACAGCTCGCGCTGCACCTCCCGGCCAGGCCGGAACGGCGAGACCCGGTGCCGGAACAGCAGCTCGGCACGGTAGACGTTGCCGACTCCGGCCAGCACCGACTGGTCCATGAGCAGGGCGCCCACAGGGGTGCGGCTGCCGGCGATCCGGGCGTAGGCGGCCGACCCCTCGGCTCCTCGGCGCAAGGGATCGGGGCCCAGCCGGGCGAGCAGGCGCTCCACGGCTGGTGGGGCGATCACCTCGCAGGTGGTGGCGCCGCGCAGGTCGGTCCACACGCCGTCGCCGTCCGGGCCGTCGCCGACCCAGCGCATCCGCAGTGCGCCGCGAGGAGCCTGGGGAACGCCGGTGCCGCCGGTGAAGGTGCCGTACAGCCCGAGGTGCACGTGCAGGACGTCCGCGCCGAAGCCCGCGAGCAGGTGCTTGCCGTACGCGGTGACCTCGTCGAGGACCCGGCCGTCGAGCAGGGCCGCGCCCGCGGCGAACCGGCCCTGGGGGCTGGTCACGTGCACCGGGCGGCCGGCGAACAGCGCCGTCTGCTCCCGGGCGAGCCGGTGCAGGGTGTGGCCTTCGGGCACCGGGGCTCAGCGGCGGTTCGGCGTCGGACGGCGGTTCAGCGGTCGGCGGTCTCGAGGCCGAAGTGCGGCCGGTCCTCCTGCGCCACGAGGTCGACGAGCTCGGGATGCTGCTGGATGTAGTGGCGGACGAACGAGCAGTAGGGCAGGACGTGCAGTCCCCCCTCGCGCGCGGCGTCGAGCACACCCGCGACCAGGGCGGTGCCCAGGCCGCGGCCGCCGACAGCGGGGTCGATCTCGGTGTGCGGCAGTGTCATCACGCCGTCGTCGATGTGGTAGCTGGCCAGGCCCACGACCCGGTCACCCTCGCGGATCTCGAACCGCCCCCGCTCGGGGACGTCCACGACCGTCGTCTCCATCGTTCTTCGTCCACCTTCCGTCGCCTCGGCGCCATTGCCGGGGCCCGTCGTGTGCGCGAGCACGGTAACTCCTGAAGCGACACAGCCGCGTCTCATCAGAGACGACGACGCAAGTGTCGCGAGTGTTCCCTGGGGAAGATGCCACCAACCCGGTGTACCCGTCCGGAGACCCTTCGGAGTGACGCGGGGTCAGCCGCCCAGGCGACGATGACCACTCCCGGTCACAGCCGCGGCGCCGCTGTCGTCGGCGCGTGCGTGGCCCCTGGTCATCGCGGTGACGTACTCGTCCGGCGTCGCGCCGGCGACGAGGCCGGCGCAGGTCAGCCACCCCGTTCGCTCGCCTGGGACGTCGGCGTCTGCCAGATGCCCTGCAGGGACTGCGCCTCTGCGGCGTGGCCGAGCGGCGGGAGGCCGTACATGTCCTCGATCGTCCGCAGCAGGCTGTAGTGGTCGATGCGCTGCCCACTCGTCCCGGCCCGCACCATCGGCCCGACGAGCATGGTG
>JAODNJ010000149.1 GCA_025465155.1 Frankiales bacterium
TCCGGCAACGTCGTCCTCGGGTACTCGTCCACCGTCCCGGTGACCGTCGAGGACATCCTGCTGATGACCAAGGCGGTCACCCGCTCCACCAGGCGGGCACTCATCGTGGCGGACCTGCCGTTCGGCAGCTACGAGTCGGGGCCGCAGCAGGCCTTCGAGACCTCGGTGCGGATGATGAAGGAGGGCGGCGCGCAGGCGGTCAAGCTCGAGGGTGGCGTGCGGGTGGCCCCGCAGATCCGGCTGCTGCGCGAGTCCGGGATCGCGGTGATGGGGCACGTCGGCTTCACCCCGCAGAGCGAGCACGCCCTCGGGGGATTCCGTGTCCAGGGCCGCGGGGCGGCTGCCGAGCAGTTGCTCGCCGACGCCCACGCCGCCCAGGAGGCCGGCGCCTTCGCCGTCGTCCTCGAGATGGTCCCGGCCGAGCTCGCCGGCCAGGTCACCAAGGAGCTGACCATCCCGACGATCGGGATCGGTGCCGGGCTCGACTGCGACGCCCAGGTGCTGGTGTGGCCCGACATGGCCGGGCTGAACGCCGGCCGGGTGCCGCGGTTCGTGAAGAAGTACGCCGACCTGCGCGGCGAACTGCTGCGGGCAGCCCGCGAATTCGCCGACGACGTCCGCGAAGGCACCTTCCCCGGCCCCGAGCACTCGTTCGAGTAGTCCGGGCCGGGACCGCGCCACCCGCGCGGTGGGCCTGATATGGCTCCCACGTGCCGATCATGCCTCCGAGCTGGAGCGGGCCCGCGGGTCGGGGATCAGTCCCCCTCCCAGGCACGGTCTTCCGCGTCGAGCTTCTGATTGCGGTCGGCCACCGACTCCAGCGCGTGCTGCGCCTCCTCGCGGGTGGCATACGGCCCGAGGCGGTGCCGCTCCGCGCAGCCGTCGCGCGTCTCCACTGTGTGGTGCTTGATGCAGTAGAACCAGGGTCCCTCCGCCATGGGGGACCTCCTTCGCGTCGTCACTGTCGCTGGTGGTCTCGAGCGGGGACGTCCTCACTCTGGCACGGCGCCGCCCGGGTCGCCGTGGGGATCCGAACCGGCGGATTCCCAGGCAGTGGGATCCCCCGTCCGCGTCGTCGCCCGGGCGAGTGACGAGGAGTGGAAACCCCCGCAGGACCGCGGAAATAGGGCATCCTGCACGCCGTGACGGCCCGCCGGCAGACCGACTCCCCGCGGGACAGTCCCGCGCCGGGGGCGACCCTGGGCACCCGCGGGACAGAGCACCGGGTCACCGCGCTGACGATGGCCGCCCTGCTCTTCGTGGGCGGCCTGATGGGCAGCGTCAACCTCGCCGTCGGCGGCGGGGTCCGCGACGGCGCCGCCCACTGGGTCTACATCGGGGCGATGGCGCTGTGCATGCTGATCTCGGTGCCGCTGCTCCTGCGCGAGCGGGCGGGGCGGTCGCAGACCTTCGCGCTCGTCCTGCTCGGCGACCTCGTCTACGTCGTCGTCGCGTTCTGCCTCCGCGACCCGGCGCACTACGCCACCCCGCTCATGCTGCTCTTCCCGGCGTTCGTGGCCGCCTGGTTCCTCGGCCCGTGGCAGCTGGGGATCAACATGCTGGCCACCGTGGCCGCCTGCCTCGCCGGCCTGTGGAACAACTACGCCAGCGGCGCGGACCTGACCATCCAGACCGCTGTCAACGCAGGCATGCTCAACGCGACGGCCGTCGGCGTCTTCGTCCTGCGCCGGCGGATCCAGCGTCTGCTCGCCGCGACCCAGGCGTTGTCCAGCACGGATCCGCTCACCGGGCTGTCGAACCGGCGCTTCCTGACCCAGCAGGCGCCGCGGATGTGGCGGCAGGCCCGCCGTGACGGCACCCGGGTGGCGGCCATGGTGCTCGACCTCGACCACTTCAAGCGGCTCAACGACGCGCACGGGCACGCGGCGGGGGACGCCGTCCTCCAGGCGGTCGCCGGCGCGCTGGCCGCCACCGTCCGGCCGGCCGACGTCCTGGCGCGGACCGGTGGGGAGGAGCTGGTCGTCCTCGGGCTCGTGGGCGACGGCACCGAGGCACACCACCTGGCCGAGCGCCTCCGCGCCGCGGTCGCCGCCAGCTGCACGGACGACGGCCACCGGGTCACCGCCTCCATCGGTATCGCGCTGACCCGGCCGGTCGACGGCGACGACCCCGGCGACGCGCTGTGGCGGCTCATCGACCGGGCCGACGCCGCCATGTACGAGGCGAAGCGGCTGGGCCGCGACCGGATCGCCGCCGTGGACCTACCCTCCCCGCGCCCGGCCCGGCCGGTCGAGGCCGTGCCCCTGCCTCCGGCCGACGACGCTCCTCAGGCGGAGACGCCTGCCAGCGACGTCGCCTGAGCACGCGGCCCGGCCGGGGCGCCGTGTGACGCTCGACCGGTGGCGGCGGCGGTTGTCTGCTTCCCTGTGCTCATGACTTTCGTGCGCCTCTCCGCATGACACTCACGGCAGGCCCGACGCGGGCCTTCCCCCTGCCGCTGCGCGAACAGGCCGACGTGCGCGACCGCTGGCTCACCCAGCGGCTGCTGGACGTGCTGCCGGGACTCATGGACCGGGCCCGGATCGACATGTGGCTGATCACCGGGCGGGAGTACAACGAGGACCCCGTCCTCGCGACGCTGCTGCCGGCAACCTGGCTCTCGGCACGGCGCCGCACCATCCTGGTCCTCCACCGCAGTGACGACGGCGTGACAGCGGCCGCGGTGTCCCGCTATCCGGTCGGCCAGTTCGTTGCCGCCTGGTCACCCGACGAGGACCCCGCCGCCGACCCCGAGGCCTCGCAGTGGGCCGCCGTCCGCCGGATGGTCGAGCAGGCGGACCCGCGACGGATCGGCATCGACCTCTCCGGCGACTTCGCCCTCGCCGACGGCCTCTCGCACACCGAGCACGGCCTCCTCGTCGAGGCGCTCGGCCCCTATGCCGGCCGGCTCGTCTCCGCGGAGGACCTGGTGGTGAGCTGGCTCGAGACCCGGCTGCCCGAGGAGATCGCGGCACTGCACGGGATGAACAGGCTGGTGCACGAGGTCATCGCCGAGGCGTACTCCCCCGCCGCGATCACCGTGGGGACCACGACGGCGCTGGACCTCGCCTGGTGGATCCGGCAGCGCTTCGCCGACCTCGGCGTCGACCCGTGGTTCCAGCCGACCGTCGGGCTGCAGCGCGCCGGCGTGCCCCTGGCCGACGAGCGGGGCACCGTGCTGCCCGCCGTGCCCTACGACTCGGCGATCCAGGCGGGTGACCTCGTCCACTGCGACGTCGGCCTGTCCAGCCTGGGACTTCGGACCGACACCCAGCGCAACGGCTACGTCCTGCGGCCCGGGGAAACAGCCGCGCCCGGGGGGCTCCGGTCAGCGCTCGCGGTCGGCAACCGGATGCAGGACGTCACCACGGCGGCGTTCGTCCCCGGCCGGACGGGTGACGAGGTGCTGGCCGCAGCGCGTGCCGCGGCCGCCACGGAGGGCATCGACGGCGACGTCTACTCCCATCCCGTCGGCTACCACGGACACGGCGCGGGCCCGGCGATCGGACTCTGGGACGACCAGACCGGCGTGCCCGGCGCCGGCCGGCGCCGACTGTGCCCGGACACCGTCTACGCCCTCGAACTCTGCGTCCGGGTGCCGGTGCCGGAGTGGGACGGCCAGGTGGCGCGCATGGCCCTGGAGCAGGGCATCGCGCTGACCGGCCGCGGGGTCGAGTACCTCGACGCCCGGCAGACCGAGCTGATCCTGATCCCCGGCTCCTGAGCCCTCAGCGGCGGGGCCTCGGGCATCGAGCCGGTCGTGCTGCGGGAGTGCTCGAAGTACGGCGTCCCGATGCTGGCCGGCAGAATCGAGGTGACCGCGACCGGTGACCGCTCGTCGGCCGGCTCCGCCCGTAGGGCGTCCGAGAAGGCCCGGAGCGCGAACGCGCTCGCGGCGTGGGGCGCGTGCAGAGGCATGGACCGGCGCGCGGGAGAACATCGGGGGCCGGCCGGGCGGTCAGTGCTTGCGTGCCTTCGCGGTCTGACGGTCGCTGGCCTTCTTGATGGCGTCGACGAGCTGGTTCTTCTTCATCCTGGACCGGCCGGAGACGTCGAGCCTCTTGGCCAGGTCCATCAGGTGCGACTTGCTGGCGTTGGCGTCGACGCCGCCCTTGGTCGGCTCGTTCGTGTTACGGCCGCCCTTCGCCCGCTCGTCGGAGGGCCCCTTCCTGCCCTTCTTCTCCCAGCGGTCGCCGACCTTCTCGAAGCTGTGCTTGACCGCGGCCCAGGCCACCTGGTTGGCGCGCCGCTCGTCGCCGTACTCGTCGGCTGCCGAGTCATGCGCCTTTGCGAAGGTCCGCTGCGCCTTCTGCGGAGAGCGCCGCAGGGTGCTGGGGATCTCGCTCTGCCGGGCCTTGCCGTTCTTCGTCGTCTTGGGCACGGGATCTCCTCCTCGATCCGATCGAGGGCCGCCTACCCGGGGGCGCCGCTCGTCAGTCCCTCCGGTCACCCGACCAGGTGACCGGTCCGGCGTGGCGATCGTCAGGGCAGGTCGGCGGATTCCGCGGACTGCCGGTGGGCACCCTGGGCGTCGTCCGGGTCGGGGTGGACGGTCCGCTCCTCCGACTCGGCGAGGATCACCTCGGCGGCCACCTCTTCCATCCCGCTGCCCTCGAGGGCCTTCTCCTCCGGAAGCAGCCGGGAACGGCTCTGGATGTTGTCCTCGGTGACGTTGGCCAGCGCCTCGGGGGTGGGCTTCTTCTGCGTCGTCATCTCCGACCGCCTCTCAGGAGCGTTGCTGTTGGGTGCCGATGCCCAGGTGCCCGGGGACATCGCGGGCTGGTGCGGATCGCTCATCGGGCCGGCTCCGCGGTGCGCTGGGGCTGCGGGGTCGATGCGTCGGTGTACCTCAGGATGGCGGCCACCGGGATGTCGCCCGGCATGGCTGAGCGCGGCAGGACGACGACCCCGGCCTTGGTCGCCACGGCGGCCTCGACGAGCGCCCGCTCCGCCGGCACCGCGGTTGCATCCCGGACGCCGAGCGCCTCCATGTCGCCCTGGTTGGTGCCGAGCTCCAGCGGCGTCCCGCCGACCAGCAGCTTCTCGTCGTCCGGTTCGTCGGCGAGGACCAGGGTCTCCACCTGGTTCTTGCGCAGCGCCTCGACAACGAGCGCGGTGCCGGTGACCGAGAGCCCGTGTGCGGAGGCCGCCTCGATCTGCTCGAGCACCTGGGCGTCCTCCCGGGCCTCGTGCTCCGCGACCAGCTCCGCCTCTCGCCGGAAGATCGGGTCGCGGTCGGCGCCGGCGGCCCGCCCACCCTCGTCCATCTGCACGACGAGGTCCCTCCACAGGTCGCCCGCGTTCTCGAGGAGGTGCTCCCGGGCCCGGACGTCGCCCGCGACGAGCACGAACCGCACGCCGAGCCGGCGGACGTAGGAGGTGATGTGCTCGGCGACGCGCTCGGCGTTCCGGTCCCACAGCTCCTCGGCGCTGTTCTGCCAGTGGTCG
>JAODNJ010000150.1 GCA_025465155.1 Frankiales bacterium
CACAAAACCCCTGATCGCCGCTCACACCACCTGCCGACGCGGGCCTCTTGATGTGAGGACCAATGCCACTAAGTCAGCGGGCGGGACGTTTGCGTCCTGCTCGCAGGATAACCGCACCCACCGACAATCGCAGCGACCAAGGCCACGGGTTCTGCCTGACCTGCCGCAACAACGGGCAGATCACCCTCGCGGCGGACCCAGTGGCCGGCACGGCGTGCACCACGCACCTACGCGACCCGGGCCACCAGCTGGCCACCGCGGCGGTCGACAGCGTGCCGGTCGGGTGGCTCGGCTACGCGCCCGGTGCGGTCCGTCCGGCATCGACAGCGCCGGGCCCGAAGCGTCCCCGACGTCGGCGGCCGCGGCGACGTAACCGCCCGTGGGCCGCGATCCCCGACCGGGTGCGGGAGCGCCTGCAGAAGCGGGTACGCCGGCCGAACGGGCGCTTCACGCCGCGCTTCATCACCGCGGCGGATATCCCGGCCGGGGTGCGGGTGATGCTCGACCCGGCGGCCGCGCTCGAGGCGTTCGACACGCACCCGGCGACGTCGATGTGGCGGTGCGACCGGCACCGCAACTGGCGGGCGGTGTGGCAGGCGCTGACGTACCGGATCGACTGGCGCACCGGTGGCATCACGACGACGCATGCGCAGCTGTCAGCGGCCGCCACGGACCTGCTTGGCGAGAGCATCAGCGTCGGCACGGTGCGCCGTGTCATCGCATGGGCCCGCGCGGCTGACTTGCTGTACGTGGTCGAGCCGGGAGCGTCCGCCCAGGTGCTGGGTACCGACGTCAACAG
The DNA here is from genome assembly GCA_025465155.1 of Frankiales bacterium. Lineage (GTDB taxonomy): Bacteria > Actinomycetota > Actinomycetes > Mycobacteriales > Geodermatophilaceae > Geodermatophilus. The sequence continues at coordinate 800 of JAODNJ010000150.1, forward strand.
GGCGCCGACGTACGCGATCCTCGCGCCGATGCCTGTGGATGAACTTGCGCACCCTCCGGACCCACGTAGTGGGGACGTTACGGCCGTAGATGGTTCTCTCCGTAACGACGGCCAAGATCAGCAACAAGAAGGGGTGCGACGGCGCTCACATCCTTCCCAGCGTCCTAGGCAGCCCTTCGAAATGCGGCGGGCGCCACGATCGGCGGCCGAGCAGCGCGACGCCGCGCACACGCTGCGGTCGATCGCGGGATGGTCCGACATCGGCGACGAGCAGGCCCGCCGCATCCTGGCCCGGTGGTTCGGCGCCGGCTGGTGCCTCCAGGCGCTCGTACACGCCATCGACCAGGCGCCCAGCGGCCGACGGTGGCCCGCTCCCCCACCGACCGCCCAGCAGCGCGACAGGTGGCGCTACGACGCCGACCGGACCGGCCGGGTACGTCCGCACCGGGAGGCGACGCCGGCGCGACGTCGGGCCGCGTGGCTGTGCTGGCGGCTGCGCCACTGGCTGGATCCGGTCACCGGTCAGCCGTTGCCGCCACCGATCCGGGCGGTCGAGCTGCTCGAGCGAGTGGTACGCCCCGCAGCACCGAAACGGTTGGTGCCACCATCGGTTTCCGGTCCGGTGTTGACCGGCGCCGGCGAGGACGCCCGGGCCGCGGCGCGGGCCATCGCTACGCAGGGCCGCAAGTCCGCAAGTGCGAACCTCCGTATCTCCGTAACTGAGGACTACTAACCCCTTGTCAGGGATTCCTGACAGTCGCTACAGTGAAGCGTGTCAGGGATTCCTGACACTAGGCGGGGAGGGTCGCATGGGCTGGCAGACAGACGACGGCAAGCATGAAGGATGGCTAGCGCCCACCTTCACCGACGGCGCGCTCGGATCAGGCTGGTCGCACCAGGGCGTCCTAGTCACTCGCATCGGCGAGCGGGAGCTGGAGTACGAGCAGTGGCAGCACCGGCCCGAGGCCGAGGTGACCGGCTGGGTTACGGCGTGTGAGTGCGGCTGGCGCGGCCTGCCGTGGACCCGGGTCACCGCTCCTGACGATCAGGACCTCGCCGCCCGGCGGGTGTACTCGCCAGACGCCGACGAGCCGCAGGGCATCCACGACGCTGGCCATGCCGAGTGGAAAGAACACGTCAGCCCGTACGAGATTCTGACCGAGGTCGCCGATCTGTCCCACGAGCATGCCGAGGTTGGCCGGCGCCTGGCGGAGGCCGTAGCGCGAGCCCGTGCCGCTGGCGCGTCTTGGACGGATGTAGGCAGTGCGGCCGGCATGACCCGCCAGTCCGCGCACGAACGCTGGCGTAGCGTCTCGTCAGCCTGAGCGCGCCAAGGCCCGGGACAGCGCAGCCAAGACAAGACCCGGACCTCGGAACTTACAGAGTCACAGACTCACGGACTGACAGAGCGCCGTAGCTCCGACTCGGTGTCACCGTGCAGCCGGTCGGCCTGGCCGAGCAGCAGGTCGACCGCGATCCGTATCAGCGTGTTGTCGGTGAGCACCTCGTCACGGTTCGCCCGCCGGCGAGACAGCCGCCGCCGCAACTGCGCGAGCGCGTCGACCTGATCGGTGCGCAGTCGGGCCTCCTTACGCACGAGCTGGAGGTACCGGGGTCCGTCACTGTCGGACTCCGGTGGTTGGGGAGTCCGACGCTTCCGGACTGCGGTACTGCCGGACTTCGGTTGTTCGGGAGTACCGGACTCTGTGACCAACGGACTTACAGAGTCCGGTACTGCGGGAGTCGCGGGCTCAGGACGTGTCTCGCCGACGATCGGGGACTCAATCGCCGGGACGAGTCGGACCAGCGGTGACGTGGCCGTGGG
>JAODNJ010000165.1 GCA_025465155.1 Frankiales bacterium
CTGTCCAGTCGCCGGGGCTGGCCGCCAAATGGTCGGCCAGGCCGGAGCTGGCGCCGAGCACGGCGAGCAGCCGGCCGCGCAACGGGCCGGAACCGCGCAGCCGGGCGAGCAGCACGGCCGCGGACCCTCCGCCGGGATCGGCCTTGTCGAGGGCCTCGACCAGGCGGTGCAGCGAGAGCACGGCGAGGTCGGGATCGCCGGCGCGGGCGAGGGCCGACACAACCGGCCCCGCCTCCGGGTCGGCCGGCTCGTTGCGGTCGAGGTCCCACAGCCCGAGCGCCGGGTCGCTCAGCAGGCGGGCCGCCCGCTCGCCGTCGTCGAACCCGAACCGGACGAGCCGGACGACGGCGCGGCGCGGGACCTCCCTCGCGTCGGCGGCCGTCACCGGTCAGGCCACCTGGCGGGAGCGCGCCCGGACGAGGTCGGCGAACCGGCCGGCGAACGCCTCCCAGACCTCGGCGAGGTCGGCGTCCACGGCTGCCGCACGGGCGCAGATCGTGTCGACGTCGAACGGGGTGGCGGCCACGCCCTCGGGGTCCTCGTCCGCCCAGGCGCGCACCGTCTCCGGCGTCGTCTCGATGTGGAACTGCAGCCCGTAGACGTGCGCGCCCACGCGGTAGGCCTGGTTCCCGTAGCGCGGGTTGCTGGCCAACAGGGTCGCGCCGGCCGGCAGCTGGGAGATCTCGTCGTGGTGCCACTGGAGGACGTCGGGTGAGAGCGGCAGCGGGCCGAAGACCGGGTCGCGGTCGGCGGCGTCCCGCTTGGCGACGAGCCCGGTGCCCACCTCGGGGCCGTCGGCGCCGGGGCGCACCCGGCCACCGCCGGCCTGGGCCAGGAGCTGGGCGCCGAGGCAGATGGCGAGGGTCGGGGCGTCGTCGGCGACCGCCCGGACCAGCAGGTCACGCACTCCGGAGAGCTCGGGGCTCACCTCGGGACCGTCGAGCGCCGATTGCGGGCCGCCCAGCACGAGCAGGCCGTCGTGCTCGGCGAGGTCCGCCGGCAGCGGATCGCCGCGGCCGAGGTGCCGCTCGTCCAGGGTGAGCCCCGCGGCCCGCAACCACTCCCCCAGCCGCGCCGGCGGATCGGACTCGCTCGGGACGACGACGATCAGGCGGGCTCCGCGACCGGACACGGCACCGAGAGTAGTAGGCGCCCCCTACAGGCCGGGGAGGTAGCGGCGCAGCTCGAACGGCGTGACGTTCTGCCGGTAGGAGGTGAACTCCTCCCGCTTGTTGCGCAGGAAGAAGTCGAAGACGTGCTCGCCCAGGGTCTCGGCGACCAGCTCGCTGCTCTCCATCGCCGTCAGCGCCTCGCCGAGCGACACCGGCAGGTCCTCGTACCCGGCCGCGCGGCGCTCGGTGTCGGTCAGGGCCCAGACGTCGTCCTCGGCCTCCGGCGGCAGCTCGTAACCCTTCTCGACCCCGCGCAGCCCGGCCGCGAGCAGGACGGCGAAGGTCAGGTACGGGTTGCACGCGGAGTCCGGGGAGCGGACCTCGACCCGCGCCGAGTTGGCCTTGCTGGGCTTGTAGGACGGCACCCGCACCAGCGCCGAGCGGTTGGCCCGGCCCCAGGTGGCCGCCGTCGGCGCCTCGGTGCCGGCGAGCAGCCGACGGTAGGAGTTCACCGTCTGGTTGGTGATCGCCGTGTACTCGCGGGCGTGGGTCAGCAGGCCGGCGATGAACTGCTTGGCCGTCTTCGACAGCCGGATGGGGTCGGCGGGGTCGTGGAAGGCGTTGCGGTCGCCCTCGAACAGGGAGAGGTGCGTGTGCAGCGCGGAGCCGGCCAGGTCGGTGAACGGCTTGGGCATGAACGTGGCGTGCACGCCCTGGGCCAGCGCCACCTCACGGACGATGTGCCGCAGCGTCATGATGTTGTCGGCCATCGACAGGGCGTCGGCGTAGCGCAGGTCGATCTCCTGCTGGCCGGGCGCGACCTCGTGGTGGCTGAACTCGACCGAGATGCCCATGGCCTCGAGCGCGGAGACCGCCTCCCGCCGGAAGTCGTGCGCGACGTTGTGCGTCGACAGATCGAAGTAGCCACCGGTGTCGGCCGGCTCGGGCGCGCTCCCGTCGGTCGGCAGATCCTTGAGCAGGAAGAACTCGACCTCGGGGTGGGTGTAGAAGGTGAACCCCATGTCGGCGGCCTTCGCCAGGGCGCGGCGCAGCACGTGCCGGGGGTCGGCCCAGGACGGCGAGCCGTCGGGCAGCGTGACGTCGCAGAACATCCGTGCGCTGTCGCTCGGCTGGCCCTTGGCCGCCGGCATCACCTGGAACGTGCCAGGGTCCGGCTTGGCCAGCATGTCGGACTCGAAGATCCTCGCGAACCCCTCGATCGCCGAGCCGTCGAAGCCGATGCCCTCGGCGAAGGCGGCCTCGATCTCGGCCGGCGCGACCGCCACGGCCTTCAGGTATCCCGAGACGTCGGTGAACCACAGCCGCACGAAGCGGATGTCGCGTTCCTCGAGGGTGCGCAGGACGAACTCCTGCTGCCGGTCCATGCTCGCCATGATCCCGTCCGTCTGTTTCGTCGATGTGTCCGGCCCCCAGCGTGCCTCGTCCGGAAGCCGGACGCCCC
>JAODNJ010000191.1 GCA_025465155.1 Frankiales bacterium
GCCGCGGTCGTCGACGCGGCCCGGGCCGCTGCCGCCGCCTCCCGCGCCGAGGACAAGGCGCCGGCGAGCAACCCGCTGCTCGAGGCCTCCCCGACCCCGGACGACCCCCGGGACCGCCGGCTCACCGCCGCCCGCCGCGGTGTCCTGACCAGCCTGGAGAGCCTCGGCGTGACCGAGGAGGAGATCGCCGAGCGGTTCGGCCGTCCGGTCGAGCACGTGGCGACCCGGCGGCTGACCGCGCTGGTCCGCGAGGTGATCGCCACCCAGCGGTCCGGTCTGGCGGTGGGTCAGCAGGAGATCTCGGCATGACGGCGGTGCTGCCCGCCCGGCCCAGCGCGGCCGAGCGGAGCGCGGCCCCGAGCCTGGCCGCGGCGGTCCGTGACCTCGACCGCCGACGGGCCCGCTCCCGCCAGCGGATGATCGGCGCCTCGGAGCTCGGCGAGTGCCGGCGCCGGGCGGCCTACCGGATCGCCCGGCGCCGGCCGACCAACACCCGCACGGGGCTGCAGGCCTTCCTCGGAACAGAGCTCCACCGGGGCGTGCTGCGCACCCTGCGCCGCCAGTACGGCGGGCTGACCGAGGTGGGGCTGGAGGGCGAGCAGGTGAAGGGCCGCTGCGACTGGTGGCACGTCCCGGTCGTCGAGGACCTCAAGACCACGTCCCGGTTCGGGTTCGAGCGGATCCTCACGCGTGGGGTGCCGGCCAAGCACTGGTTCCAGGTGTCCGTCTACGCCTGGCTGTTGCGTACCGGCCAGACGCACGACCGGCGACTCCCCGCTGGCGTGGGGCAGGACGTCGAGGGAGTGCGCATCCGGTACCTGTCCCGTGACTCGGGTGAGGACGTCGTCTTCGAGACCGAACATGACCCCGGTCTGGCCGCGGAGGCCATCATGTGGCTCTCCGACGTCTACGCGACAGTGGCGGACGAGGGGGTCGAGGCCGTCTCCCGCGACGGGTTCGGGCCCGGGGTGGACACCATGTGTGACTGGTGCCCGTTCCTCGACCTGTGCTGGGGACCGCCCGTCGACGCGGAGAGCGAGGGGGACCTCTCCCGCCAGTCGCGGCTGACCGTCACGGACCAGGACTACGTCGACGCCGTGCACGACTACGACGCCTGGCGGGCGGCGGAGAACGAGGCCAGGCGCCACAAGGAGTACGCGCGGGAACGACTGCGGGGCCGGTCGGGGCCCGCGGAGGACCTGCACTGCGAGTGGTCCGGTGGCAGCCTGCGCACGCAGGTCGACAAGGACGCCGCGGTCGAACGACTGGCCGACCTCGGCGAGGTCGTGCCCACCCGGAAGGTGCGCAGCCCGCAGACGATCCGCGTCACGCGAAACGGCGCGCGGCCGGATCCACCGCCCACCACCGGGGCGGCCATCCCTGCGGGAGAGCAGCCTGCGGCGCCGGTCGTCCGACTGGCCGATGCCGGCAGGCACCCGTGACCACCGTCTCCACGAGCAACCTCGCCGGGGGTGAGCCGGTCCCGACCAGTGACGTCGTCGGCACGGACTTCGGCCTGCCCCTGGTCCGGCCGATCAGGAGCAGAGCAGTCGGCAGGGTTCGGACCGTGCGTTCACCGTGCCGGGCCCACGGGGGAGTCGTCGTGTGGTTCACAGACGGCACCAAGACCCCGCCGCTCCACGGCCGCACGAGCTGGATCCTGGCGGAGCCCGACGTCGGTGCGCACGCTCGGGCACCGGTCATGGCGTGACGGGGACGCTGCTCACGGCGCTGAGACCGATGGAGGGGCGGCTCACGCACTGGCAGGCTGGGAGCCCGGACCGGTCATGACCTCTCGCCGCGCTGTTCCTGGTCGACGGCGGCCTGGAGCTCCTCCTCGGTCGCCTGAGCCTCCATCTCCAGCCCGCGCAACGTCTCCTCCACGAGCTCCAGGCGCTCCCGCCAGTCGTGCACCGTGTCCGGGTCGGCGAGGTCCGAGGGCGTCAGGCTCAGCAGTCCCCGGATCGACGCGTCGGCCGCCTCCAGCACACCCGAGTCGTCATCCGCCGAGCGTTCCCTCGCCGCCCAGAACACCTCCGCCCACAACGCGGCGATGCCGTGGGTCCTGGCCGGGGGCACCCTCTGCGGGAAGGCTCTTCGCCGGTCCCCGGCCACCGCGACGAGTCGTAGCGCCAGCAGCTGCCGAACCCGCTGCAGGAACTCCGGCGCCGCGGCAACCCTCGCGCTCGGCGACCAGGCGCCGATCACCCGTCCGTACGCCGCCGCCACCTGCTGCTCCGCGCGTTGAGTGCGGTCCCACCGCTCGTATCCGGTCAGGGCCGCGAGGGCATCGGGCGCATCGTCGGCGTCCAACCCGTCGGTCACGGCCGGAACGCTAGAGCCCCCTTCCGACGTATCCCGGCCGACGCGCCTCGGGCGCCCTGGCGGCAGCCGCGGGACACAGGTCCCGCCGACCACGGTCCCCGCAGCCGATGACGACCCGGGCTCCCACGTGTGAGTGTCCGAGGTGACATGGCACGCACGCACACGACGGCGGGCAGGGGCGAGCCCGCCCTGACAGGGGAGCGCTGGATGGCTCGCATACGCGGGATCTGGGAGGGGCCGCACGGGCTCGCGTACGCCGTCCGACGTGGTGACGGTGCCGGACGGGGCGCGGCTGCTGGGCCACCTCACCCAGGAGTCGTACGGCGTGGTCCGTATGCGCGGGCAGGTCGCGCGCCGGACGGTGCGCCACTACGGCATGAGCTACGACGTCGAGTCAGGGCAGATCGCAGCAGGCGACCCCATCCCGGACTGGCTCTCCGAGCTGCGCCGCCGGTGTGCCGAGATGCTCGGTGTTCCGGACGAGCGGTTGGCCGAGTGTCTGCTCACGCGCTACCCGGCGGGCGCCACCATCGGTTGGCACCGGGATGCGCCGATGTTCGGGGATGTCGTCGGCGTGTCCTTGAGGTCTGCCTGCCTGCTGCGGTTCCAGCGCGGCCGCGGGGACCAGCGGCGGGTCTTCGAGCAGGTCCTCGAGCCACGATCGGCCTATGCCCTGACCGGGGCCAGCCTGGAGGCTGACGACCCCGGCATCTGCTGCGCGGACCGAGGAGGCGTACTCGTGGACGCGGGCGAGGACAGAGGCCATCCGGGGCGCCGGGGGAACGGAACTGGGATCCGGCCTCCGACGTCAGCCGTAGGCGTCGGCGCGGTCGGAGATCCGGACGACCCGCACCGGAACCTCGTCGTGGATGGACACACGACGCGGTACCGGCCCGGCGGGCCGACCAGTAGCCCTCGAGCTGGAACAGCAAGCGCTTGCCGACGCGGTAGGGGTCGTCGGCGAGTGTCCGTCGATGAAGTCGACGATGGCCGCTGCTACCGCATGCGGGAGGTCGTGTTCGATCGCTCGGTTGGCGCCTCGGGCCGTGCATATGCAGCGACGATCTTGTGTCCGAGGGGCGACACGCTACATACGCACACGGCTGAACCCATCCGCAGCCGAGCGGTAGCCGGCGCCGCGGCCGATGTCCGAACAGTCCCTGGCCGCGAGCGGTCCTCGAGGAGCGGGCTCACGTCCGCACCTCGCTCACATCCGCTCCGAGCTGGTGGACGGCTCCGTCGTCAGCGCCGATGTCCGGCCGGTCGGCGAACAGCGGCGGCAGGTAGCGCAGCATCAGCGCGGACCAGGTGACGTGGGTGAGGATCGGAGCCTGTATTCCGCCGGTGACCCGTCGCTGCATCCCGAACAGCGCGCCCATGACCACCGAGGCCAGCACCAGTGCCGGATTGCGAGTCGCCACCGTGGCCAGGCCGTACACGCCCGTCGAGGTGAGCACCGGCCGATCGACGCCGACGGCGGCATACACCGCGCCGCGGAAGAAGACCTCCTCGGCGACACCGTTGACCAGCGCCGTCGTCGCCACGAGCGGGGTCGAGCCCTGGTGGGCGTAGCGCATGACCTTCGTGATCGCACGGTCGAGCATCGGGACCCGACGAACGACCAGTGCGGCGGCGTAGAAGGTGCCGAAGGCTGCGACCCCGGTGATCAGCGGCGTCGCGACGGGGCGACGCAGCTGGCGGTCGGGGGTGAAGATCCAGCCCAGGTGGAGTGGCCCCGAGGCCAGCCCCCCGGCGACCCAGGTCCCGGCGACTGCCATCGTAAGGCCGTAGAACGTCGGCGATCCGGGCTTCGACGACAGGGAGGCTCCGAGCAGACCGGCACCTCCCAGGGCTACCCCGGTGGTCACGCGTCGGCGGCGGCGGAAGGCTGCGTCGGTCTCGCGGTGGTTCCGCGGCACCGGCTCGACCAGCCGGTCAGGCAGTCGGTCGACCAGTCGGACCAGCGGACCTCCGCGCCGGCGGCTCACGAACGGGCGCCCCGGGCGAGGAGGCCGGCCCGGCGGACACGGGCCGCCCGCCGGCGGGCAGCCGCCCGCTCACCAAGCGCCAGGAGCACCATCTGGTCGTAGTCCATCGGCTCGAACGGCACCACGGTACGGATCGCGTCGTCGGCGACGACCACCTCGTTGATCATCGAGTCGACTAGCGACCGTCCGGTGGTCACGTCCACATCGGTGACCAGCGCTAGCCAGCGGGAGGACAGGCTCGGTGTCAGCAGCGGCACCGGGACGACGAACAGGTGCCGGCCCTGGATGTCGGCGACCCGGCTGAGCATCTCGAGGTAGGTGAGCACCTCGGGGCCGCCCACCTCGAACACCTGCCCCGCGGCGCCGGGCGCCTCGAGGACGCCGACGAGGTAACGGACGACGTCGGCGATGGCGATCGGCTGCGTGCGGGTGTGCACCCAGCGTGGGGTGACCATCGCGGGCAGATGGGCCACCAGCTGGCTGGTCATCTCCCAGGAGACGCCGCCGTGCCCGACGATGATGCCCGCGCGGAGGACGGTGACCGGCACCCCCGTCGAGGCGAGCAGCCGCTCCACCTCCCGGCGGCTGCGCAGGTGTGGCGAGAGCCGGTCGCCGTCGCGGCCCAGGCCTCCGAGGTAGATCACCCGCTCGACCCCCGCGTCGGCGGCGGCACGGGCGAAGGTTCGCGCCGCCTCGGCGTCCTTCCGCTGGAAATCCGCGTCGCCCAGCGAATGCACCAGGTAGTAGGCGGCGTGGCAGCCGCGCAGCGCCTGTCGCAGGGAAGCCTCGTCGGTGACGTCGCCGGACACCGGCGTCCCGGCCCCTAGGTAGTCGTCCGGCCGGCGGGTCATGGCCCGAACGTCATGGCCCGCCTTCACCAGGGCCGTCGCGAGCCTTCCGCCCACGAAGCCGGACGCGCCCGTGAGGAGAATCTGCACGAGCACGAGGCTACACAGTTCGGTCGCACACAACCGATCGGAACGCGCGCCCAGGATCCGCGACCGAAGTCCTCACGTGCGCCGGGCGGGATCCAGTCGACTCGCGCGATACCGGCGTAGACAGCCGGCTCGGTCAGGTGTTCCAGTCAGGTTCAGGTCCCAGACCCAGCCGCCACCGGGCGGCAACTTCGGAGGGGCTGGATCCGCCCAGCGCCAGGCTCATGACACGCAGTTGCAGCCGGGTCACGACGAGCTGGCCGCGGTCCCGGGAGGTCCGAGCGGATCGACCGGGGACGCCTGCGAGCGGTGCGATGGTAGGGGAGACGAGGAGCGCGGCTCCGCCGGAGAAGCCTGAGTAGACGATCCGCTCCGGCTGACTGAGTCCCGGCGGGGCGGAGAGGAAGGCCAGCAAGTCCGTCGGCACGGGCTCGAGCACGGGGGCGTAGTCCGCCAGTGCCTCGGCCAGCTCCGACCGCGTCGTGGGCAGGTCGGTGGCCCCGAGTGCCTGGGCGCTGCGCGACCACTCCCCGACGTAGGCATCGCCCCAGCGCGAGCCGAAGCGGCTCATGTCTCGCCCGACGGCGGCCTGCGCGTGGAGGAACGCGTCGGTGAAGGCGAGGTGGACCCACCGCAGCAGATCCGAATCGCCGGCGGAGTAGGGCCGGCCGTCATCGGTGGTCCCGCGGACCTTGCGATGCATGCCGCGCACCCGGGCCGCCTCGCGTTCGGCCAGCTCGGCCGAGCCGAACGTGGTGACCACCAGCCAGCGGGCGGTGCCGGCCAGCCGCTTCCAGGGGTCCTCCCGATACGCCGAGTGGCGTTGCACACCGGCCAGCGCCAGTGGGTGCGCGGCCTGACCGAGGAGTGCGGCGACCCCGCCGACGAGCGTGGACAGGTCGCCGTGCACCCGCCAGACGATCCCGTCGGGCTCGAACCAGCCGGGTCCCGCACCAACGCGGGCGATGTCACGCACCCACTCCGGTGCGCCGGTGGGGTCACCGGAGACTCGGGCACGGAACGCCGCCTGGGTGCGACCAGTCAGGTTGCCGAGCAAGGAGGACACCGCGTCATCCTCGACCCCACGTCCCGCAGCGCGCCGCAGCGCCTTGGCACGGACCGGCCGGCACGGTGCGGTCGGCATGGCTGACGGCGCGCCCTGGGATGCTGGCGAGGTGCTGCTGACCTCTTCCGACGGCGCCGGCGTCGAGCTCCGCCCGACCCGCTACCAGTTCGCCGCTGCACCGAGCGAGCCGGACGACGGGGACGCGAACTGGCTGGAGATTTACGGGCGGGTGCGGACGGTGGCGGGGGAGTCCTGGAAGTTCGACGACCCCTGCCTCACTACGTGGGAGGCGCAGGAGATCGGGGATTGGCTGCGGGCGGCCGCAGGCGGGCGCGTCCCGGTGATCGAGACTCCCACCGAGGCATCGGAGGAGCTGCTCGCCTTCACGGAGCCCAACCTCGGGTTCAGCCTCGGCGCCCGAGATGGCGACTCCCTCGTCGTGCCTGTCCACCTCTCCCTCGAATCGGTTGCGGATCGGCCGGGGGCGGGGGAGGAGGCGCCCTATGACTTCTACGGCTACAGCGTGCCGCTCCAGGTTGGGCGCGAGCTGTTGCTCGCCGCCGCACAGGCGTGCAAGGAGGACGACGAGCCGTTCCCCGAGCGGTAGACGCTCGGCACCAGCCAGCGTCGGCGGGACGACCCATGAACGACGACAGGGCGCCCAGGACGTCAGCGCCCTGTACGTTCGGCACTGGCGTGAGCCAGTGATCTTGTGTCCGAGGGGCGACACGCCACATACGCACACGGCTGGAGTCACAGACCCGGCCAGGCCGCCGTTTCTGCCTCACCACCAGCCCTTTCGTCTGGCCCACAGCAGCACCGCCGCGGACATGACCGCCATGACCGCGAGGATCACCACCAGCCCGACCACGTGGGTGTGGGTGCTGACGATGACGTTCATCCCGAGGACGGACGAGAGAGCGGTGATCGGAAGGGTGACCGCGGCGATCACCGCCAGGCGCTCGGCCGCGATGGTCATCTTCGTGTTCGTCCGGGCTTGGAAGAACTCGATGACCCCCTGGAGGTACTCCCGCTGGCCCTCGGCCATCCGGCTGAGCCGGCGGAACTGGTCCTCCAGGTCGAACAGCAACCCTCGCTTGTCGTCCGGCCATACCCCGAGCGTCGCCATCCGGCCGAAGACCTCGCGGCTGAGGGTGGCCATCGTCCAGACGGCGAGAAGCCCGTGGCGGACGGCGAACATCTCCTCGAGGAACCGTTCAGGATCGCCGTCGTCCCCTCCGGTGACCCGGCGTTCCAGCCGCCAGACCTCCTCGGTCATCGTGGAGAGGTGGTCGCGCAGGCGCCCGCTGAGGGCGCTGATGATCGCGAAAGACAGGTCGGCCGCAGAGGCCGGGTGCAGGCGGCCGCTCTCGAGCCGCCGCGCGATCGCCCGGGTTTCGGCGAGCGCTGCCTCTGGCGGGACGGCCGGATTGAGTGGGCCGTGCACGGTCACCACCCAGTCGGGTCCGACGAACTGGTCCAGTTCCAGGTAGTGGATGTGCCCGTGCGCTCCTCTTTCCGGCCCGTGCAAGACGATGAAGGCCTGGCCGGGGTACACGTGCACCTTGGGTACGGGGTTGCGGCGGCCGCAGTCCTCGGCGGCGCGGGGATGGATGCCGAACCGTTCCGTGAGCAGGGACGCTGCAGCGGCGTCCCACTGCGGCACGTCGACCCACAGGACCGCGTCGTCGCAGGGGAGTGACTCCAGTTGCTCCACGCTGTACTGGCGGACGCCGTCAGCAGTGACACGGCGGATGTCCATGCGCCACCCTGCCACGCATCCGGCTGGTCGCAGGGGTCATCGTTCGCCGGGATGAGACGGCTCGGTCCGGGAGGCGGGAGACGTCGGTCCGGATCAGCAGCCCACCGGCGTGACCCGGGCCGTCGCCCTCACCAGCAAGACGTGATGTGCCGGGACCCCTTGTGAACGGTGTCCAGGACATCGCCGGTGTCCGAGGGGCGACACGCTACATACGGACACGGATACGGCCGCCGTCGGTGTAGCCGGAACGGTGGGTGCTCTTGGCGAGGGACCGGGCAACAACCCGGTCGCGTCGTCGTCGGCTCCAGGCACCTCGGCGCTGCGACGTAGATCTGCGAGGCGACCGGCCACGCCGCCAGCCCGAAGAGGAGCCCGTCGAGGCGCCACGTTGAGCTGGCGCTGAATGGTACGAGCGCCTGCTCGGCTCGCCGCCGGCGTCCTGGCGAACGACGTCGAGGCCGTGTGGGACCTCGCCGAACACCGATACCTGAAATTCGAGGTGAAGCCGGAGCACGCCGGACACGCGATGTACACGCTCTTCGTCACCGACCTCGACGACCGGGGGCCGCGTTGACTGGCCGAGGTATCGAGTCGGCCCCAGCGGGAGACCTACTCGGGGAGGCCGCTCAACCTGTCCGGGTCCAGCCGGCCGTCGGCAAGCCGTTCCGCCAGGTCGCGGAGCGTAGTGATCTTCCGCCAGGACAGGCCGGCCCCGCGCAAGGTGGCAGGCTCGACGTCCAGCAGCTCATCGGGCGCGGGGAGCCTGACTCCCAGCAGGTCCTCGATGCGGGCGAGGGTTCGGCGGGTCGCAGCAAAGGACAGCTGCTGACCGGTCACCTGGAACAGCAGGGCGCCGAACAAGTCCATGCTCTGCAGCTCGGCGAGCCATGCCCGCGGATCGAAGTCCGGCCGGACGTCGATGCCGCGCCAGTACCGGGTCGGCATCGCGCAGGTGGGAGCGGGCTTTCCCCAGCCACGCGGCGTACGCGGGATCTGTGGTCACGTAGCCCGCCTCCTGTCCTCATCGGTAACCCCGTGCGGTCGAGTCGTTCGACGGGCACGGCGCTCACCGTTGACGGGCAGAGCACTCGAGGCGGCCGCCGCCCTCACACCGGTGCTCGGTGGCCAAGCCGACGGCACGACAGCGCCCGCTCAGACCGGTCCGAGCCCTCGGTCTCAGGACGGTTGGGCGGACTGTGCCGTCGCGCTGGACCGGTCCGCGCTGTCGCTTGACTGGCCGGCTCGCGACCGAGGCTCGGGTACCGCCCCGGCGGCCCTGGTCGCTTCGACGGCCTGAAGGATCAGCTCGGTGGCGGCGTCCGGCTGGGAGAGGAACGAGACGTGGGAGGCGGGCACCTCGACGATGGTGGCGTGGGCGCGCTCGGCCATGAACCGCTGGAGTGTCGGCGGGATCGCCTTGTCGTCGGTGCCGAGCAGGTACCAGCAGGGGGTCCCCGTCTTCCAGGCCGGAGGCCCCGAGGGCCCGGTGAAGGCGGCGTTGGCGAACGGCCGCTGCGCGGCGGCCAGCGCGGCCGCCGTGGCGCCGTCGACGTCGCCGGCGAAGGCGCCGTGGAACGCCGCGGGGTCGAGGTAGAGGTCCGCGTCCTGGCTCCCGTCGGGACGGGTGTAGGGCACGGGCCTGATCGCCGGCCCCACGAGGCTGCCTTCGAACCTCTCGAGGAGCTGCGCCTGGCTCTCGCCCTCGTCGAGGATCCATCCGTTGAGGTAGACGAGCGCCTTGACCTGCTCGTTGCCAGTCGCGGCGACCGATATGACGATGCCGCCGTAGGAGTGGCCGACGAGCACGATCGGACCGGTCACCGTGCGCAGGAACTCGGCGAGGTATCTGGCGTCGCCGTCGATGTCGCGCAGCGGGTTGCCGAATCCGATGGTGCGCAACCCTCGATCCTGCAGGGCGCGGATCTGGCTGTCGAACCCGGTCGCGTCTGCCCAGGCGCCGTGGACGAGGACGATCGTCGGTTTGGCGTCGTCGAGTTCGGTGGTCATGTCAGCTCCATGTCTGGGGGAGTGGGTCTGAAGTGGCAGAGGCTTCTCTTGTTCGCACCCTCCCGCCAGGGTCCCGGCGAGCGGCCCGGCGGATCTGACGTGGCAGCCCTGCGCGAGCGGCGCGTCACAGCATGCGGTGGAAGCACTTGTCCGGAGGGTCAGAGCCTCCGACGGGACGGACCCACGCGGCAGCGCTCATTTTGCCCGGCTGCGTCGGCCTGGACCGCCGCCACGCCGGTGCTCGTGCTGGTCCACCGGCCGCACGTCCGCCTGCTCAGCATCAGCAGAGGACTGGGGCTACCAACCCGAGCGCGGAACCCTGATGCTCAGCGTTCCGACGATGCTCATCCGGATGCTGGACGAGCAGGCGGCGCACCCCCGCGACGTGTCCAGTTGGCGGTTGTCGATGCTCGGCGGGGCGCCGGTCGCGCCGGAGCTCGTTCGTCGGGCGCGGCAGCAGCTCGGCGTCGCCGTCTCGATCGGCTTCGGCCAGACGGAGGCCTCCCCGTACCTGACCCACACCCGGCCGGACGACCCCAACCCGCACTGGGTGGAGGCCGTCGGGCCCCCGCTCCCCGGGACTGAGCTCCGCATCATCGATCCGGCCACCGACAAGCCCCTTCCCGCCGGCGTCGTCGGCGAGATCTGCGCCCGCGGTCCCGGCATCATGACCGGCTACTACGACGATCCCGAGGGGACGGCGAGGGCTCTGGACGCCGACGGCTGGTTGCGCACCGGCGACCTGGGCAGCCTGGACGAAGACGGCTACCTGCGCGTGCAGGGCCGGCTCAAGGACATGATCATCCGCGGTGGTGAGAACATCTATCCGCGCGAGATCGAGGACCTGCTGCTCACGCATCCGGACGTCGCCGATGTCGCCGTCGTCGGGATCCCCGATGCCGAGATGGGCGAGCAGGTTGCCGCCTTCGTCCGTCCCGCTGCGGGGCGAGGTCTCGACCTCGACGGGCCGACGGTGTTCTGCCGGGAGCACCTCGCCGCCTACAAGATCCCTCGCATCTGGCGGACCGTCGAAGAGTTCCCCCAGACCGCCTCCGGGAAGATCCAGAAGTTCGCACTCCGCGAGCGGTACCTGGCCTCGCACGAACAGCCCCCGGCGGAACCGACGGCCGTCGAACTCTGACGACGTGACGTTCGGGTGCCGACTCATCGTTCCGGGTAGGCGTCCCCGGCCTAGACGAGAGCGGCTCCACGGGTGTGCATCAGCTGGTGTCCGAGGGGCGACACGTTACATACGTACACGCCTTGTGCGGTGAGAGGGTGCACGGAGTCGCGAGGGCGGTGCGCTCGGAGCGGGCGTACCAGTCCAGCTACGTGGCCCGACCCGGCCGCAGATGCGGCGACAGCGCGGGGGAGCGCGGACCTGGCAGGTCCCTTCCGGAACGACGTAGTGCCTTTCCCTTTCGGGACGGACGCCTCTACAGCCCGCTCGCCGCCTGGTAGGAGCGCCTGCACCTCCGCTGGGCCGGGCCGGCTGCTCCGGGTAGCCCCGGAACTGGGATGTTCCGAGGGGCGCTGGGTCCTGTCAGTGACCTCGCCGACCTCCGGTCACGGTTGCACACACGGACGTGCGGACGAGAGCCGCCCCCGCCGCGCGCGGCTACGCTCGCCGCCAGGCTGCACGAGCCGATCCGGACAGGAGCCGGCATGGATGCTCCGCTCGACACCCTGCAGAAGGCGCTCCAGATCAACCTCGACCTGCGGTGGTACGGCACGATCGCCGAGATTGGCGCCGGCCAGGAAGTTGCGCGCTGGTTCTTCCGGGCCGGGGGAGCGGCCGGCACCGTGGCCAAGTCGATGTCGGCCTACGACATGGCGGTCAGCGACGCCGTCTACGGCAAGAGCGACCGGTACGTCAGCAAGGGCCGGCTGCAGGCGATGCTCGACCACGAGTACGAGCTCAACCTCGAGCGGCTCGGTGACGAGCGCGGCGACGACACCTCGTTTTTCGCCTTCGCCGACACCGTCGTGGCCCGCAGCTACCGCGGCGGCAACGAGTGCCACGGCTGGATGGGGGTCAAGTTCCAGTCGCACCCGCGGGACGAGCCGAGCCAGATCGTGCTGCACGTGCGGATGCTCGACGACGAGGCCGCGCAGCAGCAGGAGGCCCTGGGCGTCGTCGGCGTCAACCTGCTGCACGCCGCGTTCTTCCAGCACCATGAGCCGGAGCGGGTGGTGGAGAGCCTGCTCGACGCGCTGACCACCGGCCGCATCGAGATCGACATGATCGAGATGAAGGGCATCGAGTTCCGCGGCGTCGACAACCGGCTGCTGGCGCTCAAGCTGGTCACGCTGGGGCTGAGCGGCGCAGCGATGTTCGCCCCCGACCGGCAGGTGCTGCAGCCCAGCGAGGTGCTGCGCAAGA
The DNA here is from genome assembly GCA_025465155.1 of Frankiales bacterium. Taxonomy (GTDB): domain Bacteria; phylum Actinomycetota; class Actinomycetes; order Mycobacteriales; family Geodermatophilaceae; genus Geodermatophilus. The sequence goes on from JAODNJ010000191.1 coordinate 12,467, forward strand.
AGGCGATCCTGGTCGAGCGGGGCAGCTTCCGGCCGCCGACCGTGGTCAACATCGACATGCTCGAGGCGGCCCTGGCCAAGTTCGAGAGCCACGACGACGTCATGGGCCGCGACGTCCTGATGCTCACCGAGCTGACCATGGCCAACCTGCGCGCCGGCGGCGACATTGTCGACCGCAAGGACTTCCTCGCCCGCGCCGACCTGCTCTCGGCGTGCGGGATGACCGTGCTGATCTCCGACTTCTTGGCCTATTACCGGCTTGCCGCCTACCTGGCCTGGCGCACCGACGGCCGGATCGGCATGGTCATGGGCGTCCCGAGCCTGCTCACGCTGTTCGACGAGGCCAGCCACGCGGAGCTGCCGGGCGGCATCCTGGAGAGCTTCGGCCGGCTGCTGAAGAACAACCTCAAGCTCTACGTCTATCCGATGCTGCGCGACGGTCAGGTGGTCACGGTCGACACCGTTCGGGTCGACGACGACCACCAGCCCCTGTACGACTACCTGCACCGGCGGGGTAGCTTCGTCGGCCTGGACAACTACAAGCCCGCCTACTTGCGGATCCTCAGCCGCGACGTCCTCAAGCGGATCCCGACCGAAGACACCACCTGGGAGTCGATGGTGCCGGTCGAGGTCTGCGAGCTGATCAAGAAGCGCGGGTTCTTCGGCTACCCGCGGGAGCGCGGCCTGCCCTGATCAGCCTGCACGTGCGCGACCAGCCAGAGGTGCAGCGGAGCGAGCCGCGCCCAGTGCTGCTCGACGCCGTCGAGGAACTCGGGTGCCGTCGCCAGCGCGGCCGGCTCGGTGACGGCGGAGAACAGCGCCTTGTGCAGCAAGAAGGGGGCGGCGTCGGGGGCGGGGGAGAACCCGGACGGCGGACGGCGCAGCGCGCTGCCCGCGATGCCGATGCCGGCGTCGTCCAGGTCGCGGCCGATCCGGGCCAGCTCGGCGCCGGCCGCCGGGTCGCACACCGCGGCGCGGTAGCGTTCCAGCCGCTCCCTCTGCAGGTCGTGCGCGCCGGCCCCCACCCATACCTCGTCGGGCGACAGCCGCAGGAACAGCCCGGATGCCGCCTAGGCCCGCTCGCCGTGCCAGAACCAGAAGTCGAGGTGGTCCTTGTAGGGGCGTTTGTCGGGGGAGAACCGGGTGTCGCGGTTGATCCGGAAGATCGAGCCGAGCACCGCGGCTCGGCCCGGACGCCGGGTGCCAGCCGCTCGAGCACCGGCGCCGCGGCACGGACAAACTCCTTCGTCGGCTCGACCAGGTCGCGCTCGTATTCGGGCGGCCTTGAGGTAGGCGAGCGCACTCAGAACAGCGACGGGACCGTCGAAGTCGGCGGCCAGCCAGTGGCAGCGGTCGCCGTCCAGCAGCGGGTACAGACCCAGCTCCAGCTCGCCGGACAGGTGTGCGGTGATGACGTCCTCGGTCAGCGGCAGGCATTCCCGCTCCGCAGCGGGCACGCCCTTGCGCCAGCCACCTCGTACCGCTGGGACCCAGCCCGCTCGTCCGGTTCGAGCGTTCTCCCACCGCAGCGCGTAGACGTCGGGTCGGGCGCCGAAGAGACTGGCGAAAAGGCCACCTTGGCAGCGGCCGGTGAGCCGGCATGCACCGGTCCGGGTCGGCCGTCGAAGACGCCGGTCTGTACAGGGCCGGGCGAGCGCGCCTGCTGCGGTGTCAACTCCAGCAGGCGCATCAGCCGGGGTGTTCTCCGCCCTGAGCCGGGTCACCTCCTCGCGCAGCGCCGACAGCTCGTCGTCCAGACCGATCAACGGCAGCGTGCCCTGCTCCGCGGACCCGGACGGAATCGCCGCGACTCCATACTGTCGCCAGAGCGTGAGCCACCCAGATCCTGGGGCTGCAGCATGCCTCCTATGGGGGTCAGTGCGGGGTGGGGGCTGGCTTCTCGCTGCCGCGAAAGACCTCACCCGTAAGTCGATGTCTTACACTGTCGCGGTGGGGCTGTACTGGGCAGACGAAGATGCTGCCTACATCCAGTCCCGCTCGGCTCGGTATGCGGGTGCGCTCGACATCGAGCCGGCCTGGACGGCGGAGGTGATGGCCGATGAACGGCTCGTCGAAGTCTCGCCGTACCCGACGTCCCGGGTTGGCGCGACCGGCTTCATCGGATACTCGCCATCCGCCGGCAAGGTCCTCGTCGTCATCGTCTACCGCGACCTCGACGGCGACCTCCACGGCATGAACGCCTGGCCGGCCAGCGGCCGCGATCTCGCGACTTACCTGAAGGAGGGTGACGATGGCCAAGAACCTTGATCCTCACGAGGCCGGCGCCGCGCGCGCGGACGCCCGGCGCCTGGAAGCGGAGGCCGGTACCGGCGAGCCGTACCCGGAGGGCACGATCATCAGCCGTTCCAACCAGGCGAGTCGGATGTTCAACGTCCGGCTCTCGGAGGAGCAGTTCGCCGCGATTCAAGATGTTGCCGAGCGACAGCACCTACCGATGTCCACCATGGCTCGCGCTTGGCTGCTTGACCGGCTGGAAGAGGAACGACGCGCGCCCTGAGGCGACTCCGCCAGCGCAGAGACGTCGGTGTGCATCAGCTGGTGTCCGAGGGGGGACTTGAACCCCCACGCCCGATAAAGGGCACTAGCACCTCAAGCTAGCGCGTCTGCCATTCCGCCACCCGGACGAGTGCGGGGTCAGAGTACCCGACCGCGACGGCGGATCGACGCGGCCCCGGTGCCGCCAGGTTTGCCCGGAGCGCACCAACCTCTGCGCTCAGCGCTTAGGTCCATTGACCCCCTCGGCTGTTCCGTGGGTGCTGTGGGTCGTGCGGTGGGGCCGGTCGAGCAGCGGGACTCGCCGCACCACGGGCGGGGCCAGAGGGCCCCCGGCCCGGGTTCAGACAGGGCTCGGGGCGGAGGAGCACCGCCCTCGGTCCGCGGTGCCAGGCGCGCAGACCTACGCTCGCCGGGTGGACAGCGCCCCCTTGACCGGAGCCCAGGACGAGGTCGCCGAGCTGCTCAGCGATCTGATCCGCATCGACACCACCAACACCGGCGACACGGCGACCGGCAAAGGGGAGCGGGTGGCCGCCGAGTGGGTGGCCTGCAAGCTCGGCGAGGCGGGCATCGACTCGGCGATCCACGAGTCCGAACCGGGCCGGGCCAGTCTGGTCGCCCGCGTCGAGGGCACCGACAGCTCCCGGCCGGCGCTGCTGGTCCACGGCCACCTCGACGTCGTCCCCGCGGATCCTGCCGAGTGGAGCGTCCACCCGTTCTCCGGTGAGGAGCGGGACGGCTACATCTGGGGCCGCGGCGCCGTCGACATGAAGGACATGGATGCGATGGTCCTGGCCCTCGTCCGCGACTGGGCGCGGACCGGCGTCCGGCCGGAGCGGGACATCGTCCTCGCCTTCGTCGCCGACGAGGAGGCAGGGGGCCGGCTCGGCGCCCGCTACCTGGTCGACGAGCACCCCGACTGCTTCGAGGGCTGCACCGAGGCGATCAGCGAGGTCGGCGGCTTCTCGATCACCGTCCGCGACGACCTGCGGCTCGACCTCGTGCAGACGGCGGAGAAGGGCCTGGCCTGGATGCGGCTGACCGCCGGCGGCCGGCCCGGGCACGGCTCGTTCGTCCACGACGACAACGCCGTCACCCGGCTCTGCGAGGCGGTCGCCCGGATCGGCTCGCACCGGCTGCCGACCGTCATCACGCCGCCCATGCGGCAGTTCCTCGACGCGGTCGGCGACGCCTACGGAATCGAGATCGACCCGGATCACCCCGAGGAGGCGCTTGCCCGGCTGGGCAGCATCAGCCGGATGACCGGCGCCGCCCTGCGCAACACCGCCAACCCCACGATGCTCGACGCCGGCTACAAGGCCAATGTCATCCCGGGGACGGCGTCGGCGACCGTCGACGGCCGCTTCCTGTACGGCCAGGAGGAGGAGTTCGAGTGCCAGTTGGCCTCACTGATCGGTGAAGGCGTCCAGCGCGAGTGGCTGGTGCACGACCAGGCGGTGGAGACGACGTTCGACGGGCCGCTGGTCGACCTGATGGTGGGGGCACTGAAGGCCGAGGACGACGGCGCGCGCCCCGTGCCGTTCACCATGAGTGGCGGCACCGACGCCAAGAGCTTCGAGCGACTCGGCATGCGCTGCTTCGGCTTCTCGCCGCTCCGGCTGCCGCCCGACCTCGATTTCGCCTCGCTGTTCCACGGAATCGACGAGCGGGTGCCGATCTCCGCGCTGCAGTTCGGCATCCGGGTGCTCGACCGGTTCCTCCGGTCGGCCTGACCGCCCGTGAACCGGCGTGGTGTGATGCCCGGGTGACCCACGCCATCCCCACGCCCGGCTCCGTCGCTCTCGTCACGGGTGGTACGGGTGGCTTCGGTCGCGCGCTGACCACGAAGCTCCGGGAGCGCGGCGTCACCGTCGTCCTTGCCGACCTGGACAGCGAGCGCAACCGGGGGGTAGCCGCCGACCTCGGGGCGCAGTTCGTCGTCCTCGACGTCACCGACCGGGCCGCGAACCGGGCCGTCGTCGCTCAGGTGGAGGCCGAGCACGGCCGGCTCGACGCGGCGTTCCTCAACGCCGGTATCGCCGGCAGCTCGCGGGACGTCCTGGACGTCGACGAGTTCCTGCGCGTGGTCGGGGTCGACCTGCTCGGGGTCGTGTACGGCACCGAGGCGGCGATGCCGGCGCTCCGCCGGGCCGGGGGCGGGGCGATCGTGGTGACGGCGTCGCTGGCCGGTCTCTCGCCGATGGCGACCGATCCCGGATACAGCGTCGCCAAGGGCGGCGCGGTCGCCTTCGTCCGGTCGCTCGCACCGCGGCTGGTCGAGGACGGGATCACCATGACGGCGATCTGCCCCGGGTTCGCCGACACCGCGATCATCGACCCGATCCGCGGGGAGTTCGAGGCCGCCGGCTTCCCGGTGCTCACCGCCGAGGAGGTCGCCGACGCGATGGTCGGCGCCTGGGCCTCCGGCGAGCCGGGCGCGGCCTACGTCATCCAGCCGGGTGTCGGCGCGCTGCCGTACAAGTTCAAGGGCGTGCCGTCGGCCAAGACGGCGAGCGGGGAGACCGCCGTCGTCCCGCCGGCCCTCCGCCCGCCCTCCCTGCGCTGACCCGGGTCTGGCAGGGTCGCCGTATGCGTGCATGGCGGGTCCACGAGCTCGGCAATCCGGACGACGTCCTGAAGCTGGAAGACCTGCCGGAGCCCACCCCCGGCCCCGGTCAGGTGCTGGTCAAGGTCCGGGCGGCGGCACTGAACTTCTTCGACGGATTGATGGTCCAGGGCCTGTACCAGGAGCGGCCACCGCTCCCCTTCACCCCGGGCACGGAGCTGTGCGGCGAGATCGTCGGAACAGGGCAACGCGTGCTGGGCTCCACGTCCGGCGGCCCGGGCGCCTTCGCCGAGTACGCGCTCATGGACGCCGACGCCGCGTGGCCCGTGCCCGAGGGGATGACCGACGAGAAGGCTGCCTCGCTCTACATCACCTACCAGACCGGCTACGTCGGCCTGCACCGCCGGGCCAACATCCAGGCCGGCGACTGGGTGCTCGTGCACGCCGGCGCCGGGGGAGTGGGGTCTGCTGCGATCCAGCTGGCCCGGGCCGCGGGCGCCCACGTGATCGCCACGGCGGGCGGAGCGCACAAGGTCAAGGTCTGCCTCGAGCTCGGCGCCGACCACGCCGTCGACTACACGGCAGAGGACTTCGTTCCGGTAGTCAAGGAGGTCACCGGCGGCCACGGGGCGGACATCGTCTACGACCCGGTCGGCGGCGACGTCTTCGACAAGTCACGCAAATGCATTGCGTTCGAGGGCCGCCTCCTCGTCGTCGGATTCACCAGCGGCAGGATTCCGGAGGTGCCGGCCAACCACATGCTGGTCAAGAACTACTCCGTCGTCGGCCTGCACTGGGGGCTGTACCGCAAGCACGACCCGGCGCTGTTCGGCATGGTCCACGAGCAGCTCACCCGGCTGGTGGACGAGGGCCACATCGACCCGTTGGTCAGCCGGGCGCTCCCGCTGGAGGAGGCGCCGGCGGCCCTCAAGGCGCTGGCCGACCGCAGCACCGTCGGAAAGGTCGTGCTGGTCCCCTGAGCGAACCGCTGGCCGAGGCCCGGGCGCACCTGCGGGCGGACTGCTCGCGGTGCACGGGGCTGTGCTGCGTCGCGCCCGGGTTCGGGAGGTCCGCCGACTTCGCCATCGACAAGCCTGCGGGCCACCCCTGCCCACATCTGGACGCAAACTTCCGCTGCGACATCCACGCTGACCTGCGAGGGCACGGGTTCCCTGGCTGCGAGGTGTTCGACTGCTTCGGAGCAGGTCAGCAGATCGTGCAGGTCACCTTCGGCGGCGAGGACTGGCGGACGACGCCGGAGTTGGCCGCCCCCATGTTCGCCGTCCTGCCGGTGATGCGGCAGCTGCACGAGCTGCTCTGGTACCTGGTCGAGGCAGCGGCGCTGACGGACGGTCCGCTCCGGGACGACGTCGTGCGGCTGCAGGCGGCGACCGAGCAGCTGACCCGGGCGGACCCCGGCGAGCTCGCCGCGGTCGACGTCGGCGGGCACAGCAAGCACGTGGGCGCGGTGCTCGACCGGGTCAGTTCCCACGTGCGCGGGCAGGTGCGGGACCGGCCGGCGGATCGGAGGCGGGCCGACCTGATCGGCAGCCGCCTGACCGACGCGGATCTGCAGGGGGCGAGCTTGCGTGGAGCGTTGCTGATCGGCGCGGACCTGCAGGGCGCCGATCTGCGCCGCGCGGACCTGCTGGGCGCCGATCTCCGGGGCGCGGACCTGCGCCGCGCGGACCTGACCGGCGCGCTCTTCGTCACCCAGCCGCAGTTGATCTCGGCGCGGGGGGACGCGGCGACGCGGATCCCTTCGTCGCTGCGCCGGCCCGGACACTGGGGCGAGTAGTGGCCCGGGCGGGTCTTGGGCCCACCGGGACCCGATCTCGACCATCAGGACGCCTGCAGGCGTCCAGAACCGCCAGTTCGCGTCCCGTTGTGGTCAGTCGTAGGGGTTGGTGAGGACCGCCCGCGCCTGCAGGACCGAGAAGGTGACCGGCGGCCCGTCGGTGGTGGTGGTTCCCGAGACCTGCTGGGTCGGGCCACCGTTGACGGTGAAGGTTGCCCCCCAGGTGGTGGTCAGGGACGCGGAGTAGGTGCCGGCCCGGTAGTTGTGGGTGACCGTCTGGTGGGGATAGGGAGCGCCCGGGTCGGTGCTGTCCACATCGGTGCCGTCGCCGGTGTGCCACGTGTACTTGGTCGCGGTGGCCGTGATGACGACCCGGAACGCACGGATGTCCAGCGTGAAGGTCTGGGTGGTCGGGTTTTCCGTGTAGAAGATCACGGGCAGATTCACGAGGCCGTTCCCCGGCGGCTGCTGCTGCGCCGTGAGGTGAGGCAGCGGCAAGGTCTGCAAGTAACGGAACACCTCATCCGCCGACGGTGCAGGGTTGAGGTCGGTCACGTCCACGCACGCCCTATCGTCGGGAACCCAGGTGCCCACTTGGGTTCCCGGTTGCGTGCCGGCCGGCGGGATTTCTCCTCTCGGCCCGCGCCCGTCGGCTTGAACGATGGCGCGACGCTCAATGACAAACAACTGAACTATCCGACCTGGAATGTCTGGACACTGCTGCGTTGTAGTGAGGCAGCCGCCGACTTGCTCATCGCTGACTTCGCAGGCAGTCCTCAATCGCCATGCAAAAAGCTGGGGGCCGGCGCCGTGGTTGTTTGCGAGTCGAACTCCGTTCACGGCCTCAAAGACGTACGCCGCGGTGAGCGTGCCGGATCCGAAGCCGACCCTCGGATCGTCGGTACAGGCCCGGCGGCACGGGCCCTCGGCCAACGCGTTCGTGCCTTCCGACCAGACGACGATTCCTATCAAGAGGATGGAAGCGGCGACGCGCAAAAGCTTTCTCATCCGAGCGTTAGCTGGGACATGACCCAGCTCCGCCTAAACGTATTCCAGTGAAGTGCCGCACCCGAGGACAGTCCTGTCATTGCCTTAAAACTAAGACCAGAGACGGGTTGGCCGTTAGTGTCCAGGACCTCGAGTTGAGCCTGATCGGCCACGAACGAGAACTCGCCGACGTTATCCGTGACGGTCGCCGGACTAGCGGAAGTAACGGTAAGTGTGCCGCCTCGATAGTGATATCCCGCGGCGGCGTCCTTCTCGACATCTGCAGCAATTCGGTCGCATGTCTCGCACCCTTGACTGAGGGTGCGTAACGCTGAAGCGTCCATGACTGACGAAGTCCGGTTGATGAGTTCCAGGTAGTAACGGACGAACGATTCTGCTCCGGAAGGCGTCTTGGTTCGCGCCGCGGCTGGCACGGGGAAGTCGGCCGGGCCGAGGGGTGGGAACGAACTGCTCGGAGCCGCGGCCTTGCTGGTCGTCGGGACGCTTTGACTGGCTTGTTGCTTCTGGGAGCAACCGGCGAGCAGCAGAGGGAGGGCGACCGAGCAGGCCGCCAGTCGAACCGTCCACCGCCGCGCCATTCGCGTCACCCCCGCTGTTGATCACCGTCCACCGGAGACTACGCAGATCCGGAATCGTCCGGCACGTCTGCTGTGGACAGAGGCGCCAACGGGTTACACGCCGGTGAGGCGCTAGATGACAGGCCCAGGCAGGTAG
>JAODNJ010000605.1 GCA_025465155.1 Frankiales bacterium
TTTCTTTTAAAAATGATGCCTTTTCGCGGTCGTTTGGGTTCACGGCCCATTCCCAATGGTCTTTATTGCTCCAGTAAAATGCATTTTTAAATGCAGGCAATAATTTATCGCCTTTTCGCATCACAGCGCCGCCCACATGGTCAAAATGCAGGTGGGTTAAAAATACATCCGTAATATCATCACGATGAAAACCCTTGGCTTTTAACGAACTATCAAGCGTAGCATTACCATGCAAATAATAATGACTAAAAAATTTCTCATCTTGTTTATTGCCGATGCCCGTATCAATTAATATCAGGCGGTCGCCATCCTCAACCAGTAAACAACGCATGGCCCAGGTACACAGGTTGTTCTCGTCAGCGGGGTTGGTTTTGTTCCAGATGGTTTTAGGCACTACGCCAAACATAGCGCCGCCATCTAATTTAAAAAAACCGGTATCTATGGTATGCAGTTTCATAATTGAAAGTTGAAAATCAAAAGTAAAAATTCAAAATGTGAAATACATTATAAAAAAAAGACCAATAGCTATTAACTATCGGTCTTTTTTTGAATTTTAACTTTTTAATTTTGAATTACAAATGGATGCACTCGCCGTATGCTTCAGCAGCGGCTTCCATTACAGCTTCGCTCATGGTAGGGTGTGGGTGTACCGATTTTATGATCTCGTGCCCGGTAGTTTCCAGCTTGCGCGCGGTAACTATTTCGGCAATCATTTCGGTAACATTATGACCCAACATGTGTGCGCCTAACAGTTCGCCATATTTAGCATCAAATATCAGTATTAAAAAAACATCTTTAGCGCCGGCAGCCGTAGCTTTACCCGATGCTGAGAATGGAAATTTACCTATTTTTAATTCGTATCCGGCTTCCCTTGCTGCTTTTTCGGTATAACCAACCGACGCAATTTCGGGAGCGCAATAAGTACAACCCGGTATGTTATTATAATCTAAAGGAGCAGGGTGATGGCCGGCAATATTTTCAACACAAATAATACCTTCGGCTGATGCTACGTGGGCTAATGCCTGTCCTTTAACAATATCACCTATGGCATATATGCCATCAATGTTTGTTTTATAGTAATCATCAACCAGTACCTTGCCTTTATCGGTTTTTACACCAACTTCTTCAAGCCCGATGCCTTCAATGTTGGTTGATATACCTACTGCTGATAAAACAATCTCAGCCTCTAAAACCTCAACGCCGGTTGCCGTTTTTACAGTTACTTTACAACCTTCGCCTGATGTATCAACAGATTCAACATTTGAATTGGTCATAATATTAATGCCTGTTTTTTTCAATAAGCGAGCCAGTTGTTTTGAAACTTCCTCATCCTCCAATGGTACAATATTATCTAAATATTCAACCACGGTAACTGATGTACCTATCGAATTATAAAAATATGCAAACTCAATACCAATAGCTCCCGATCCAACAACTATCATTGATTTAGGTTGCTTTGGCAATATCATCGCCTGGCGATAACCTATTACTTTGCGCATATCCTGTTTAATGTTAGGTAATTCGCGCGAGCGGCCACCGGTAGCAACTATAATGTGCTTGCCAGTTAACTCTTGTGTAGTGCCATTATTGTTTTTTACTTCAACAACACCTTTGCTTTTAATTTTACCAAAACCGTTTACTACATCAATTTTGTTTTTCTTCATTAAAAACTGTACGCCTTTACTCATATTATCGGCAACACCACGGCTTCTTTTTACCATGGCTTCAAAATTAGCTTCGCCACCATTTACGGTAATGCCATAGTCGGCAGCATGATTAAGGTATTCAAATACCTGCGCACTTTTTAACAAAGCTTTAGTTGGTATACAACCCCAGTTAAGGCATATACCGCCCAGGGATTCTTTTTCAATTATTGCTGTTTTTAAACCCAGTTGGGAAGCGCGAATGGCAGCTACGTAACCACCCGGGCCCGACCCTATAACAATTAAATCGTAGTTCATGCTTTTATTTATGATGTATATAATTAGCGCAAAGCTAAGTAAATAGCCCGATATGCTAAAATGCTACCTCAGCATACTAAGCTGGTAAAAATTAAAAACACACTTGAAGTATTGTTGCATGTTATTAACATAGGTAACCTGTTGAACCACAACAGGCGTTTATATCAGAATTCATTTACAGGAGCAAACTCAGGTTCTGTCGATGGACTTAAATGGCAGGATATTGGCACTGTTGCAGGCTATACATAATTGTGATTCGCGTATCTGGACAAACTAACCAGATGCCCGTGACGGAGGTATTTATCAATGATTTTAGCCAACTATCACGTTACCAGGCACAACTATGTTTAAGGTGTATTTTTAATTAAGTTACTGTTAACTGCGTAATGTAAAAAACCGGCTTAACCCGGATTATTTGTTGTTAAGATATTTATTTGAATAGGCTATTATACAGGTATTTGTAATTTATTGCTTTGTAACAATTTTGTTATGATGTTGGTTAATAAAAATTCAGAATTCCTACAAAATGTGCGATATTTTCATCTGATGGCGCTTTTGTTTGATGATTTGCTTTGTAATCTTCATTTATGTTAATAAATATTCAACGTTTGTTAATATTGCCTTAACGTTTGATGTAGCGGTGCCAATTATCTTTGAGTTAATTAACTGAATCATTAATTCATAAAAAACCAAGCAACGTATGAGGAAGTATTTACTCTCATTATTCATTTCTGTTTTTACTATGTGTTTGGCATTGGCACAGGCTGCAAATGCACAAGTTCACATAACCGGTAAAGTAATTGATACAATAACACGTGAACCTTTAGTAGGTGCCACTGTAGTTGTAAAAGGAACTACAACCGCCACTACAGCCTCATTGGATGGCTCATTCAAAATTAAAGTTGAATCTGGTTCAACGCTGATAGTAACATTTGTTGGTTACAATCCTCAAACATTTCAAATTGGCAGTACCGACAAAAACATTGGTACTGTTCAATTAAGCCCTAATTCATCGTCAATGAAAGAGGTAACTATTACTGCTGACATTGCTATCGACAGAAAAACTCCGGTTGCGGTTACAACAATTAGCCAGGAGTTTATTGAAGAGCATATCGGTAACGGTGATATCCCAAATCTGCTGATTGGTGTTCCGGGTGTTTATGCTACTGACCAAGGCGGTGGTTATGGCGACCAACGTGTAAGTATCCGTGGCTTTTCAAGCAAAAGCAATAACGGTAACGTTGCTTACACTGTAAACGGTATCCCTGTAAACGACCCTGAAACGGGTGCGGTTTACTGGTCTGACTTTTCTGGTATTACAGACGTTGCCCGTTCAATACAAGTGCAACGTGGTATAGGCGCCAGCAAAATTATAGTACCTGCATTTGGTGGTACAATAAACGTAACTACACGTACTACTGACCAACAAGCTGGTGGCTTTGTATCAGAAGGTATTGGTTCTGACGGATGGAATAAAACAGCTGTTATGGTTTCTACAGGATTAACCGCAAACGGATGGGCAGCAACTTTTGAAGGTTCACGTACACAAGGTGCTTATCCTTTTGATGGATCAAATTTTAAAGGTTATGACTATTTCTTCAACCTTTCTAAAATATTAACGCCAAATCAAACTATCTCTTTAACCTTAATAGGAACTCAACAAACCCACGGTGCAAGATTAGAGCAGCCTTTGAACCAAACAGTAAGCGCTGCTGGTATTGTAACCCCTGGTTATACAGGCGCACCACAAGGTACTGCATGGAATAATTATTACGGTATAAAAGACGGTAAAGATTATAATCCGGACAACAACTTTTATAGTGAGCCGATCCTGTCTATTAACCATGATTGGACTATTAACAGCAAATCAAGCCTATCCACTGTATTGTACGGTATGCTTGGTGATGGCGGAGGCGGCTACTTTAACTTCGGTACTTCTACAATTAGCACTGTAAAGCGTTTAGGCGGTCCTTATTCTCCAATTGACTATACTTCTTTAGAGGCAGCAAATGCAGCCAGCGCAACCGGTGCATCAAGCACTTTTGGTTATGCAGCACACTCGCATACTGATTGGATAGGTTTAAGAAGTACATACAGAACTACTTTAGGCAAATATATTGACCTTTCTGCTGGTTTAGATTTAAGGTATTATGTTGGTGATCACTATGAAAATATCACTGATCTAATGGGTGGTAACTATGTTTCGGGTACCCGTACAGGTGCTGAAGGAACAGACGGTACCAATGATATCAATAACCCAAATCAAGAACTAGGTGTAGGCAGTAAATACAGTTATTTTAACAGAGATTTTGTTGAAACGGAAGGTGCTTTTGCACAAGCTGAATACTCAAAAGATAATTTTTCTGTATTCTTAACTGCAACGGGTTCTGAACAAGGATATAAAAGGACTGACTTTTTTAACTATCTGGATAGCGATCCTAATCAAACCAGCCGTTGGGTAAACTTTACCACCTACCAGGTTAAAGGTGGTGCAAACTACAACCTAAACGAAAATATGAACGTATTTGCAAACGTTGGTTATTTGACCAAACCACCATACGTTGCCGGTATATTTGAAGGTTTTACAAACAGTATTAACCAAAATCCTGTTGCAGAAAAATTGTTTGATTATGAATTAGGCTACAATTTTAAAACATCTTTTTTCAGTGCGAAGTTTGATGCTTACAGGACTTCATATAATGACAGAACATTATCTATATCCCAGGTTGATCCAAATGGTGGACAA
>JAODNJ010000253.1 GCA_025465155.1 Frankiales bacterium
GACCACGTCGCCCGGTTGCACAGCCGGATCTCCGGGGCGCGGGTCGTGGTGGTCAGCGACGCGTTCACCGAGAAGGCCGAGCAGATCGCCGCCGGCATCCCGGACTGCCGGGTCGTTCCCGACCCCCTGGTCGCGATCGCCGACCCCGAGGTCGACGCCGTCGTCGTCGCCAGCCCGGGCCAGTTCCACGAGGCGCAGGTGCTGGCCTGCATCGAGCGCGGCATCCCGGTGCTCTGTGAGAAGCCGCTGACCATGGACGCGGCGAGCTCGCTGGCCGTGGTCCGGGCCGAGGACGAGTTCGCCGCCCGCACCGGCCGCCGGCTGGTCCAGGTCGGGTTCATGCGCCGGTTCGACCCCGAGTACGCGCAGCTGCGGGCGCTGATCGTGTCGGGGGAGATCGGCGAGCCCCTCGTCGTGCACTGCGCGCACCGCAACGCCACCGTGGACCCGCGCTTCGACACCGAGATGATGGTCACCGACTCCGTGGTCCACGAGGTCGACGTCGCCCGGTTCCTGCTCGACGAGGAGATCGCCGCGGTCACGGTGCTGCGGCCCCGCGCCACCCGGCACGCCCGGGAGGGGCTGTCCGACCCGTTGCTGGTGCTCCTCGAGACGACCAGCGGCCGGTTCGTCGACGTCGAGTGCTTCGTCAGCACCGGAGTGGGCTACGAGGTGCGTACCGAGGTGGTGGCCGAGGAGGGTAGCGCGATGATCGGCCTCGACTCCGGGCTGATCCGGGCGGTCGGCGGCCCGGCCGGCGCCACCCGCGGCAGCGGGATCGCGCCGGACTTCCGGGTGCGGTTCGGCTGGGCCTACGACATCGAGTTCCAGCGCTGGGTCGACGCCGCCCGCCGCGGCACGGTCGACGGACCCGGCGCCTGGGACGGCTATGCCGCCTCGGCGGTGTGCACCGCCGGAGTCGAGGCGCTGCGCACGGGGCGGCGCACCGAGGTGCGGCTGGCCGAACGGTGAGGATCGCCCTGGACCCGCAGATGCTGCGGACCACGCCGCTGCTGGAACTGCCCGACGTCGTCGCGGCGATGGGCTACGAGTGGATCGAGCTGTCCCCCCGCGAGGACTTCATCCCGTTCTTCAAGCACCCGCGGGTCGACCTGCCCACCGTCCGGGCCTTCCGCTCGAAGCTGGCCGACGCCGGCGTCGGGGTCACCTCCCTGCTGCCGGTCATGCGCTGGTCCGGGCCCGGGGAGGTGGAGCGGCAGGCCGCCGTCCGCTACTGGCGGCGGGCCATCGAGATCTGCGTCGAACTCGGCGTGGACACGATGAATTCCGAGTTCAACGGCCGTCCCGAGGCGCCGGAGCTCGCCGAGGCCATGTTCTGGCGCTCGATGGAGGAGCTGCTCCCCGTCTTCGAGCGCGAGGGCGTGCGGCTCGCCTTGGAGCCGCACCCCGACGACTTCATCGAACTCGGCCGGCCCGCCGTGGACATGATCCGCGGCATCGACAGCCCGTGCGTGTCCTTCCTGTACTGCCTCCCGCACACGTTCCACCAGGGCGACGACGCGCCCGGGATCATCGCGCACGGCGGCGGCCTGCTCACGCACGTGCACGTGGCCGACTCCATGGACCACACCGCCTCCGACGGGCTCCGCTACATCACCAACCCGCCGGGCAACACCACCCGCGTCCACCAGCACATGGAGATCGGGCGCGGCGACGTCGACTTCGACGAGGCGTTCGCCGCCCTCGCCGGCATCGGCTTCGACGGCGTCCTCACCACCTGCGTGTTCGGCTGGGACGACCAGGCCCGGGACTCCGGGACCCGCATGTTGGGGGCCATCCGCGAACTGGTCACCAAGCACTTCCCCGACGGCACCGCCTGACCCCGCCGGCCCCGACTCCTCCCCCACCCCCGAGAGGCGGCAACCATGACCACCCAGACGCCCGCGCACATCCCACACTGGATCGGCGGCGCCCGTCGCCACGGCAGCAGCGGACGCACCGCCCCCGTGACCGACCCCGCCACCGGGGAGGTCACCGGGGCGGTAGCCCTCGCCGATACCGCGGAGGTCGACGCCGCCGTCGCCGCCGCGACCGCCGCTTACCCGGGCTGGCGCGACACCTCGCTGACCCGGCGTGGCGCGATCGTCTTCCGGTTCCGCGAGCTGCTCAACGCCCGCAAGCCCGAGCTCGCGGCGATCATCACCGCCGAGCACGGCAAGGTCCTCGACGACGCCCTGGGCGAGGTGTCCCGTGGTCAGGAAGTCGTGGAGTTCGCCTGCGGCGTGCCGCACCTGGTCAAGGGCGGGTTCACCGAGAACGCCTCGACCAACGTCGACGTCCACTCCGTGCGCCAGCCGGTCGGCCCGGTCGCGATCATCAGCCCGTTCAACTTCCCGGCCATGGTCCCGATGTGGTTCTTCCCCGTCGCGATCGCCACCGGCAACACCGTCGTCCTCAAGCCGAGCGAGAAGGACCCGTCGGCGGCGCTGTGGATGGCCGAGCTGTGGAAGGAGGCCGGGCTCCCCGACGGCGTGTTCAACGTCCTGCAAGGCGACAAGGTCGCCGTCGACGGGCTCCTGGAGCACCCCGACGTCAAGGCGGTGTCCTTCGTGGGGTCCACCCCGATCGCGCGCTACGTGTACGAGACCGGCACGCAGCACGGCAAGCGGGTGCAGGCCCTCGGCGGGGCCAAGAACCACATGGTCGTGCTTCCGGACGCGGACCTGGACCTGGCCGCCGACGCCGCGGTCAACTCCGGGTTCGGCTCGGCCGGCGAGCGCTGCATGGCGATCAGCGCGCTGGTGGCGGTCGGCGGCATCGGCGACGACCTCGTGGCCCGGATAGCCGAGCGCACCCACACCCTGCGCACCGGCGACGGACGCAAGGGGTGCGACATGGGGCCACTGGTGACCCGCCAGCACCGCGACCGGGTGGAGTCCTACGTGCAGGCCGGCGAGGAGGCCGGCGCGAAGGTCGTCGTCGACGGCCGGGAGGTGCAGCCCGACGGCGGGGAGAACGGCTTCTGGCTCGGTCCCACGCTGCTCGACCAGGTGACCACCGACATGAGCGTCTACACGGACGAGATCTTCGGCCCGGTGCTGTCGGTGCTGCGCGTGGACACCTACGAGCAGGCGCTGGAGCTGATCAACGGCAACGAATACGGCAACGGCACGGCGATCTTCACCAATGACGGCGGCGCCGCGCGCAGGTTCCAGAACGAGGTGGAGGTCGGCATGATCGGCATCAACGTGCCGATCCCGGTGCCGATGGCGTACTACTCGTTCGGCGGATGGAAGAACAGCCTGTTCGGTGACTCCCACGCCCACGGCACCGAGGGCGTGCACTTCTTCACCCGCGGCAAGGTGATCACCTCGCGCTGGCTCGACCCGAGCCACGGCGGGCTGGA
>JAODNJ010000297.1 GCA_025465155.1 Frankiales bacterium
CCACGCAGCTCGTGGTCGAGGTCCACGAGGTCGGCGTCGTCGAAGAACGACCAGTCCGGCAGCGGAACCTCGCCGTCTTCCGAGGGGAGTTCGTCGTTGATGCAGCCGCCCGTGCCGACCGGCCAGCCGTCGACGTAGACGGCCCGCTGGACCAGGTCGGGGCGCGCGTCGACCGCGGCGTGGGCGATGGCGCCACCGCCGGAGTGCCCGACCAGCACAACGTCGCCGTCGGCGGCGTCGATCGCCGCGACGACCGCGTCGACGTGGTCGCGCAGGGTGATGCCAGATCGGTCGGCCTTCCGGGACTCCATGCCGGGCAAGGTGAGTGGCCGGGCCCGGTGCCCCGCCCGCTCGAGCACGGGACGACGGCCTCCCAGGAGGAGGCATCGAGCCACAGGCCGGGGATCAGGATCATCTCCACGGGCCCGAAGCTAACCGGTCCGCCACCGGCACCGCCGTAGACGACGAGGCCACCGGCATCGGCGTCTGCCGGGAGTGGCCATTCCCCCAGAACAACGCTCGCTGCCGAACTGGGCCGCGCCTGAGTACGGCACAGGAGAGTGACGGGATCGGTCCATGTTCAGGGTCGCCGGGCTGAGCCGAGGCCGCACACCTTCGCCTGACACCATCGCCGGCATGACGACCGAGCGCGCCATGCCCCCGCTTCAGGCCGACGAGCGCACGACCCTGGAGAGCTGGCTCGACTTCTATCGGGCCACGTTGGCTACCAAGTGCGATCGACTCACCGACGAACAGGTGCGGACGGCTTCGGTGCCGCCCTCACCCCTGACGCTGCTCGGGCTCGTGCAGCACATGGCCGAGGTCGAGCGGAACTGGTTCCGCCGCATCCTGCTGGGCGAGCAGGTGCCAGCCATCTACGACCCGGGTGCCGACACCAGCGGCCATGAGGGCGGCTTCGACCTCTCCGACGACGTCACCTTCGACGCCGCTCGGTCGACGTGGGAGGACGAGATCGCACGGGCCCGGGCCAACTGCGCCGGTCGCGGACTCGACGAGACGAGTCCGTTCATGGGTGCGCAGGTCACGCTGCGGTGGATCTACAACCACATGATCGCCGAGTACGCCCGCCACGCCGGCCACGCCGACCTCATCCGCGAGCGCATCGACGGCACGACCGGCGTCTGACTGGACAGCGCCCGGACGGGCGCGGTCACCGCACTTCTGCAGGAGCCGTGGAGACGCTCCCGAAGGCTCCCCGTGGGGGCAGGGGCGTCCAACCGGCTGGCGGATGGACCCAGCTGGCACCCCATCAGCCGAACTCAGTCGCGGACCGGTTCGGCAGCACCGTGTGGTGCGCTGTGCGGTGGCCCGCCGCCACTTCAGGGTCGGCCCGAGTCGGTGGGCCGCGAGCTACCGACCGGGCGTGGTCGCCGCTGCGTCTGCCGGGTCGACGGGGCCGCGCAGCGCGTCAGCCACGGCCCGGGCGACCGGGGACGACGCCTGTTCCTCGAGATCCAGCGGCGCCCGCGAGTACAGCGGCGGCTGGGCCATGAACCGCGGAACACGCCCTCGGTGGGCTGCGCGGCGTGCACCAGGAACGGGTGGCACAGGTAGACGTCGCCGGTCGACCCGGTCGCCAGCGCCACGGGCCGACGCGCCGAGGCGGGCACCGCGGCCCTGCAGAGGTCCATCCACTCCCGGCCGTCGTCACCGGCGGCAGCGAGCAGCGGCGGCACGTCGAGGTGCGAGCCGACCCGGATGCTGGTCGGCGCGTCGTCCGGGCCGACGTAGGAGAAGAGGAACAGCAGGAGAAGGGCTCGGTCGCGGGAGTGGAGGTTGAGCCGGTACTCCCCGGCCGGACCGGCGTAGCTGGCCTCGACGTGCCATCCGTCGTCCCCGGGGTCTGCATCGCTGGGGAAGCGCACGGGGACGGTGCCCAGGCTGATGCGGGGGATCCAGCGTCCCGCGCCGACCAGCTGGTCGAACGCCTCGTGCAGGGCGGGGGTGTTGGCCGCCTGCCGGAACGGTGGAGTGCTGAAGTCGCCCAGCCGGATGACGGGTCGGGTCCATGTGCCGGGCTCGACTGGGTCGCAGCCGGTGGCCTGCCACAGTTCGCTCCGGCACTGCTCGCCCAGTTGGGGTGGGAAGGCGGCGTCGAGTCGCACGAAACCCTCCGCGACGAAGTGGTCGACCTGCCCCCGAGTCAGTGTCACCCGACGACCTCCACGCTCCGCCACACGGCGACCTTCCGCAGCCGCGCCCTGTCCACACGTCATACATTCCGGGCGCTGTGCCGCTCACCTGGTTTTCTCGGAGGACGGCCTGCTCCGGACACTCGACGTGAGCACATCTGCCACGTCAGTGGGTAAAAATCCGCCTCCCGATGACACCGTGACGGCGGCCTTGCTGCCCGGCACTGACGGCGGCTTCAGGGCGCTTTCAGGAGGGCCGCTCGGAGTCCATATGCCAACGGTTATGCAGGGCCGAACTCGCGCGTCATGGCGGTTCCTCCTCATGCCAACGGTTATGCAGGGCCGAACTCGCGCGTCATGGCGGTTCCTCCTCAGTGATCGCCGACGCCGGTTTCCTCGCGCCGCGCTGGGCTGCTCGGGTCCGGCTCACCCCAGGCCGGTGACTGCGGTGGGAGGCCTCGGTCCGCGCGGAGCGGAAGAACGACCTGCAGTGCGGTGCCGCCGCCGGGCGGGCTGGTGAAGGTGAGCCGGCCGCCGAGTGCCTCGACTCGGTCGGTGAGTCCGATCAGGCCGGAGCCGCCGGTGAGGTCGGCGCCGCCGTCCCCGTCGTCGCAGACACGGACCAGCAGCCTCTCCGCGTCGATCGTCGCCTCGACGTCGATGACGGTGGCGTGTGCGTGCTTGACCGTGTTGGTGAGCGCCTCGGCCACGACGTAGTAGGTGGCCAGCTCGACCGGCTCGGGCAGCCGCCCCTCCACGTCGATGTCGAGGCGGACGGGCACGGCGGAGCGGCGGGCCAGGGTCTTCAGCGCCGGCCCCAGGCCTCCGTCGGCGAGCGCGGCCGGGTGCAGGCCGCGGGCGAGCTCGCGCAGCTCCTCGACCACGCCGACGATCTCAGCGACGACCCCGTCCAGCTCCGCGTCCAGCGCGACGGCCCCGGGCGGCGCCACACCCCGCACCGTGGTCTGCACACGCAGGGCGAGGGAGACCAGACGTTGTTGGGCGCCGTCGTGCAGATCCCGCTCGACGCGGCGCCGGGCGGCGTCCGCGGCGGCCACGATCCGTGCCCGCGACGCGGTCAGCGCCGCCCGGGCCTCGGCGTTGGCGATCGCAGTGGCGACCAGCTCGGTGAAGCCGGCCAGCCGAGCCTCGGTATCGACCGGAATGGGGTCACTCCTGGTCGACACGATCATGACCCCCCACAACCGGCCCTCGACGCTGACCGGCACGCCGACCGACCCGCGCAGGCGGAGATCGCGGGACCAGTCCCCGATCGGGCCGCTGCTGTCGGCGTAGTCGTCCAGTCGCGCGGGCTCGCCGGTCTGGAACACCAGCGTGGACACGTTCCGGCCGCCGAGCTGGAGACGGGTGCCGACGGCGCTGACCGGCCCGACGCCGGGGCGGGTCCAGGAGCCGAGGACCGTCTCCATGCCGTCCGGATCGAACCGCATCAGGGCGTTGGTGTGGGCAGAAAGCAGCCGGCCGGCCTCGACGGTGACCGCGGCGAACACCTCCCCCGGCTCCGCCGCCCGGGCGACCAGGGTCGCCACCCGCCGCAGCGCGGCCTGTTCGTCGGCGTAGCCGCGCAGCTGCACCCCGGCCTGCGCGTTGGCGATCGCCGTCCCGACCAGTTCGGTGAACCCGGCCAGCCGGGCCTCGGTGTCGGTCGACAGTGGGTCCTCGCGGGTGGACACCACGACCATGGCGCCCCACAGCCGGCCCTGCACGTTGATCGGCACGCCGAGCGCCGAGCGGATGCCCCACGCGCTCGCGACGTCGGCGACCGGGCCGGTGGCCTGGGAGTAGTCGTCGATCCGCGCCGGCCGGCCGGTCTGGAACACCAGCGTGGGCAGGTTTCGCCCGCCGATCGGTACCCGGGTACCGACCGGGATGGGACGAGCGCCGGAGTTGCTCCACACCCCGACGTTCGTGGCCCGCTGATCCGCGTCGTACCGGGTCAGCAAAGTGATGTCGCAGCCTGGTAGCCGCCCGACCTCCGCGGCCACCGCCGCGAACACCGCCTCCGGCGACGCCCCACCCGCAACCAGCTTCGCCACCCGCCGCAGTGCGGCCCGCTCCTCGGCGACCAGGCCGGCCTCGGTATGGGTTGGCCCCATGAACCCATGATGGCCCCAGGACGGCGTCCGAGCGGACCGCCGACGCGGCAGGTCCCACCTACACGGTCGCGGCTGGCCCTGATACGGCTCGCTCGCGCATCGATTTCCCGGAGAAGCCCGGCCTCACCTGGCCGGATACGGCAACGGTCGAGGTCGCTCTGAAGGGCTGCTCTGGGCGAGTGGCTGCCACGATCGTGCGGAAAGGTCCGCGCTGACGGGCGCCTTCGGCCAAGGCGGATGCAGTATCGCTGCCGTGAACTCCTCGAGCGTCGTCCTCGAGCTGCGCCAGCCACCCCTCTCTGTGGCGCTGTTCTGCACCTCCTTGGTGGTGGCTGGCGTGCTCGCGGCGTTCGTCGTCTCTGTCGGCGGTCCGCTTCCTTTCACAGCTGTCTTCCTGGCCTTCATCGTGGGCATCACCGGCTACAACGCGGCAACGGTGCTCAGCCGCGTCCGGGCGTACGCCGACGGCTCACTGGAGGTTCGGAACCGGTTTTCGACCCGTCAGCTCAAGCGCTCAGACATCGATCGCGTCATGGTGGGCCGCCAGGGTGGGTTCGGGTCGCTACGCCGGGTGGAGCTGCTGCTCAACCAAGGAACGACGGTGCATGTGGTGGCGACGCAGGCGCCGCCGTTCCCTGGACAGCGTCGGTTGGACCAGCAGGCCGCAGAACTGCGCCGATGGCTTGATGGGACTGGCTGATCGGCGACCGCCCCGAAGGGCCGCTCGAGGACAGCAGGGACCCGTGGCGCTGCACCGGCTTGGGCGGCCGTCGGTCAACGGGGCCCTCGGGCGGACGGGCAGGAAGTGGTGGTGGTCGGTGCCCGTCGGGGCAACACTGGCCGGATGCAAGCCCTGCAGTTCACCAGCTACGGGGGCCCGGAGGTCCTGAGACGGGCCGACGCTCCCGATCCCCACGCGGGCGCGGGTCAGGTGCGGATAGCCGTTCGGGCGGCCAGCGTGAACCCCGTCGACTGGAAGCTTCTGAGCGGGGCCATGTCCGGCGGCCAACCGCTGACCGGAACGGGGTACCTCGGCTACGACGCCGCCGGCGTGGTGGACGAGGTCGGCCCGGAGGTCGGCGACGTCTCCGTGGGGGATGACGTGTTCGGCCGCGGCCAGAACACCCACGCGGAGTACGCCGTGCTGGACTCCTGGGCGCGCAAACCGCCGTCGGTCGACTGGGCGGTGGCTGCCGCGGCCGGCGTGGCCGGGGAGACCGCTGAACGCGCTCTGCGCCTGCTCGGCGTCCAGGCCGGCGACACCGTCTTCATCGATGGCGGCGCCGGTGGCGTGGGCGCGGTCGCGGTACAGATGGCCCTCGCGCGAGGGGCGCGGGTGGTCGCGTCGGCGAGCGAGGCCAACCAGGACTACCTGCGGGAGATCGGGGCGATCCCGGTGCGCTACGGGGAGGGCGTCGCCGATCGCGTGCGGGCCGCCGCCGGCGCGCAGGTCGACGCAGTCTTCGACGTCGCGGGCAAGACACCCATCGAGCAGCTGACGAGCCTGGTGGCCAAGCCCTCCCGGGTGCTGGCCATCGCCAACTTCGCGGCCGTTCAGGCCGGAGCGCGGGTCACCGCGGGCGGCGAGGACAGCAGACCGATGGAGGCCTTGGCGGAGGTGACCGAACTCCTGGCGCAGAACAAGCTCGTCATCAAGGTGCAGACCTTCCGCTTCGACCGGGCCGCGGAGGCCTACCGCATCAGTCAGGACGGCCACGTCCGCGGAAAGCTGGTCTTGGTGCCCTGAAGCGGTGACGCCGACCGCCGCCGACCGGCGGTCGACACGGCATGGCAACCGTCATCTCCCACCACGAGCGAGAGCCGGTCGAAATGGCGGGGGGCACAACCTTCTTCTTCGTCACCGACGGCTTCGACTCCGCCCTGAAGCAGGCCGGCATTGCCGCCGGGGACGGGGTTGGTCGACGTTGCCGGTGGTGCCTCCACCGTGCGCCAAGCCCTGGCCTCCGGCGCACTCGACGAGCTCGTCGTCGACGTTGTCCCGGTGTTGCCCGGGCAAGGCGAATCGATGTTCGCGGACCTTGCTGATGTCGGCCTCACCCCGGTCGAGGTCGACACCTCGCCGCACGCCACCCACATCCGATACCGGGTCACGTCCGCTTCGTCGCGACGGCCCTGACCCTCATCCTGGCTCGAGGCTGTCCGGCCGACCTGCCACGACTCCCGGTTGCGCCTCCCGGACAGCAGAAGACCCAGCGGCATTCGGCGATCGTCTGCTTTGCGGAACCAAAATCCACCCGGGATGCCATGTCGCCCCCAACGGCCGCCATGAGTGAGGCCACGGGTCACGCACCGCCCGCGGATTTGTACCCACCAACTCATCGTGCCGCCGAACTCGGCCGCGGAGGGCTCGGCAGAAAGTGTTGATGGGTGGTGCCCAAATCGGCGAGAGAACACGCAGGTCAGTGCCCCGCGGATCCGGGGGGCGCAGGCATCCGGACCAACACCTACTGCCAGTTCACCGAGGGCTGAGCCAGGACCGCGCTGCCCATCCGGGGACGGCCCGGGATCCGCACGTGTCGACCGTTCCCGACGATGCCGACCTTCCCGTCGTCGATGCATACCGCCGTCTCGTCGTCCAACCCGAACACGGTCTCCACGAAGCCGGCCGCGGCGCTGCGAAGGTTCTCCTCGTCGGACAGCGGGAAGAACGGTGAGCCCAGGTGCGGCTGGACCAGGAAGTCGACCAGTGCCAGGCCGACATGGTCCTCGGGGCGGCGCTTGTCGGACCTGCTGAGCGCCATGTGCGGACCGGTGACCATGCTGCCGGCACTGATGCCGACGTAGACCCGGTCCTCGAGGAGCGCAGGAAGCTCGTCGGCAAGGCCGGACCTGCGCAACCAGGACAGCAGATGTGTCGTGTCGCCACCCGTGACGACGACAACGTCCGCGGCCCCCAGGCGCGATGAGCACACCTCGCGGTCCACCGCCGAGACGTCGACGATGTCCACCCGCGCGAAACCGGCCTTCTGCAGGTTGACGTAGTCGTTGATCAGCCAGCCCTTGTCCCCGTCTATCACATTCGCCGCAGTAGGGATGGCGGCCGCGGTGCACTCGGCCAGCGGGCGCGGGGTCAGACCCTTCAGAGCAGCGACGATGGATGCGGTGTTGAGACCGGCAGAGGTCAAGAGCATCCGCACCGGCAAAATCTATGCTCGCGCAGCCCACCACCGCGAATGCCCAGGTCGGTGGGCCTGCGGTCCTCCTGGTGACCGGGGGGGTGGGGCGGGACAGTGCCCGAAGGACGGAAGCAGTGGAGATGCCCGAAGAGCCGTCTGCGGCGCACACCCTGAGCACCGCACCGCTGACCGGTGGACTGGGCGCCAGCGAGCAACCGGAGGACTCAACGGCGGAGCGGCTACGCCGTCAGGTGCGGGGACACCAGTCGCTCCCGACCGTCGGCCCCGAGGAGTCCCGGGCGGTATGACAGCGGTGTGCTCCTTTTGTCGGCGGATTGGACGCAGCCGACTGGTTCGCCACCTGCGGCTATCCCGTCGTGGCCCTCAATCCAAGAGCAGACCCCTGTGAGTGCTGGACCCTCGGGCGATCTGCTGCTTTGATCCGCCTGACCACGGGGACGATGCGGGGACCTCGCCGGACGGCGAGGGGCGGCTCGGTCAGCGACCGACATCCTCCCGCGGTGGACGCGCGACCACTTTCAGCCCGGAACGGCGTTCCCCGCAGGGGCCACTCGGACGTCAGAGACATACAACTCCGAGGCCGGCCCTCCGTCCTGGCCGTCCAGGCCAGTCGCCACCGCCAGGTCGACGAGGATCAGGGCGCGCGGGACCCATCCCGTTCAGTGCCGGCGATGATGAGCGCGCAGGCGCGGGTTAGCGTGTGGCCGGCCGTGCGCATCGTGAGCGAGGGGAATCTGTGTCGGGATCGGAGATTGCCGACCCGCAGACGACTCTTCGCGCGCTGACCGCCTACTTCGAAGCGCTCGCCGCCCTCGACGCGCACCGGATTGCTGCTGTCTTCGCAGAAGACGGCGAGATCGAAGACCCTGTCGGCACCGGGGTGCGGCGCGGCCGCGAGCAGATCACCGACTACTTCGCCCAAGGGCTCTGCCGGGGTGCGGCGTCCGTCGAGATCGAGGTGGTGTCGGCTCTACCGGCCGGAGGATCGATCGCCGCGCACTGGCGGATGAACGCCCGAGGCAAGAGCGGCCACGACGCCAAGGCCGAAGGCATCGACGTACTGCAGGTCGGCACCGACGGCCTCATCATCCGCGCCGAGGGCTACTGGGACCAGCATGGTTTCCGCAGCGCCTTGAGCGGTTCCTGACGCCGCCCACCGGCCGCACTTCCGCACATGGGACGTCTCGGCCGTTGAGGGTTTCCCTGAAAGGCCTACGAGGGAAGCGCCCCGCCCGTACATGTCGCCGGATGTGTACCCACCAACTGGACCGATTGCAGGCGGAGCCCCTCACCGTGTAGATCGCTGACTGGCGCGCGGAGTTGCATGAGGTGCGGTCGTGATGTCGCTGCCGACTCGGAGTTGCATGTCGCCAACCTGTCGCCAGCCGTCCCCCGCGCCGGAACGGGGTCCGTTCGACTCAGCTCACGAAGCCGTGTCAAGGAGCGGGGACAGGCCGAAGGCGCTGAAGACGCCCGGGTCCTGGAACACCACGTTGTGCTCGATGCCCTGCCTGCTGACGGTGAGGACCTGCAGGGTGTGCAGCCGCAGGCTGCCGTCGGTCTCGGGCGCGTAGGCGGCGAGCGCCGGCTGACCGTTGGCACCCAGCGGGAGCATCCGCCATCCAGAGCCGCGCATCGCGAAGACGCGTGCGATGAAGCGGCCGTAGTCCTCCGGCCCGCGATACCAGAGGGGCACCGGCGGCATCTCCAGGACGACGTCGGCGGTGAGCAGCCTGACCAGAGCGGCGACGTCGGCGGCCTCGAAGGCGCGAACGTAGCGCTCGACGGTCGCGCGCACCGACACGTCGTCCGGGTCGGTCAGCTCCTCCTCGCTGGGCGCCGCGTCGGCCAGGGTGGCCCGGGCCCGCTGCAGGGCGCTGTTCACCGAGGCCGTTGACGTCTCCAGCTGCGCGGCCACCTCCGCCGCGCTGAACGCCAGCACGTCCCGCAGCACGAGCACCGCCCGCTGCCGGGGCGGGAGCAGTTGCAGCGCCGCCACCAGCGCGAGGCGCACGCTGTGCCGCTCGGTGACGCGGTCGGCCGGGTCCCGCCGGTCACGGTGCAGGTAGGCGTCCGGGAGCGGCTGCAGCCACGGCACCTCGAAGTCGGGATGCAGCGGGGCGTCCGGGTCGGTGCTCCGCGCCCCCAGCCCCGCCGGCAGCGGCCGCCGGGCCCGGCCCTCCAGCGCTGTCAGGCACACGTTGGTGGCGATCTTGTACAGCCAGGTGCGCACCGACGCGCGGCTCTCGTCGTAGCGGTCCCATGCGCGCCAGGCCCGCAGCATCGTCTCCTGCACCGCGTCCTCGGCCTCCGGCACAGAGCCCAGCATCCGGTAGCAGTGCACCACCAGCTCGCGCCGCAGTGGCTCCGCCGCCGCGGTGAGGTCCGCGCCGATCGTTCCTGGCACGCTCGTTCCTTCCCGGGCCGCGCCTCTGCGCCCCTGCGAGTGCCATGGTGCCGGGCGCCGATGAATCCGCAGCCGCCGGCCGGTACTACCTGCCGACCATCAACGACGGCACGGCCGCGCGGCGGCCGGGAGGGAAGCGACATGAACCGGGTGATCGTCATCGAGTTCATCACGCTGGACGGTGTCATCGAGGACCCGGACGGGTCCGCCGGGACGCCGGGCGGCGGCTGGGCGTTCCGGCACGGCCCGGAGGCGGTGGCCGGGGACAAGTTCCGGCTCGACGCGCGGCTGGACACCGGCACGCTGCTGCTGGGTCGCCGCACCTGGCAGCTGTTCGCTCGGATCTGGCCGCAGCGCTCCGATCCGTTCTCGACCGCGATGAACCGGATTCCGAAGGCGGTGGCGTCGCGCACGCTGACCGACCTCGGCGCGTGGAGCAACTCGACGCTGCTCGCCGGGGACGTGGCCGGGGAGGTGCCGCGGCTGCGTGACCGTGGCGATGTCATCGTGGCCGGCAGCGTCGACCTGGTGCAGATCCTGGTCGAGAAGGACCTGGTCGACGAGTACCGCCTGCTGGTCTTCCCCACCGTGCTCGGCGCGGGCCGGAGCCTCTTCGGCCTGGGCACGCCGCCCACGGATCTCCGCCTGCTCTCGGTGGAGCAGCGCGGCGCGGCCGTCCTCATGCGCCACGAGCGCAACAGGTGACCCGACGCACCGTCGGCTCACCGGCGGCGGCGTGCCCCTTCTCACGCCCGGACACGGCTGGACCCACGGCTCACCGCGTGATCGCACGTGGCTGACCGCCCGCCACGGCGCACGCCGTGCGACGCCTCTTCCGCGGCGAAGCGTCGAGCCCCCTCACCGACGCCACGGTGGGGCTCCGGCGTGCAAGCGATCCGGTCGGCGGGTTCCGACATGGCGGCCGCGGACTAAATCGGGCGTCGTCGCAAGGCCTTCACCAGGCTGGCCGGAACCTGACCGAGGCCCGGGGAGGCGCCCCGTCCAGCGGGGCGTCGAGTGGTCGCGACTGGGTACGCGGCACGATGCCGTCGTGATGACGGGAAGTGCGGCCGCGCGTCGAGAAGGCCCAGCCCGCGCCGCGTTGTTCGTAGGGCGGAGACGGGTGGGCGCCCTGTCCCGAGCGTCGCGGCCGTGACTGACGCGATCTTCGCGGACCAGCGGCTGGCCGCGGTCTACGACACCTTCGAAGGCGACCGCGCGGATCTGGACCTCTACGTCTCTCTCGTGGAGGAGTTCGGTGCGCGGGCCGTTCTCGACGTGGGGTGTGGGACCGGCAGCCTCGCCTGCTTGCTCGCCGAGCGCGGGGTGCAGGTGGTCGGCCTCGATCCGGCGGCAGCCTCGCTCGACGTCGCCCGCGGCAAGCCTCACGCGGAGCGGGTGCGGTGGCTGCACGGCGACACCGCATCGCTGCCACAGCTTCAGTTGGACCTGGCGACGATGACGGCGAACGTGGCCCAGGTGTTCCTCACCGACGAGGAGTGGGCGGCGACGTTGCGCACCGTCCGGCAGGCGCTGCGCCCGGGCGGGCGGCTGGCGTTCGAGAGCCGACGGCCCGAGCGGCAGGCGTGGCGAGAGTGGACCCGGAGCGGTCGTTCGCCCGCGCCGTCGTCCCCGGTGTCGGCCCGGTGGAGACCTGGGTCCAGGTCACCGACGTGAGCGAGAGCGTGGTCTCGTTCCGATGGACCTTCCGCTTCGACGGCGACGGGGCGGAGCTGACGTCGGACTCGAAGCTGCTGTTCCGCAGCCGGGAAGAGCTCGCCGACTCGCTGACCGCAGCGGGCTTCGCGGTGGACGACGTGCGGGATGCCCCCGACCGGCCCGGGCGTGAGTTCGTGTTCATCGCCCGACGGCCGGGCTGAGCGTCGGCACCGGGTCTCGAAGCCTCACCGAACGAAACCGGTGCACGTCCGAGCTGCGCTTTCAGCGTCCGATTCAGGCACCGCCCATCAACACTCCCTGCCGAGCTCAGCCGCGGATGAGTACGGCTGACAAGGGTCAGGATGTCCGGCTAGAGGCCGCGACACAGTTGCCTGAGTCGCGCGCTCAACCACTCAGCCAGGCGGCCCCCCGGATGCCAGGGCTCTCCTTGTGGCAGTACACGCAGGCCCGGTACCGACTCCCGTCCTCGGTGCTGTAGATCTTGTAGTGGTGCCGCTGCAGGACGTGGCAGAGGAACCTGCGGCCGTGGGTCATCGTCTGCATGTCCGGCTCCTCGACGGCTGACGGAGAGTGCGTCCCTCGGCCCGTGGATCGATGTCCTCCCAGCGCGATTGCAGCCAGCCGACACCCTCAAGCCGCGCCAGGATGGGGTGCACCGTACCGCTGCGTAGCTCTGCCTTCTCGCCGATCTCTACGCCGTAGAGCTCTCGCTCCGGGTCGTCGAGCTCGCCATGGTGGAGCATGGTCGGGCCGGCGAGGTGGCGCCCGGGCGTGCCCGCTCCGAGGCGCGCTGCCGCTGACGTTGTCCTTGCTGGCCTGCGCCGCGTGGTCGAACGGCCCGCCGCAGGTGACCAGGGCGAGGTCGGCGCCCGGTGGGTGGTGGTCGAGCGCATCGGCCAGCGCCGACGTGGGGTTGCCCAACCCGGTCAGCGGGGCCCCGAGCAACCTGGAGGCGCAGCGTGCCCCCTGTTCGCCGCGCTCAGCATGAGCAGGCTCCCCCGGAGCGACGCGAACCGGTTGGCGGTGACGAACGGCCGCCAGGGAGCTCGTCGTCTGGAGAGCGCTCTCGGACGCCCGCGTGCGCCGCACCCGCGGCGGGCAAGGAGTCTGTGGACAAAGCGCTGACCTGGGGATTCAGGTCGACGAACATGGCCGGACGCAGTAGTATTCGAACGAGTGTTCGAGTCTGTGGGAGGTCCGGTGAGGGAGCTGCGGTCGGCACTGGACGCATTGGCTGCCGAGGATCTGTCCGGGCTTGTCGGTCCGCCGCTCCTGGACCGCACCGCCGAGCTGCTTTCCGCCCGCAACCGGATCGACGCCGAACTCGCCCGTACGGTTCGGGAGTGTGAGCTGACCCAGGCCCCACAGTTCGACGGGCTGGCGTCGATGGCGTCCTGGCTGCGCGGGCACGCCCGCCTCTCCCCGGTCGCGGCGGCGCGGTTGGTGACCAACGGACGGGCCCTCGAACGGCTGCCGGCGGTGGCCGGGGGCTGCGCCGACGGGCTGGTCAGCGCCGAGCAGGTCAGCGTGATCGCGCCGCTCGTCGCCCCGGAGCATCTGGCAGCGGCCACCGCGCAGGGCGTGGAGCTGGCCGGGGTGGACGCCACCCTGGCCGAGGTCGCCGCCACCCGCCCGTCTGCAGAGTTGCGGCGGGTGGCGCAGCACTACCTGGCCCGGCTGCATCCCGACGGCCCGGAACCGGACCCCAGCGAACAGCGCTCCCTGACCCTCTCCAGGCACGCCGACGGCAGCCTGTCCCTGCGCGGGGAGCTGGATGCGGTCGGTGGGGAGAAGTTGCAGGCCGCCATCGAAGCCCTGGTACAGGGGCACCGGCCCGCCGGAGACACCCGCACCCGGGCGCAGCGGCAGGGCGATGCCCTGGTCCAGCTGGTCGACAACGAACTCGCCTCGGGCACCCTGCCGTTCCTGCGCCGGGTCAAACCGCACCTGCTGATCACCATCGGCCTGCCCGACCTGCTCGACCCCACCACCGCCCCGGCGGTCGCCGAAGCCCGGTTCGGCGCCACCCTGTCCGCGGCCCGGACCCGATGGGCGGCCTGCGACCCCGACATCACCCGCATCGTCCTGGACCCCGACGGCCGGCCCCTCGATCTCGGACGGACGGTCCGGTTGGTGCCACCGCACCTACGCCGCGCGGTCGAGCACCGCGACCGGGGCTGCGTGTTCGCCGGCTGCGACGCCCCCACCCACTGGTGCGATGTCCACCACGTCCTCGAGTGGGTCCTCGACGGGGGCGAAACCAGCCTGGACAACTCCGCGCTGCTCTGCGAACGCCACCACACCAAGGTCCACCACGGCTTCCGCGTCGAACGACATCCCGACGGCCGATGGCACACCTGGCGCCCCGACGGCACCCAGATCCTGGTCCTACCCCATTCCGAGCCCGCTCGCCCCACGACCCGGGCCGGCTGAGCGAGTCAGATGTTGGCGCCATCCGGCGGTGGGCCGTCGGGGAGCGGTGCGGCGAACCCGCTGCCTCCGGGATGCACTGGAGTCATGCCGACGGTGTACGCCGTCATCGACAGTGAGCCGTAGGCGTAGCCGTCCACGAGCACGTCGGCCGCGGTGCCCGTTGCGCCCGCCATCCCCGCCAGGTACAGCAGTGGCAGGAAGTGGTCGGGGGTCGGCACGGCGAGGTCGAAGTCGCGGTGCCCGTCGAGCCGGCCGACATCGGCGGGGTCGGTGAGCATGAAATCCTTTGCGGACTCGTCGAAGCGCTGCGCCCAGTCGAACCCGGCGTCGGGCAGCGCACGCGACACGCCGCCGAGGTTGTGCACCACGTTGCCGCTGGCGATCACCAGCACGCCGTCCTCACGGAGCGGGGCCAGCGCTGCACCGAGCTGCAGGTGGTAATCGAAGGACTTGAGCGCGTTGATCGACA
>JAODNJ010000299.1 GCA_025465155.1 Frankiales bacterium
ACCGGTTGAGCGAGTCGCGGGCCTCGGTCAGTAGCGAGTGGGGCAGCGGTTCGGCTGCCCCGTACCACCGGAGCAGCCGCGGTACCGCGACCTCCCGCTCGTACATCTGGCGCCGGTCCTCACGCCAGCCGATGTCGCCGAGCAGCACGTCCAGGACGGCGTCCGAACCGGTCACCCAGCCGGGGAGGTGATCGACCCACGCTCCCCGGCCCAACTCGTGACGGGTCACCCGGCCGACGAGCCCGGTCAGGGCCGCCTCCTCGGCGATGTCCCACATCGACGGTTGGTGGGCGAGCGTCATGCGGGCACGCTACCGGGTTTCGCACATATGTGCGAAACCCTGTGGACGGAGAGCGCTCAGGCGGCGAGCGCCAGGGCGAACGGCAGCACCGGCCCGGCCCCGGCCCGACGCAGCTCGCGACCGGCGACGGTCATCGTCCAACGGGAATCCACGAGGTCGTCCACCAGGAGGACCGGGGTGGCGCCTGCCCCGGCCAGTCGCTCACGGAGCTCCGGACCGACGACGAGGCGCTCCCACACCGCGGCGAGCCGGAAGGCGCTGTTGCCCCCGGGGCCGCCGGTCGGGCCGCCGTGGGCCAGGCTCAGCGAGCCGAGGTACGGCAGCCGGCCGAGCCGCGCCAGCCCTTCGGCGAGGCCGGTGACGAGCTGCGGGCGGCGGCGGGACGGAATGGCGACGACGGCACCCGGACGCTGCGCCCAGTCCCAGGCGGCGAGAACCCTGGCGCAGGCCTTGAGCAGCTGCTCGTCCGGCGGGACGTCGGACACCGACCGGCGGACGGGGGCGTCGAACGCGGCGTCCGGGTCCTCCTCGATGCCGGGGGCTTCGTGGTCCAGCGTCACCGTTCCTCCGACGCCGTCGTCGCCGAGCAACGCGCGCAGCCGCTGGCCCCAGCCGAGGTCGGTCAGCCGGGCGACCGCCCGACCGGGCTCCAGCTGGTCGGCCGTCGCGATCCTGCCCTTCACCTCCACGCCCAGCCGGTCCGCGCCGGTCGGCCACTGCGCCCGCGGCGCGACCTCGACACCGGGCCGGTCGAGCGCGGCGGAGGCCGCCGCGGCCGCGTCCGGGGGCACCTCGACCGGGTACCAGGGTCCGGTGCACACGTCGCAGCGGCCGCAGGGGGTCGCGGTGGGGTCGTCGAGCGCCTCCTGGAGGAAGGCCATCCGGCACTGCGCCTCGTCGACGGGGCGGGCGTAGGCGATCATCGCCCGCTGCTCGGCCTCGCGGGTCCGCGCGACGCGGGCGTACCGGTCGGCGTCGTAGACCCACGGCTGCCCGGTCGAGCGCCAGCCACCCTGCACCCGGTCCACCGCGCCGTCGACAGCCAGCACCTTGAGCAGCAGCTCCAGGCGGGAGCGGCGGACGTCCGCCACCGTCTCCAGCCGCGCCACCGACCACGACTTCCCGTCGGCCATCGCGGACAGCACGGCGGCGGCATGGTCCTCCCGCGGCATCGACGACGTCGCGAACCACTGCCAGATCGCCAGGTCCTCCGGGCCGGGAAGGAGCAGGACGTCGGCGGACTCCACGGCGCGCCCGGCACGGCCCACCTGCTGGTAGTAGGACACGGGGGACGACGGCGCACCGAGATGCACCACGAAGCCGAGGTCCGGCTTGTCGAAACCCATGCCGAGCGCGGACGTCGCGACGAGCGCCTTCACCGCATTGGACCGCAACGCCTCCTCGGCGTCCTTGCGGTCGGCGTCGTCGAGCCGGCCCGTGTAGGCCCGCACGTCGAAGCCGGCGTCGCGCAGCAGGTTCGCCGTCTCCTCGGCCGCGGCGACGGTCAGCGTGTAGACGATCCCGCTGCCCGGCAGATCGCCGAGATGGGCCGCGAGCCAGGCCAGGCGCGCGCGGTCGGTGGGCAGACGAAGGACGCCGAGGCGCAGCGAGTCGCGGGCGAGCGGGCCGCGGACCGTCGTCACCTCGACGCCTCCGGCGCCCAACTGCTCGGCGACGTCCGCGACGACCCGCTCGTTGGCCGTCGCCGTCGTCGCGAGGACGGGCGTGCCCGCCGGCAGCCGGCCGAGAAGGTCGCGGATGCGGCGGTAGTCGGGCCGGAAGTCGTGCCCCCAGTCGGAGACGCAGTGCGCCTCGTCGACGACGAGCAGCCCGCAGCGCCGGACGAGGTCGGGCAGCTGCTCCTCCCGGAAGCGGGGATTGGTCAGGCGCTCAGGGGAGACGAGCAGGACGTCGACGTCGTCGGCGGCCAGCCGCGCGGCGACGTCGTCCCACTCCGTGGCGTTGGCGCTGGAGATCTCGACGGCACGGATGCCGGCGCGCGACGCGGCGGCGACCTGGTCGCGCATGAGCGCGAGCAGCGGGCTCACGAGCAAGGTCGGACCCTTGCCTCGCCGGCGCAGCAGTGCGGTGGAGACGAAGTAGACGGCGGACTTCCCCCACCCGGTGCGCTGGACGACGAGCGCACGCTGCGACCGCTCGACCAGGGCGGCGACAGCGGCGTCCTGCCCCTCGCGGAAGACCGCGCCGGGCCGGCCGGTCAGCTCGCGCAGGACGGCGAGCGCCTCGCCGCCGACCTCCTCGGTCAGCGGGGACGGCGACAGGGCTGCGCTCATGGGTCCCGACAGTAGGCAGCGCGACCGACATCGCGGACCGCCGCACACATCGGCTGGGTACAGCAGTGGACACTGTGGACGATGCCTCCGGACCGTGCACGACCGCCCGACAACCACGTGCACACCCGCTACTCCTGGGACACCCGCGAGACGTCGACCATGGCGGGCGCCTGCGAGCAGGCCGTGGCGCAGGGCCTGCCGGCGATCGCCTTCACCGAGCACCTCGACTTCACGGTGTGGCTGGAGGAGGACCGGGCGACGGCGGACGGGCTGACCGACCGCCACCCCGCGCAGCAGACGCCGATCGACGTCGCGGCCTACTCGGCCGAGCTGGAGGAGTGCCGCGACCGCTTTCCCGGCCTCCGGATCCTGTCCGGCGTCGAGGCCGGCGAGCCGCACCTGTTCGCGGCCAGCATCGCTGCGCACCTGCGCAGCTCACCGGTCGACCGGGTGCTCGGCTCACTGCACTCCCTGACCGACCGCGGCCGCCTGGTCGGCGTCACCCAGCTGCTCTGGTCGGACCCGGCCGGGACCGCCCGTCGGTACCTCGGCGAGCTCGTCGACATGATCGAGAGCAGCGACGTCTTCCAGGTGCTGGCGCACTGCGACTTCCCGCGCCGGTACTGGCCGGGCGGCCAGCAGAAGTACGTGGAGAAGGACTTCGAGGAGGAGTACCGGGCGGTGTTCCGGGCGCTGGCCTCGTCCGGGAGGGCGCTCGAGGTCAACACGAGCAGCCCCCTGGCGTCGGTCGACCAGGTCCGGTGGTTCTTCGAGGAGGGCGGTGAGGCGGTCAGCTTCGGCAGCGACGCCCACCAGCCCGGTCGGGTCGGCGACAAGTTCGACCTCGCGGTGGACGTCGTCGAGTCCGCCGGCTTCCGCCCCGGGAAGGACAGGTTCGACTTCTGGCGGCGCTGACCTGGGTACTCGCCGGAGTACTTCACCGCTAAGGAATGGGCGGCTAGGGTCGCGCAGGTGGCTGCCTCCCGTCGCGTGGTGATCGCGCTCGGCGGCAATGCCATGACCGGGCCGGACGGCTCGGCGACGCCGGGAGCGCAGCGGCAGGCCATCGCCGAGGCCTCGGCGCACATCGCGGACGTCGTCGCGTCGGGTGCGGAGGTCGTGCTGACCCACGGCAACGGCCCCCAGGTCGGCAACCTGCTGGTCAAGAACGAGCTGGCCGCGCACGTCGTCCCGCCGGTGCCACTGGACTGGTGCGTCGCGCAGACCCAGGCGACCATCGCGTTCACCCTCGCCGACGAGCTCGACGCCGCCCTCGCCGCCCACGGGCTCCCGCAGCGCACCGCGGGCCTGGTCACCCGGACACTCGTCGACGCGCGCGACCCCGGCTTCGCCGAGCCGTCCAAGCCGGTCGGGCGGTTCGTCCCGCGCGAGGAGGCCGAACGGTTCATCGCCCTCGGCCAGTACTGGGAGGACCGCGGCGAGCGCGGCTGGCGGCGCGTGGTCGCCTCCCCGGAGCCGCTCTCGGTCGTCGACCGGCCGGCGATCTCGACGCTGGCGGCCGCCGGTTACGTCGTCGTCTGCGCAGGGGGCGGCGGGATCCCGGTGGTGGACGACGGCCACGGCGCAAACGCACCCAGGCATGCGCTGCGCGGCGTCGAGGCGGTCATCGACAAGGACCTCACCGCCGCGATCCTGGCGCGGGACCTGGACGCCGACACCCTCGTCATCGCCACCGACGTCCCGAACGTGATGGTCGACTTCGGCACGCCGCAGTGCCGGCCCCTCGGCAGGGTCACCGCCGCCGAGCTGCGCCAGCACGCGGCCGCCGGGCAATTCGCCCGCGGGAGCATGGGCCCGAAGGTCGAGGCCGCGCTGCGCTTCGTCGAGTCGGGCGGCCGGCGCGCCGTCGTCACAACTTTGGAACACATCGCCGACGCCGTCTCCGGTGACGACGTCGGCACCGTCCTGACTGCCCAGTGAAGAGAGGAACCGCCGTGCCCGCACCGATCGAGGTCCGCAAGGTCCCGCTGCACAACGTGAGCGACGCCTCCGAGCTGGCCAAGCTCATCGACGACGGCCTGATCGAGGCCGACCGGGTCATCGCTGTGATCGGCAAGACCGAGGGCAACGGCGGCGTCAACGACTACACCCGGATCATCGCCGATCGCGCGTTCCGCGAGGTGCTGCTCGAGAAGGGCACGCGGCCGCTCGACGAGGTCAGGCAGATCCCGATCGTGTGGTCGGGCGGCACGGACGGCGTCATCAGTCCGCACGCGACCATCTTCGCAACCCTCCCCGAGGATGCCGTCGACACGACCGACGAGCCCCGGCTGACCGTGGGGTTTGCGATGAGCGAGCGGCTGCTGCCCGAGGACATCGGCCGGATCTCCATGGTGGAGAAGGTGGCCGAGGGCGTCCGGCGGGCCATGAAGGAGGCCGGGATCGAGGATCCCGCCGACGTGCACTACGTGCAGACCAAGACGCCGCTGCTGACGATCGAGACGATCCAGGACGCGCACCGCCGCGGGCAGACGACGTACTACGACGAGCCGCACGGCTCGATGGACCTGTCCAACGGGACGACGGCGCTGGGGATCGCGGTGGCCCTGGGCGAGATCGCGATGCCGACGCAGGCGCAGGTGATGCGCGACCTGTCGCTGTTCAGCTCGGTGGCCTCGTGCTCGTCGGGCGTCGAGCTGGACCAGGCGCAGATCGTCGTCGTCGGGAACGCCCGAGGGCACGGCGGCAGCTACCGGGTCGGCCACTCGGTGATGACGGACGCCCTGGACCAGGACGGCATCTGGAACGCCATCCGCGACGCCGGTCTGGAGCTGCCGGAACGGCCCCACCACAGCGACCTCGGCGACCGGCTGGTCAACGTCTTCCTCAAGTGCGAGGCCGACCCGACCGGCTACGTGCGTGGCCGGCGCAACGCCATGCTCGACGACTCCGACGTCTTCTGGCACCGGCAGATCAAGGCGACCGTCGGCGGGGTCGCCGCATCCGTGACCGGCGACCCGGCCGTCTTCGTGTCGGTGGCCGCCGTCCACCAGGGCCCGTCGGGCGGCGGCCCGGTCGCCGCGATCGTCAAGGCCTGACTCACGGGGGCGGCCCACGGCGGGGTCCGTGCCAGGGGTCGGTCACCCCTGCGCCGGCCACAGGAAGCGGGGCGGCACCTCGGACACCAGCCAGACGCCGTTGGCCGAGCGGGTGAAGGCCCAGCCGTCGGCGGCCATCCGAGCGGCGTCGACGCGGAGGACGACGGGCCGGCCGCGACGGGCCCCCACGGTGCGGGCGGTGGCGAGGTCAGGGCTCAGGTGGACGGCGTGCCGGTTCCCGGGCCGTAGCCCCTCGCGAAGGATCGCGGGCACGAACCGCTCGGCCGTGCCGTGGAAGAGCTCGCCCGGCGGGGTCTGCGTCGCGTAGCCCAGCGCGACGGCGACGCTGTGCCCCTGCCTGGCCCGGATCCGCGTGCCGCTGGCATCGAACGCGAACCGGCGCTTGTCGTTTGTGGCGACCACGTGGTCGAGTTCCGCCCGGGTCAACCGCGACCCGTGCCCGGCCAGCGCCGTCAGGAGCACGTCGACGTCCACCCAGCCGGCGTCGTCCAGCGCGATGCCGATGCTGTCCGGCCGGTGCCGCAGCACGAAGGACAACCGCTTGCTCACCCGGACCACGTCCACGGTGCCCGCCTACCCCGGTTAGCGTCGGGCACGTGACCGACTTCCGCGCCGACGGCGTCCGCGTCCTGATCACCGGAGGCACCAGCGGCCTCGGCGCCGCGATGGCGGGCGCCCTGCGGGATGCCGGGGCGCGCGTCGTGATCACCGGCCGCGACGCCGCGCGTACCGAGGCGGCCGCCGGCGAGCTGGGTGCCGTCGGCGTCGTCATGGACGTCAGGAACGCGGACGACGTCGATCGCGGGGTGGAGGAGACCTACGCGCGCCTGGGCGGTCTCGACGTCCTCGTCAACAACGCCGGCCTCGGGATGCGCACGGTCAACCCGCGCTTCCTCACCGATCCGCAGCCGTTCTGGGCGGTGTCACCGGGAGGCTTCCGCGACGTCGTCGACACCAACCTGACCGGCTACTTCCTGGTCGCCCGGGCGGTGGTGCCCCGCATGCTCGACGCCGGGAGCGGGCGGGTGGTCAACGTCTCGATGAACCACGCCACGATGAACCGCAAGGGATTCGTGCCCTACGGCCCGGCCCGGGCGGGGGCCGAGGCGCTGAGCCGGGTCATGGCGGCCGACCTGCGGGGCACCGGCGTCACGGTCAACATCCTGCTGCCGGGCGGCGCGACGGCGACCGGGATGATCCCGGACGGCTTCCCGGCCGAACAGCGTGGCCACCTGCTCGACCCCGCGATCATGGGGCCGCCGATCCGCTGGCTCAGCTCCCCGGACGCGGCGGGTGTGCACGACGAGCGGATCGTCGCCACGGGCTTCGACGACTGGCTTTCCGCACGAGCCTGAGGCTCAGACGGGCGCCCGCCCGTGCTCCCCGGCCAGCGCCTCGTCGGTGAGCTCCCCCCGGTGCCGATGCAGGAGCACCCCGAGGACGACGGCGAGCACGAACAGCCCGGCCCCGGACGCGACGAACACCGCCGGGATGCCGAAGACGTGCGCGACGGCGCCGCCGGCCAGCGACCCCAGCGGGATCCCTCCCCAGACCAGCGTGCGGTAGGCGCCCTGAACGCGGCCGAACATCCGCTGGGGGATCAAGGCCTGACGCAGCGACATGGTGAGCACGTTCCACACCATGACGCCGGCGGCGGACGCGGCGAACAGGCCCGCGGCGGCGAATCCGTTCCGGACCGAGCCCATGGCCCCTTCGGTCACCGCGGCGAGCACGGCTCCCCCGGTCAGCATCGGCCCGCGCCCCACGACCCGGGTGAGGGCGGGCGTCAGCGCGCCGCCGAGGACCGCGCCGGCGCCGGCGCCCAGGACCAGCAGCCCGAAAGCGCCCGAGGGAAGCCGCAGCACCTCGAGGACGTAGAGCACGAGGACACCGACCGTCATGCTCTGCGTGAAGGAGGTCGCCGCCGAGATCAGCGACAGGCTCCGCAGCAGGCGATGGCGGCCGAGCCAGCGGACGCCCTCCACCACATCGCGACCCAGGGACGTCCGCTCCGCCGGGCGCTCCGGCCGCCGCACACCACGGACGGCGAGAAATCAGCACGGCCGCCACGGCGAAACCCACCGAGTTCAGCACCAGCGGAAGTGTCGCGGCCAGCCCGAACAGCGCCGAGCCCACCGGTGCCCCGACGAACTGCTGGCCCAGCGTCTCCTCCACGGTGAGGAGGCTGTTGGCGCGGTCGAGGGCCGGCCGATCAACGACCTGCGGCAGCAGCGCTCGGATCGCGCTGTCGTAGACCGTCTCCGCCGTCCCCAGAAGGAAGGCGATGACGTAGAGGACCACCACCGAGCCCGCGTGCAGCGCGGTCAGCACGGCGAGCGCGCCCAGCGACGACGCACGGAGGACATTGGCGGCCGACATCGCGTACCGGCGGTCCACGCGGTCGACCAGCACACCGCTGACCAGGGCGAACAGCAGCCAGGGCAGGAACGCGAAGGTCGTCAGCCCGGCCACGAGCACCGGGTCGCGGGTGTAAGAGGCGGCCAGCAACGGCAGCGCCGTCCGGCCGATCCCGTCCGCGAGGTTGGACGTCGCGCTGCTGGCGTACATCCGCCAGAAGCCGCCCCCGAGCCCGCTCACACGCGGTCGCCGGCATCGGCCGGATAGACGGCGTACTGGACGTCGACCCGGCGCGCACCCTCCCCCGGTGGCAGCTCCCGGTACCTGTCGACGGTGGCCTTGAGGTCGTCGGCGAGCGCGCGCGTCTGCGCCGGGTCGAGGGTGAGCGTGCCGTCCATGTCGCTGGAGGCCGTCTGCCACTCCTGCGGCCAGTTCACGGCGGTCGCGAACCAGTGAGCCAGGCGGCGGCTGCGGCTGGACTGGAACTCGCGGAGCAGGAACCCGGCGGCCTCCCGGGTGTCCTCGTTCTCCAGGAACTCCATGCCGGTCATGTGGACCTCGTCGGCAGCCATGCGCCAGAGGCGGCGGCGGCGGCCGACCGTCCTGCGCCCCGCGGATTCCCCGGCGTCCTCGCCGACATCCGACCGGTCCGCGTCGCACTCCTCCACGAGGCCGTGGCGGGCGAGCTGGCGCAGGTGGTAGCTCACCGCGCCCGTCGTCTCTGCCAGCTCCCGGGCGAGGCCGGTGACGCTCTCCCGTTCACGGAGCTCGAGCACCCGGAGGATCTGCACCCGCAGGGGATGCGCCAGCGCCTTGAGGGCCGCCGCGTCGAGCTCCAGGCGCCGGGTCGTCATGACGCAAGGTTAGTTTGCAAAGACTTCTTTGCAAAGACACCGGGGCGGAAGCCCCTCGGAACCTGCGTGGCGCCGTCGTGCACGGCGAGGCGTGCGGGAGCGCCGATGTCGCCGGGGAGGAGACATCAAGACGGCGTCAAGATCGGGGCACCCGGCGTCAGAAGGCCGTCAATGCCGCTCAGGCCCCGCCGCCCCCGGCCGACATTCGGTCCGTGCTGCACACCCCGAAGCGGCTGTTCGTGGGCCGCCCGCTGCGCTCGGAACGTCTGGGCGAGACCCTGCTGCCCAAGCGCCTCGCGCTCCCGGTCTTCTGCTCCGACCCGCTGAGCTCCGTCGCGTACGCCACCGAGCAGATCGTCCTCGTGCTGGGTCTCGGCGGGCTGGCGCTGCTGCACCTCACCCCCTGGCTCGGCCTCGCGGTGGTGGCGCTGCTGGTCATCGTCGTGGCGTCCTACCGGCAGACCTGCCGCGCCTATCCCAACGGCGGCGGCGCCTACGCGGTGAGCCGGAGGAACCTCGGCGTCCGCGCCAGCCTGGTGGCGGCCAGTGCCCTGCTCGTCGACTACGTGCTGACCGTCGCGGTCTCGGTCGTTGCCGGCGTCGCGGCGATCACCTCCGCCTTCCCCGCGCTGGTCCCGCACGCGGTCCTGCTCTCGCTCATCGCCGTCGCGCTCCTCACGGTGGTGAACCTGCGCGGCATCCGGGAGTCCGGCCGGGCGTTCGCCGTCCCGACCTACGGCTTCGTCGCCATCGTGCTGGTCCTGCTGGTCGTGGGCGGCATCCGGCTCGCGCTCGGGCAGCCCCTGACCGCGGAGAGCGCGCACTACGGGCTCGTCACCAGCCAGAGCACGACAGGTCTGCTCGCCGCCCTCCTCGCGCTGCGCGCGTTCGCCAGCGGCTGCACCGCGCTCACCGGCGTCGAGGCGGTCAGCAACGGGGTGCCGAGCTTCCAGGAGCCCAAGTCGAAGAACGCGGCCACGACGCTCACCGTGATGGGGGTGCTGGCGATCGTCATGTTCGCCGGCATCACCGTGCTCGCCGTCGTCACGCACGTGCACATGGCCGAGGACCCCACCCGGCTGATCGGGCTACCGGCCGGCCAGGCCCAGAAGACGGCGCTGAGCCAGATCGGGCTGGCGGTCTTCGGGTCCTCGCCGGCCTTCTACCTGCTGCAGGCCCTCACCGCCGCGATCCTCGTGCTCGCCGCGAACACCGCGTACAACGGCTTCCCGGTGCTGGCCTCGCTGCTCGCCCACGACGGACACCTGCCCCGCCAGCTCGCCCGGCGCGGCGACAGGCTGGTCTTCAGCAACGGGATCGTGCTGCTGGCCGGGCTCGCCGGCGTGCTGATCGTGGCGTTCGACGCCGACGTCACCAAGCTGATCCAGCTCTACATCATCGGCGTCTTCGTCTCCTTCACCCTGAGCCAGGCCGGGATGGTCCGGCACTGGAGCCGCGAGATGCGCGGCGTGCCGGCGCGGATCCGGCGCTCGATGCGCCGCTCGCAGGCCATCAACCTCACCGGCACGGTCGCCACCAGCGTCGTCCTGGTCATCGTGCTGGCCACCAAGTTCGTGCACGGCGCCTGGATCGTGGTCATCGCGATGCCGCTGCTCTACCTGCTCATGCTGCGCATCAGGCGGCACTACGACAGGGCCGACGCGGAGGCGGCGCCCCGGGCCGGCGGCATCATGCTCCCGAGCCGGATCCACGCCGTCGTCCCGGTGGCGAAGGTCAACGAGCCCACCCTGCGCACGCTCGCCTTCGCCCGGGCGATCCATCCCGACGACCTGACGGCGGTGACCGTCCGCGTCGACCCGGACGAGACCGACCGGCTGTTCGCCGAATGGGTGCGCCGCGACATCCCGGTGCGGTTGACCGTGATCGACAGCCCCTACCGCGACGTCACCCAGCCGCTTCTCGACCACGTGCGCTCGATCCGCCGGCGCTCCCCGCGCGACGTCGTGTGCGTGTTCGTGCCGGAGTACGTCGTCGGACACTGGTGGGAGGCGCTCCTGCACAACCAGAGCGCCCTGCGGCTGAAGGCCCGGCTGCTGTTCCAGCCGGGCGTGATGGTCACCAGCGTCCCGTGGCAGCTCGGCTCCAGCCGCGCTCTCGTCGACGCCGAGGAGCGTTCCACCGTCGGGGTGGGGTGACGGCCCACGGCGACGCCGTGGTGGGACGCTCGGACGCGATGACGACGACCGGTGCCCGCCCGCCAGGCGCGGCCGCTGCGGAGCGGCCCGCCGGTGCGCTGCCGGGCGGCTTCACCGGCCTGGGGACGGCGCGGCGGTGGGCCGGTGCGGTGCTGCTGCTCGTCGGGTTGGCCGCGCTCGTCCTCGCCCGCGCGCCGGTGCGCCAG
>JAODNJ010000312.1 GCA_025465155.1 Frankiales bacterium
AACACGTCCCGTTGCGGACGGCGGTCAGTCGGTGCGGCCGCAGTAGACGGTGAGCCGGTTGCGCTTGCGGAAGACGAATTCCGTGGACTTCTCGCCGGTCTCGCCGTCGTAGGCGATCTGCTGCGGACCCGAGCGCGACAGGACCCGAACCTCCTCCGCCTGCACCTGGTCGTAGCTGCGCGCGTGCTCGCTGACCCCGAGCAGCGTGGCCAGCACCGCGCGGGTGCGCCCGAACGTCAGGTCGGCGCGGAGGTACTGGACGTCGAGCAGGCCGTCCTCCAGGCGCGGGCGCCAGGCCGGCGAGAGCCCGCGCGGCGTGTAGCAGCAATTGCCGATGAAGACGATCCAGACCGTCACCGGCCGGTCGTTGACCACGAGTGACAGCGGTTCGCTCGCCCGCATGACCTGCGCCGCCGCCACCGTCAGGGCGACCCATTTGCCGAGCCGGCGCGACAGCCGGTCGCGGCGGTGCACCATCTCCGGGTAGACGCCGATGCTCGCGGTGTTGAGGAACGGCGTGCCGTTGACATCGGCGACGTCGACCTCGACCCCGGACCCCGACCGGACGGCGTCGGCGGCCTCTTCCGGGGTCTCGATGCCGACGTCCCTGGCGAAGTGGTTGAGCGTGCCCGCGGGGAGGACGGCGAGCGGTAGCCCGTGCTCCAGCGCCACCGCCGCGGCGGCCGCGACGCTGCCGTCGCCCCCGGCCACGCCCAGTGCCGTCGCCCGGCCGGAGCGGGCCG
Source organism: Frankiales bacterium (assembly GCA_025465155.1). Taxonomy (GTDB): domain Bacteria; phylum Actinomycetota; class Actinomycetes; order Mycobacteriales; family Geodermatophilaceae; genus Geodermatophilus. The sequence goes on from JAODNJ010000312.1 coordinate 744, forward strand.
CCTCGCCGAGCAGTTCCTGCACGCCGGCGTCCTCGCTCATCTCCAGGATCTCGGCGCGGGGGAGCAGCCGCCGGATGTCCTCGGACGGGTCGTAGTCGTCGGTGCCGGACCTCGGGTTCACGGCCACGACCAGTCCCTCGCCGTCGGCCAGCGCCGGCGCCCCGTGGGCCGGGCGGACCCGGGCCGGCGTCGTCGGCCGGACCGGCCACCAGTGCCGGCTGGCGGCGGCGACCGCGCTGCCGACGGCGAAGCCCGCCGCGACGTCCCCGGGGTAGTGCACGCCCACGTGCACCCGCGAGTAGCCGACCCCCAGCGCCAGAGGTGCGACCGCGGCCCCCGCGAGGGGGTTCTCCATGGCGAGGCCGGTGACGAACGCGGCGGCCGAGGAGGAATGCCCGCTCGGGAACGACCGGGTCACCGGCGAGCGGCGCAGCCGGCGCTCGCTGCGCAGGTTGGTCAGGTCCGGCCGCACCCGCCCGAAGATGCGCTTGAGGACGACGTTGACGACGAAGCTCGACACCCACATCGACCCGAGGCCGCGGATCGCGCCGCGGCGCAGCGGGCCCTTCCTCAGCCCGAGGACGACGCCGAGGGACAGCCACAGCCTGCCCTGGTTCGCGAACGTCGAGAGCCGGCGCAGCCAGGCGTCGGCCGGCGAGGTCGGGAGGCCGCCGATCGCGGCGTGGAGTCGCGCGTCCCAGTGCCGCGGAGAAGCCATGCGGCGACGTTATCGGAGTGGCTCGGAGACGGTTTTCCGCGCGCGAGCGACTCCGGTCAGGCCTTCTGGCGGGCCCGGTAGGCGGCGACGGTCGAGCGGCTGGCGCAGGTGTTGGAGCAGTAGCGGCGGCTGGCGTTGCGGGACGTGTCGACGTAGACGTCGTCGCACCCCTCGGCCGAGCACACGCCGAGCCGCTGCCAGCCGTGCTGGACGACCACCTGCGAGAGCCCCATCGCGACCGTCGTGGTCACCTGCTCGAGCAGGGAGGCGTCGGCGCGGGCGTAGTGCAGGTGCAGTTCGCCGTCGTGGTCGGTGGCGTACGGGCGGGGCCGGGCGAGGCCGAGGAGTTCGTTGAGGCCCCGGAGGACGTCGTCCTGCGACTCGGCGAGCGCGACCGCGCGGATCAGCCGCGACGTGCGGCCCAGCGCGGCGGCGTCGCGCTCGGAGAGCTCCAGCGACGTGCCGGGCGACAACCACTCGTCGTGGGCGTGAAGAAACTCACGTACCCCGTCCGGGGGGTCAAGCTCGGCGTTCGCCAGGTCGATGGCCAACTCGACCGCACGTGACCCGTAGGTGCCGTAGTCCATGTGACTGCCTACCGCCTGCTCCGCTAGTGTGGGACTTTGTAGGGGCTCAACGGCGTTTGACCACCTACTGTTCCTCTTCTGTACAACGGAAAGTCGAGTTCTCCCTTGCGTGCGTACCTCACCGTCTGGCGGCTTCCCTCCGCCCCGGTGCTCCTGCTGGCCGGTTTCGCCGGGCGGCTGCCCTCGTCCATGGTCCCGCTGGCGCTGCTGCTCATGGTGCAGCAGCAGACCGGTTCCTACGCCGTCGCCGGCCTCGCGTCGGCGACCCACGGCATCGCGATGGCCGTCATGGCCCCGCTGCTCGGCCGCCGGGCCGACCGGCGCGGTCCCCGCCGGGTCCTGCTGGCCCAGGCCGCGGCGTATCCGGTCCTGCTGACCGTGCTCGTCGCGGTGGTCCTGAGCGGGGCGTCGGCCGAGGCGCTGGTGGCGGCCTCCGCCGCGACCGGCGCCAGCACCCCACTGGTCTCCGGCACGGTTCGGGCCCTCTGGTCGCGGGTCGACCCGGCGGTCCGCCGGACGGCCTACGCGCTGGATGCGACGTTCACCGAGCTGGTGTTCGTGGCCGGGCCGACGACGGTCGCCGTCGTCACCGTCCTGGCTTCTCCCGTGGTCGCCATCGGCATCGCGGGCGCGCTGGCGACCTCCGGCGCCGCCGCCATCGCGATGTCGCCCCCACTGCGCTCGTGGGTTCCCCCGACCGGCGCCCGGCCCGGCCTGTTCGACACGGTGCTGACGCCGGGCATGCCCCGGATCCTGGCCAGCGGCTCCGCCCTCATGTTCGGGTTCGGTGCCCTCGAGACCTCGATTCCGGCGTTCGCCTCCGCGGCCGGTTCACCTGGCCTCTCCGGCGTCCTGCTGGCGGTGTGGTCGCTGGGCTCGGCGTTCGGCGGGCTGTGGTTCGGCGCGCGGGTCCTGTCCGTCTCGCTGCCGCGCCAGTACCGGTGGGGGCTCCTGGGCGTGACGATCGGGCTGGCTCCGCTGGCCGCCGTCTCGAGTCCCTGGGTGCTCGGCGCGCTCCTGTTCCTGGGCGGCTCGGCGATCGCGCCGACGCTCACCGTGCAGAGCAACCTGGTCGGGGCGATCGCGCCGCCGCAGGCGACGACCGAGGCGTTCACCTGGCTGTCGACCATGGCCTTCGGTGCCTCCGCCGTCGGCGCGGCCGCGAGCGGTGCGGTGATCGAGAGCGCCGGCGGCCTCAGCTCAGCCCTCATGCTGGCCGCCGCGGGCGCCGCGGTCGCCGTCGCCATGACGCTGGTGCCGGGCCGCCGTCCCGTGGCCCCGGCCGGCCTCCCTACCCCTCGCCGGGCGCCCGAGTCCTCGGAGACCCCCGAGTCGGTCGCGGCCTGACCGCCCCCGTTCCACCGTGACCATCGGCGAGTGGCTGGCCGCTCCCGGCGTGTCGACCAGCCACCTGCCGATGATCACGG
>JAODNJ010000333.1 GCA_025465155.1 Frankiales bacterium
CGAGGTCGCCGCGGCCGAGGTGCTCCCCCGGTTCCCCGGCGTCCGACCCGGAGGCCATGGCACTGTCCGGGACCACGCTGTCGTCGTGGCTGCTCATCGGTCGCTCCTGCCTGCTCCGGTCAGCGGGGGAAGTTGGGCTCGAGCCGCGGGACGATCTGCATCTCCGGCACGAAGGCCGACGGGTGCAGCGTCACCAGCGTGCGGACCATCTCCGCGACGGCCGACGGCGGCATCATCAGGTGAGGGGGGATTCCCCACTGCTCCATCATGGGCGTGTCCATGGCTGCCGGGATCACGCTCTGCAGGCGGCAGGGGAACGGCCGCTCGGATCCGTCGGGCAGCCGGACGGCCTTCTCGCGCAGCTCGCGCTGGATGCACTTCGTGGCATTGAGGAAGCCGGCCTTCGAGCCGTTGTAAGCGATCGCCCCGCTCCCGGAGGTGAGCGCGGACAGCGACACGATGTGGACGACGTCGGCGGTGCGGCCCTCCGGCAGGTTCTGGACCCGCTTCATGAACTCGCTGGTGAGAAAGATCGGCCCCTCGACGTTCACCGCCTGCACCTGCCGGTAGTCGGCCAGGTCGATGTCGGTGATGTAGCCCGGCCGGTCGATCCCCGCCACGTTCACCAGGATGTCGAAGGCATCGCCGTGCCGGTCGAACAGCCGGGTGACCACGTCACGCCGGCTGGCGTCGTCGGTGACGTCGAGCGCGACGACGTCCGCCGAGCCGCCGGAGTCGGCCACCAGCGCCCGCGTCTCCTCGCTGCCGGCGGCATTGATGTCAGCAACTGCCACGTGCGCGCCGACCTCGGCCAGGGCCACGCAGGTGGCCCGGCCCAGGCCGCTCGCGCCACCGGTGACAAGGGCGACCCGACCCTTCAGCGACCCTGTCCCGTCCATCCGCACCCCTCCGCTCGACATCGCCGATCCCACGGACAGCCTCGCGGAACAGCGCGCCGCGCGCAGGTCGGGAGCGACGCCCCGAGACTCGGCGGTACCCGACCTGAAGTGACGCTATGTAGTTGACCACTTCCAGCCCGTAAACATGGCGAGCCTGGACATCTCCCGATCCCACCCTCAGGGGTGACCCGCCGGGTGACGTCTGTAGCGACTCCATACAGCCGGACCCGTTCCGCGCCGAAGCCATCCCTGCACATGCAACCCGCACATGGCAGTGCCAACAGTGAGGAGCACAGGGATGTGCAGTATTGAGCGGGAGCGGGGCCCTGGGGCGCCGCTCTCCTTCGGCGTGACATGGGGAGGGCTTCCCATGCACGCCCGCCGGCTTGCGACGGTGGCGGTTGCCGCTGCCGTGGGCGTCGGCGTGATCGGACCTGTTGCGGCTGACGCGGCTACGCCGTCGTCCGCCTCGACGGTCCAGGTCGTCGTCCGCGAGACCTCGGGCGCCGGCAACACTCCCGAGCAGGCCGTCTCCGCCGTCGGCGGGTCGGTCCTGCGTCACCTCGACGTCATCGGCGGATTCACCGCTTCGGTGCCCAAGGACCGGCTCGACGCGCTGCGGGCGACCGCCGGCGTCGTGTCGGTGACCGAGGACGCCGGGCTGAGCCTGTCCGACGCCGACGTGGCCGGCTCGGCCGCCCAGGTCGGGTCGCTGTCCACGATCGCCAACCAGGTCACTGGTGCCTCGGCGCTCTGGGGCAGCGGTGCCACCGGCAAGGGCGTCGACGTCGCGCTCGTCGACTCGGGCGTCGTCCCGGTCGACGGTCTGGCCGCCGGCAAGGTGGTGTACGGCCCCGATCTCACGCAGGAGAGCGGGACCCAGACGCAGAACCTGGACACCTACGGTCACGGCACCCACATGGCCGGCATCATCGCCGGTCGGGACGCCGGGGCCGCGTCGTACGCGGGCAACACCTCCGACTTCGTCGGGATGGCCCCGGACTCGCGGATCGTCAGCATCAAGATCGCCGACGCCAAGGGTCAGACCGACGTGTCGCAGGCCATCGCGGCCATCGACTGGGTGGTCACCAACAAGAACCGGAACGGGCTGAACATCCGCGTGCTGAACATGTCGTTCGGCACGGACAGCACGCAGTCCTACCTCTACGACCCGCTGGCCTTCGCGGCCGAGCAGGCGTGGAAGGCCGGGATCGTCGTCGTCGTCGCCGTCGGCAACAACGGCAACAACGTGCTGCGGGTCAACAACCCGGCCAGCGACCCGTACGTCATCGCCGTCGGCAGCGACAACGCCAACGGCACGGCGAGCACGTCGGACGACAGCATCTCCTCGTTCTCGAACCAGGGGAACGGAACCCGCAACCCTGACGTCGTCGCCCCTGGCGACCACGTCGTGAGCCTCCGGGACCCGGGGTCGTATCTCGACTCCACCTACCCGGCGGCCCGCATCGGGACGCGGCTCTTCCGCGGCAGCGGCACCTCGCAGGCCGCGGCTGTCGTGTCGGGCGCCGCGGCGCTGCTGCTCTCGCAGCGTCCGAACCTGACGCCGGACGAGGTGAAGGCTCTCCTGACGGGCACTGCCTCGAAGGTGCCGGGCGCGGCCACCACCGCGCAGGGCAACGGGCTGATCAACCTGGCCGCGGCCAAGGACGCCCCGACGCCGGCCAACGCTGTCCAGAACTTCCAGCTGTCGGTCGGTACCGGCTCGCTGGAACTGGCGCGTGGTTCGGTGCACGTGTCCATCAACGGCAAGACGGTCACCGGTGAGGTCGACGTCCGTGGTCGGGCGTTCAACTCCGCGGCGGTCGCGTCCGGCATGAAGAACCGCACCAACTGGTCGGGTCTGAGCTGGTCGGGTCTGTCCTGGAGCGGCCTGTCCTGGTCGGGTCTGTCCTGGTCGGGTCTGAGCTGGAGCGGCCTGTCCTGGTCCGGCCTGTCCTGGTCCGGTCTGAGCTGGAGCGGCCTGAGCTGGAGCGGCCTGTCCTGGTCCGGCCTGAGCTGGTCCGGTCTCAGCTGGTCCGGCACGGACTGGGCGTGATCTAGATGACGACGATGACGAACAGCGGCCTCGCCGGTCGGGTACGCATCATCCGGCTGGGGCCCTCCCAACGGATCATGCTGCTCGCGGCGACTCTGGCCGCGGTCGCGGTGGCGCTGTTCGTCATCGTCGTCCGCCAGCTGCCGACAGCACCCACGGCTCTGTCCCTGCCGTGGGTGCTGTGGGCGGGCGCCTTCGCGCTCAGCGAGTGGCTCGAGGTCCACGTCCAGTGGAACCGTGAATCGCACACCTTCTCCGCGAGCGACCTGGTCCTCGCGGCCGGTCTCATCCTCACCACGCCGACGAACGTCGTGATCGCCCAGGTCGTCGGCGTCGGCATCACGATGGTCGTCCACCGCCGTCAGCGCGGCGTGCGGCTGGCCTTCAACCTGTCGGAGTACTCGCTCGGCGGATGCCTGGCCGTCATGACGACGGCCGGCCTCACCGCGGTGGCGGGGCAGTCGTGGAACTGGCTGGCGGCGCTGATCGGCGTCGGGGTCTGCACCACGACCGCGGCGCTGTGCATCTTCGGCGTCATGACCCTCTCCGAGGGACGCGTGCAGCTGCGCGGCCTCTGGGAGATGCTCGGCCTCTCGGTGCCCTTCACCCTGGGCTCCGCGGCCGTCGGCGTCGTCCTGGCCCGCACCGCGGTCCACGACATGACCGCCCTCGCCCTCCTCATGCTGCCGTCGATCCTGATCGTCTCGGCGTACCGGGCCTACACCAAGGCCCGCGACCAGCAGGAGAACATGCGCCTGCTGCACGAGGTGACGTCGCTGCTGCACTCCAACGGTGACAGCCACGAGGCCCTCGGCGACTTCCTGACCTCGATCCGGTCGGCGTTCCGCGCCAACCTGGCCGAGCTCGTCCTCCTGGGCGGCGGCAATGACGGCGCGACCGTCAGCCGCAGCGAGGAGAACGAGGCTCCCCTCGTCATGTCCGCCGTCGACGACCCGGAGGACTACGCCCGCCTGCTGCGGCTGGCCTCGCCCTCGGGCACACTGCGCACCCGCATCGGCTCCGGCCGCGGCCGCGGGAGCCCGCTGGACGCCTACGTGACCTCGCGCGGCTTCAAGGACGCCATGATCGCCGTCCTGCGGACCGAGGAGCGGGTGCACGGCCTGCTGCTCGTCGCCGGGCGCTTCGGTGACGTGACGACCTTCAGCAACAGCGACGTCGCTCTCCTGGAGACCTTCGCCCGCCACGTGGCGACCTCCCTCGAGCGCGGCCGCCTGGAGGAGACCCTCCGCCAGGTCACCGACCTCAAGGAGCAGCTGCGGCACCAGGCGCTGCACGACGGGCTGACCGGACTGCCCAACCGCACGCTGTTCCTCGACCGGGCACGGCAGGCCGTGGACCTGGCCGGGCGCTCGCACGTGTGGCCGGCCGTCCTCTACATCGACCTGGACGGCTTCAAGCCGGTCAACGACACCTTCGGGCACGACGCGGGTGACCAGCTGTTGCGCACGGTGGCCAACCGCATCCGCGGCTGCCTGCGCCCGGCGGACACGGCTGCCCGGCTCGGTGGTGACGAGTTCGCCATCCTGCTCAACGGCCCCATCGACCAGGCGGGCGTCGCCCGGGTCCTGGCCCGCATCGGCAGCCAGCTCGACGTCCCCGTGGACCTCGGCGACGGCCGGATCGCCAGCGTCGGTATGAGCGTCGGCGTGGCCCTGGGCTCCGAGGGCGTCGACGACGCGGACGCGCTCATCCGCCAGGCCGACATCGCGATGTACGCGGCCAAGCGCAGCGGTGGCAACGACTTCCTCTTCTACGACGCCGCCATGGGCGACCCCAAGCGGGGCCGCAAGGACGCCGAGGCCGAGCTCGCCGCGGCAATCCGCGACGGGGAGCTTCGGGTCGTCTACCAGCCGCTCATGGAGATGCGCAGCGGTCGGCCGATCGGCGCCGAGGCACTGGTGCGCTGGGCGCACCCGGACGGGCTGCGGACGCCGGACAGCTTCATCGGCCTCGCCGAGGACACCGGGCTCATCACCGAGCTCGGCGTGTTCGTCCTCCGCGACGCCTGCCGCCAGGCCGCCCGGTGGGTGCGGTCGGTCCGCGACGACACCGAGCTGCTGGTCACGGTCAACCTGTCCGCGAAGCAGCTGGCCGACCCGCAGATCGTCCATGAGGTCTCGGCCGCCCTGGCCGACGCGGCCCTGGAGCCGCGCCGCCTGGTCCTCGAGATCACCGAGACGGTGCTCATGCAGGACCGCGACGCCGCGGCCTCGACACTGTGGCAGCTCAAGGCACTGGGCGTCCGGATCGCGATCGACGACTTCGGCACCGGGTACTCGTCGCTGGCCTACCTGCGCCGGTTCCCGATCGACATGCTCAAGGTCGCCCGCGAGTTCGTGGACGGGCTGGGCCGGGACGCCAACGACGACGCCATCACCCGGGCGATCGTGGACCTGGCCGGCACCCTCGGCCTGCTGACCATCGCCGAGGGCATCGAGACGACGCAGCAGCAGGAGCACGTGGCCGCGCTCGGTTGCGACCTGGCCCAGGGATACCTGTTCTCCCGGCCGGTCGACGCCGACGTCGTCATGGAACTCGTGGCGAGCCAGGTCTGGGGCGACGACGTCCCGCGGCCGCAGGCCCCCCCGCGGCTGAGCATCGTCGGCTGAGCGAGGTCACC
>JAODNJ010000363.1 GCA_025465155.1 Frankiales bacterium
GAGGCGAGCCTGATGCGGATCGGCCTGGTCTGCCCCTACCAGTGGGACGTCCCCGGCGGCGTCCAGTACCACGTGCGCGACCTCGCGGAGACCCTGCGCGGGATGGGACACCACGTCGAGGTGCTGACCCCCGCCGAGCACGAGGAGTCGCTGCCCGAGGAGTTCGTCACCTTCGCGGGGCGGACCATTCCGCTCCCGTACAACGGCTCGATGGCCAGCGTGCAGTTCGGGCCGGTGTCGGCGGCCCGGGTGCGCCGCTGGCTGCGCGAGGGCCACTTCGACGTCGTCCACGTGCACGACCCCGCTCCGCCGTCCATCGGCCTGCTGGTCTGCATGATGGCCGAGGGGCCGATCGTGGCGACCTTCCATGTGGCCACCATCCGGTCGAAGTGGCTCGCCGCCTGGGGCCCGGTCATCCGCCCGTGGCTGGAGAAGATCAGCGGCCGGATCGCCGTCTCGGACTTCGCCCGGAGGGTCCAGGTGGAGCACCTGGGCGGCGACGCGGTGATCATCCCGAACGGCGTGCACGTCGCCGCGTTCGCGTCCGGGCCGACCCTGCCGGGCCACGCCCGCGGGGTCGACGGCCCGACGATCGGCTTCCTGGGACGCTTCGACGAGCCGCGCAAGGGGCTGCCGGTCCTCCTCGAGGCGATGCGCACCGTCGTCCGGCAGTACCCGGGAGCCCACCTCCTCGTCGCCGGCCGGGGCGACGTCGCGGAGTTGCAGGAGCAGATCGGCCCGGACCTGCGCGCCCACGTCGCCGTCCTGGGAGAGCTGTCGGAGGCCGACAAGGCCGCGTTCCTGCGCTCCGTGGACGTCTACTGCGCCCCGAACCTTCTGGGGGAGTCGTTCGGCGTCATCCTCATCGAGGCGCTCGCGGCGGGCGCCCCGATCATCGCCAGCGACCTCGACGCCTTCGCCAAGGTCCTCGAGGACGGCGCCGCGGGAGAGCTCGTCCGGCGCGGGGACGCCGCCGCGCTGGCCCGCGCCCTGTGTGCCCTGCTCGCCGACCCGGCGCGGCGCGAGGAGCTGTCCACGCGCGGGGCGCGGGTGGCCGCGGGCTACGACTGGTCGGTGATCGCGCGCCGCATCCTGGCCGTCTACGAGACCGTCGTCCCACCCGGCGGGGGTGAGGTGACCGCCGGCGACGACGAGCCGCCCGACCGGTTGCCGCCGCTCGACGAGGAGCGCTGGCCGCGACGGCGGAGGGTCCGGCGCTAGCCTTCGTCCCCATGACCGCTGGTGCCTGGCTGCCGGTCGCGGCGGGCATCGTGCTGCTCCTGCTGGCCTGGACGGCCTGGACGCTCACCCGGCTCCGGCGCCTGGAGGGGCGGATCGAGCGTGCGTGGAGGGCCCTCGACACCCAGCTGCAGCGGCGCGCCGGCCTGGCCGAGGAGCTGGCCCACAACCATCCGGCGGCCCTGGGCGCCGGGCGGGCCGACCGGCTGGCCGCCGCGGCCGCGCTGGCGCGGGAACCGGTGGGCGGTGACCGGGAGCTGGCCGAGAACGCCGTGGGGCGGGAGCTGCGCGACCTGCCCGCGGACCTGGCCGGGGTGCCACGGGCCCTCGCCACGGACGTCGCCGGCACGACGACCCGGGTGGGACTGGCCCGGCGGTTCTACAACGACGCGGTCCGCGACACCCGTGAGCTGCGCCTCCGCCGGTTGCCCCGGATGCTGCGCCTGCACGCCGGGCGTCCGCTGCCGCGGTACTTCGACATCGACGACGGCCTGGACCGGGCCGCCCCCAGCGCGGACGGAGCCGCGCAGCCCGGTCGCTGACCCGCCGTAGGATGAGTGTTCGCACGTTTCCGTCGAGATCCGAGGCAGCGACCCGTGGCAGCGCAGAACGACCCTTCCGAGAGCTCCGTCCCCAGCACCGGGACCGACCGCGTCAAGCGCGGGATGGCCGAGCAGCTGAAGGGCGGCGTCATCATGGACGTCGTCACTCCGGAGCAGGCGATGATCGCCGAGGACGCCGGAGCCGTCGCCGTGATGGCGCTCGAGCGGGTCCCGGCCGACATTCGCGCCCAGGGCGGCATCGCGCGGATGAGCGACCCCGACATGATCGAGGGCATCATCGGCGCCGTCTCCATCCCCGTGATGGCCAAGGCGCGCATCGGGCACTTCGTCGAGGCGCAGGTGCTGCAGGCCCTCGGTGTCGACTACATCGACGAGTCCGAGGTGCTCACCCCCGCCGACGAGGCGCACCACATCGCGAAGAGCGAGTTCACCGTGCCGTTCGTCTGCGGCGCGACCGATCTCGGCGAGGCGCTGCGGCGGATCTCCGAGGGCGCGGCGATGATCCGGTCCAAGGGTGAGGCCGGCACCGGCAACGTCGTGGAGGCCACCCGCCACATGCGGTCCATCCGGGCCGGCATCAAGCGGCTGGGCACGCTCGACGACACCGAGCTCTTCGTGGCCGCGAAGGAGTTGCGGGCCCCGCACGATCTCGTGGTGGAGGTGGCCCGGCTGGGCAAACTCCCGGTCGTGCTCTTCACCGCGGGCGGGCTCGCCACCCCGGCCGACGCGGCGATGATGATGCAGCTGGGCGCGGAAGGCGTCTTCGTGGGCTCGGGCATCTTCAAGTCGGGTGACCCGGCCCGGCGCGCCGCGGCGATCGTGCAGGCGACGACGTTCTTCGACGACCCCGACGTGATCGCGAAGGTCTCCCGCGGCCTGGGCGAGCCGATGGTCGGCATCAACGTGAGCACGCTGCCCGACAGCGAGCGGTACGCCACGCGCGGCTGGTGAGCAGGGGATCCCCGCCCCGCATCGGGGTGCTCGCCCTGCAGGGCGACGTCCCCGAGCATCTGGCTGCCCTCCGGGAACAGGGCGCCGAGGCGGTGCAGGTGCGTCGTCCCGACGAGCTCGCCGCCGTGGACGGCCTGATCGTGCCTGGCGGCGAATCGACGACGATCGCCAAGCTGGCGGCCCGCTTCGGCCTCCTCGATCCGTTGCGTGCGGCGATCCGCGGAGGTCTGCCGGCCTATGGCTCCTGCGCCGGGATGATCCTGCTGGCCGACCGGGTCCTCGACGGCCCGGCCGACCAGGAGACGATCGGCGGCCTCGACGTGACGGTTCGCCGCAATGCCTTCGGCCGGCAGGTCGACTCCTTCGAGTCCGAGATCGCGCTGGACGGCATCGAGGGGCCGCCGATGCACGCCGTCTTCATCCGCGCACCCTGGGTCGAGAAGGCCGGTGCGGGGGTCGAGGTCCTCGGCCGGGTCGTCGGTGGACCGGCCGACGGTAAGATCGTCGCGGTCCGCCAGGGCACCCTGGTGGCGACGAGCTTCCACCCCGAGCTGACCGGGGACCGCCGGGTACACGCCCTGTTCGTGGACATCGTCCGCAGGAGCC
>JAODNJ010000364.1 GCA_025465155.1 Frankiales bacterium
GGGTCCGGTTCCGCCCCGATCCGTCGCAACGGCTCCACCGCGGCCGCGACCGCCTCGGCGCCCGGGAGATAGAAGACGATCTGGTCGAACCCGTCCGGGCTGCGCATCGACGCCGTCGTTCTGACGATCTCCATCTGGGTGGCGGTCCCCGGCAGGCCGAATATCGTGCCGTCCTCGCCGTAGCTGCCGGAGAAGGAGCCGACGACCGGGAGACCCACGACGTCGCGGTAGAACGTGACCGTGTCGTCGTAATGGCGGCTGGAACGCACCCAGCGCAGCGCTCCCGGATTCAGGTGGCGCGGCCACCGCGGCTCGCCGGCCGCCCCGCCGTCGCCCGGGGGAACCCGCCGAACATCCATCGGAGCTCCTCTACGCGACTGCGCGGACCGCAGCCGAGCGGTGCCGCCACCGTTGCACTCCTGGGCTCGGCGCGGGAGGGGCGAACTCCCGACCGGGCATCCGGCCCCCTGTGAGCCGGCATCGGCCGGTCGCAGGCCCTGGTGCGGCCGTCGCACCGGCTGCACAATCGTCGGGCGACAGCTCCGGATGCGGTCCGGCCGCATGCGGGGGTCCAGGGCGGTCGGCGCGTGCAGGTGTGCAGCGGCGACGTCAGGAGACAGCCATGGCAGCCGTGGCGGAGGCCCCGATCCGGCGGCCCGTCTCGCTCAAGCGCGAGATCGGGCTGATCAGCATGCTGTGGGCCTCGGTGGGGTCGATCATCGGCTCCGGCTGGCTGTTCGGGGCCCAGAAGGGGTTGCTCGCCGCGGGACCGGCGGCGGTGATCTCCTGGGGCATCGGCGGGGTGGCGATCCTCATCCTGGCGCTGGTCCATGCCGAACTGGGCGCCATGTACCCGGTCTCCGGAGGGTCGGCCCGCTTCCCCCACTACGCCTTCGGCGGAGCAGCCGGGGCCTCCTTCGGCTGGTTCTCCTGGCTGCAGGCGGCGACCGTGGCGCCCATCGAGGTGTCCGCGATGATCAACTACGCGACCCACTACTCGTTCGCGCACGGGTGGCTGCACGCCAACGGGACGCTCACCCCGAGCGGGCTGATCGTGGCGGTCATCCTCATGGCACTTGTCTCGTCGATCAACTTCCTCGGCATCCGGGCGCTGGCGCTCACCAACAGCACGGCGACGTGGTGGAAGGTCGGGGTGCCGCTGGCGACCATCCTGATCGTGGCCATCTTCAGCAGCGGCGGGCTGCACCCGGGGAACTTCACCGCGGCCGACGGCTTCGCCCCGGAGGGGGCCAAGGGGGTCCTCGCCGCCGTCTCGACCAGCGGGATCATCTTCTCCTACCTGGGGTTCGAGCAGGCCGACCAGCTGGCCGGAGAGAGCCGCAACCCCAAGCGCGACATCCCCGTCGCCGTCATCGGCTCGATCCTGATCGGGATCGTCATCTACATCGCGCTGCAGGTGATCTTCCTGCTCGCACTGCCGGCGAGCGCGATCGGTCCGACCTGGGCGCACGTCGGCAACGGCCTCTACAGCGCGTTCACCGGGCCGTGGGCGCAACTGGCCTCGCTGGTCAGCCTCGGCTGGCTCGCGACGATCCTGTACGCCGACGCCATCATCTCGCCCGCCGGAACGGGGCTGATCTACACGGCTGCATCCTCCCGGGTCTCGTACGGCCTGTCCCGCAACGGGTACGTGCCGCAGGCCTTCGAGCGGCTCAGCAGCCGCAGCGTCCCGTGGGTGGGCGTGGTCACCGCGTTCGTCGTCGGGTGCATCTGCTTCCTGCCGTTCCCGAGCTGGCAGTCGCTGGTCGGCCTGATCACCAGCGCGAGCGTGCTGATGTACGCGGGTGCACCGCTGTCCCTGGGTGTCTTCCGCAGGCAACTCCCGGATGCCGAGCGCCCCTACCGGCTGCCCGCCGCCGGTGTGCTCTCCCCGCTCGCGTTCATCGTGTCCGGCCTGATCATCCTGTGGTCCGGATGGACGACGGACTGGAAGCTCGGCGTCGCGATCCTGCTGGGCTATCTGATCCTGGCCGTCAGCCGGGTGTTCCGCCTCAACAGCCACGAGCCGGTGCTGCAGTGGCGAGCGGCCCAGTGGCTCCCGGTCTACCTGGTGGGCCTCGGCGTGATCGTCTACCTCAGCCCGTACGGCCCGCTGAAGAATCCGGTGATCCCGCTGTGGTGGGACATCGCCGTCACGGCCGTCTTCAGCCTGATCATCTACTACTGGGCGCTGGCCGTGTCGCTGCGGACGGAGCAGATCGAGGAGATGATCAACGAGGTGGTCCTCCCCGAGGAGGAGGAGCTGGGCCCGCCCCTCCCGGCCTGACCTCCGGACTTCTTGGTCCGCACGCCGCCTTCGCGGTCACGGACGAGCTGGTGGTCGAGCCGGCCCATGAGGACGACCCCGCCCACGCCTTCGAGGTAGCCGGTCCCTTCGCCGACCTGGTGTGCGACGTGCGGCCGGCCCGGCTCGAGGGGTGACCGGATGCCGCTCGTCGGCATTCGCACCGGCCGGCGTGTGGTGGTCGCGGTGCGTCGGTGACCGACGTCTCAGCGACGCCTGCGGTCAGTGCAGGACGTTCACCGCCCGCGCCACCACCAGCACCACCACCATCAACGCGACCGCCGATTGAACCATCATGATCATCTTTGCCCAGCGGGACAGCGGAAGGACGTCGGTCGGACTGAAGGCCGTGGCGTTGGTGAAGGAGAGGTACAGGTAGTCGGCGAACTCGGGCTCCCAGTCGGGCTCGGCCAGCTCGGGGCTCTGCATCTGGGCGAACAGGAAATCCGGGACGGCGCGCCGCCCGGAGGCCCGCACCGCGGGGCCGCCGCGGTCGAACTCCCAGTAGGCCAGCGCGAACACGATGATGTTGGTCAGCCAGATCGCCGCGCCCGCCGCCAGCAGCCGGCCCGGGGTGATCGTCCGGCCGGTGAGGATGTGCTGGACCAGCAGGACCACCGACCACCCGTTGGAGAGCCCGATCACGCCGAGGATGCCCAGGCCGAGCATCCGCAGCAGGCTGGATTCGCGGTCGATCCGGAACGGGTCGGCCAGGAAGAGCACCAGCAGCAGCGCCGACTCCACGGCCGGCATCAGCCACCGGGTGACCGGGACGATCGAGGCCGGGAGCAGCAGCTGCAGCGCGATGGCGACCGCGATCGCCAGTGCCGTCGGCCACCGGTGCTCACCGCGGGTACGCCGTCGCCAGGCCGGCATCGGCTCGAGCGAGTCCTGCGTCTGCATGGCTGGGTCGACGCCGATCAGTTGATGCACGAGCCGGCGTCGAACGACTTCGCCGGCGCGGACGGGGCCGCCGCACTCGACGACGCCGGGGCCTTGCTCGTGTCGCTCGCCGCGCCCTGCCCCGCGGCCCCCGGGGCGGCCGGGGCGGCCACCGTCAGGCCGTCGCTGCCGAGGGTGAGGGTGACCTGGGAGACGCCGGACGACTGGGCGACCGCCACGCCGGGCACCCTCGCGGCGACGGCCTTCGCCTCGGCCTCCTTGCCGGCCGGATAGGTGACCGTCGTGATGCTCGTGTTGCTGCTCGCGGTCGACGTCCCGGTGACGGTGAACCCGAGTGCGGTCAGGGCCTGGCCGGCCGTGGCGGCCAGGCCGCGGGTCGCCGTCCCGTTGAGCACCTGGACGGACACCGACCCCGGGGCCGCCGTCGGGGCCGACGTGAAGCTGCTCGGCGGGCCGATGACCTGCGAGATGAACGCCGGGAGCGCGGTGAAGTCCACGGCGACGATCGAGACGTCGTTGCCGTTGCCGTCCTGGATGGTGGGCGTACCGGTGATCGGGATGGTCGCGAACCGGACGTTCCCGGCTCCGACGTTCTTGAACTGGGTGGCGAACTGGAGCAGGTCGAGGTTCGGATCGGTCTCCAGGGCCGAGCTCACCGCCTTGAGCAGCTGGTTGAGCTTCCCGGGGTTGAGCAGCACGCCGGTGGACGCGACCTTCCGGAGCTCGGTGGAGAGGAAGTACTGCTGGCGCACCTCGCGGTCCAGGTCCCCGCGGGGCAGCCCGTGCCGCTGCCGGACGAAGGACAGTGCCTGCTTCGCGTTCAGGGTCGAGGGCCCGGCGGGCAGGTTCACTCCCGAATAGGGGTCGTTCATCGCCTGGTTCAGGCACACCTGGATGGGCCCGAGCGCGTTGGCGATGTCGTAGAAGCCGAGCAGCGAGACCTTCACGAAGTGGTCGACGCTCAACCCCGTCATGTTCTGCACGACCTGGATGAGCAGCTTCATCCCGCCGGTGTCGCCGCCACCACCCGAGGCGCCGTCGGCGAACGCGGAGTTGATCTTCCCCTTGCCGAACCCGGGGATGTCCACCCAGGAGTCGCGCGGGAACGAGATCACGGTCGCCTGGCCACCACCGGCCGGGATGTGCAGCAGCATGATCGTGTCGGTGTTGACCGACCCGCCGTCCTGCTGCGTGCTCAGCTGCGCGAGAACCTCGGGGCTGGCGTTCGCCGGCCGGCTGTCGTCGCCGACGAGGAGGATGTTCTGCGCGGCGCCGTCCTTGTCCGAGCCTGACGCGCCGATGGCATCGACGTGCCGGACCCCCGACGCGAAGCTCCGGTAGGCCGCCCACCCGTACCCGCTTCCGGCCAGGAGCAGGAAGGACGCGAGGGCGGCGACGACGCGGGTGGCGCGGACCAGCCGGCGGCCCCCCGACGCCGGCCGACGTCCCGGCGCCGGCTCCCGGCGCCCGACGGGCCCGGCGGGGTCGGGCTCGCCAGGGCGCGCTCTGCCGGCGCGCGGGTCGAGCCGGGGCGGCAGTCCGCGCCCGGCTCCGTCCCCCGGAGGTCGGCTCACGGCGACACACGGTAGGCGCTGGACCTGCGACCTTCCTGGGATGACCCGCCGTGCCGGACCCGTCGGGTCTTTTCTCCGGCGCGTATGCGACGGTCCGTGACCATGAACGTCCTCTCCATCCAGTCCCACGTGGCGTACGGCCACGCCGGGAACGCCTCGGCGGTCTTCCCGCTGCAGCGGCTGGGCATCGAGGTCTGGCCGGTACACACGGTGCAGTTCTCGAACCACACGGGCTACGGCGCGTGGCGCGGACGGGTCTTCGACGGCCCCGCGGTCGAGGAGATCGTCCAGGGGATCGCCGAGCGCGGGGTGCTGGGCAGCTGCGACGCCGTGCTATCGGGCTACCTGGGCTCGGCCGACATCGGCTCCGCCGTCGTGCGGAGCGTCGCCGCCGTGCGGGCCGCCAATCCGGGCGCCGTCTACTGCTGCGACCCGGTGATCGGTGACGTCGGGCGCGGGATCTTCGTCCGGCCGGGCATCCCGGAGTTCATCCGCGAGGTCGCCGTTCCCGCGGCGGACGTCGTCACCCCGAACCACTTCGAGCTGGACCTGCTCGCGGGCGCCACCACGCGCACGCTCGACGAGGTCACGGCGGCCGTGGCCGCGGTCCAGGCCCTCGGGCCCCGGGTGGTCCTGACGACGTCACTGATCGCCGACGACACCCCCGACGACGCCGTGGACCTGCTCGCCTCCGAGGGCGGGCGGCACTGGCAGGTCCGGACGCCGCGACTCGACGTCTCGGTGAACGGCGCGGGCGACGCCGTCGCCGCGCTCTTCCTGGCGCACTGGCTGGAGACCCGCTCGGCCGCCACGGCACTGGGCCGCGCCGCCGCGTCCGTGTACGGGCTGCTGGCCCGCACCGCCGAGGCCGGCTCCCGCGAGATCCTGCTGGTGGCCGCCCAGGACGAGTTCGTGACGCCCAGCCGGACCTTCGAGGTCACCGAGGTCTGAGCCCGGTCAGGACGGCGGGGCGGCGGTGCTGTCGCGGACGACCAGCCGCACCGGCGCAGGTGCCGGGCCGGCCACCGGTTCACCGCGCAGCAGCCCGCGGACCAGCGCGCCGACCGTCTCGCCGCGGTCGCGCAAGGGCTGCGCCACGGTGGTCAACGACGGGCGCGCGGCCGCTGCTGCCGGAGAGTCGTCGAAGCCGGTGACCGACAGCTCGCCGGGCACCGCCAGACCGAGGGTCGCGGCGGCCCGCAGGACACCGAGGGCGAGCTGGTCGCTCAGCGCGACCACCGCCGTCGGACGGTCAGGGCGCGCCAGCAGGTCGGCGACCGCCCGGGCCGCGAGGTCGGGATCGTTGGCGGTGCACTCGAGGACGGGCACCTCGGTCCACGGGAGGCCGGCCGCCTCGGCGGCGGCGGCCGCGCCCGCGAGGCGCCGCCGCATCACCTGGTACGTCGCGCTGCGCTGACGCCGCAGATCCGCGGGGCCGGAGCGCCCGTCGGCCTGCAACGGCATGGTGACCACGGACAGGCACCGGTGCCCGAGCTCCGTCAGATGCCTGACCACCGAGGCCGCGCCGCCCTCGTCGTCGATCCCGACCAGGGGGGCGCCGGGCAGCCGGGGCTGGTCGAGCACGACCACTGGGCGCCCGCGGGACTGCGCCGCCGCCACGGCGGGGTGACGCTCCGGCAGCGACTGCACCACCCACGCGTCCACGGCGGCGTCCCGGATGCGCTCCAGATCGTCGCCGGCCGCGCGCGCCGCATGCAGCAGGAGCCCCAGCCCGTCGGCCTCGAGCTCGCGCGCCAGCCCGTCGAGGAACAGGACCGCTGTGGGATCGGTGAAGGCGTAGGACAGCCCCTCGTCGACCAGGACGCCGACCGCGCCCACGCGCCCGCGCCGCAGCCCGCGGGCCATCGGGTCCGGTCCCGGGAACCCCAGCTCCGCGGCGCGGGCCAGGATCCGCGCGCGCAGCGCCGGCGAGAGCTGATCGGGCCGGTTGTAGGCGTTCGAGACCGTCGCCCGGGAGATCCCCAGATCCTGCGCGAGTGTGAGCAGGGTCAACCGACGCGGCGACCCGTCGTCACCCTCGGTCTTCGACATCGTCACCCGGATCCCGTAGTCTGGATCTGTACCGATTCAGAGCATAGTCGCTCGACGTCCGGACCTGCGGCCACCGTCGGCCGCGACGGCGGTCTGCTGACCGCCGTTGCCCCCCGGACGCCCGCCCGCAGGCGGGGCGGACACCGACGCATCGCCGCGCCGGATCCCTCCCGGTTCCGCACCGGCTCCCGGTGCCGTCGCCGTCCCTCCGGGACGCTCCTCGGCACCACGACGAAAGGTCCACCCGTGCCCTTCCCGGTCTCCCTTCCCCC
>JAODNJ010000367.1 GCA_025465155.1 Frankiales bacterium
CCAGCAGGTAGCCGAACTGCACACCGGTGAGCGTGACGATCGGGATCGCCGCGTTGTGCAGGACGTGCGCGGTGCGGATGCGGCGGGGCGCCAGTCCCTTGCCGCGGGCGGTGCGCACGAAGTCCGCGCCCGCCGTCTCCACGAACTCCGAGCGCGTGGTGCGCATGACGTTGGCAGCGAAGCCCACGGCGAGGACCAGTGCGGGGTAGAGCATCTGCGACAGGTTCCGCGACGGCGACGTCGTCAGCCGGACGAACGTCCCGGTGTCGGGGAAGTAGCCGAAGGCCGCCGCGAGCACGCTCACCAGCACGATCCCCAGCACGAACTCCGGCACCGCCAGGCCGAGCAGGCCGACGCCCTGGGTCACCGAGTCCCGCAGGCCGCCGGGCCGCGTGCCGGCCAGGGTGCCGAGGGCCACGCCGACGGCGGTGCCGATCGCGGCGGCCAGCACGGCCAGCTCCACGGTGACCGGCAGCGCTGTGCCCAGCAGGTGCGCGACCGGGACCCCGCTGCTGAGCGAGACCCCGAGGTTGCCGTGCAGCAGCTGGCCTACCCAGGAGACGAACTGTGCCGGCACCGACCGGTCGGTGCCGTAGTAGTGCTCCAGCGCGGCCCGCTGGGCCTGGGTCAGCGTGCCGGACTCGATCCCGAGGGACGCCGTGATGGCGTCCCCCGGGATCAGCCGCAGGACGACGAAGACGACGACCGCGACGCCGGCGAGGGTGATCAGCGCACCCCCGAACCGGACGGCGCCCCAGCGCACGCCGGGTGTCAGCACCATCGCGGCCTCCCCCTCGTTCCGTCGTTCCCCGGTGGCCCGCGGCTACTTGCTCGCCGCCAGGGACGTGAGGAGCTCGTCCGGCCGCGGCGAGAACGACTGTGCCTGGGTGCTCTGGGCGTAGTAGTCGTCCCCCCGGAACAGCCAGACCCACGGCGACTCCTTCAGCAGCTCCTTCTGCAGCTGCTGGTAGATGTCCTTGCGCTGCCCCTCGTCAGAGGTGGTGTTGCCCTTGACCAGCAGGTCGTTGAGCGGCTGCGACACGATGCCGGCCGGCTTGGCCAGGCTGCCGCCGGTGGTGTAGTACCGGCCGTACATCAGGTACGGGTCGTAACTGCCGCCGTTGAGGGCGACGGCGGCGTCGTAGTTCGCCGCCAGCCACGCTTGGACGTAGGGGGCGGTGGTCAGCTGCTGCAACTGCAGCTGGACGCCGATCTTGGACAGCTGCGACTGCAGGTTCTGCGCCTCGCCAACGGCCGTGGCGTACTCACCGGTCTCCACGATGGTGTTGAGCGTGAACCCGTTGGCGAAGCCGGCCTGGCCGAGCAGCTGCTTGGCCCCGGCGGTGTCCCCGGGCTTGCAGGGCAGGCCGTCGGTGGGCGAGTAGCTGAACGCCGGGCTGGTGATCGGGCCGGTCACCTTGCCGTCGCCGTTGGCAGCGGTCTTGATGACCTCGTCGCGGTTCACCGCGCAGGCGATCGCCTGACGCACCCGGACGTCGGCCAGGGGGCCCTTGCTGCCGTTGAGCATCAGCGCGTGGTACGAGAGCGCCGGCTGCTTGAGCAGCTTGACGTTGGTGCCGCTGACCTGGTCGGCCACCGACGGGTCGGACAGCACGCCGAGCTGGAACGCGCCTGCCTTCATGCCGGAGACGATGGACGACTCGGCGGGGATCACGCGGAACTCGAGCGTCTTGATCACCGGGGCGCCGTTGTAGTACTTGGCGTTGCCGGTCAGGACCACCTGCTGGCCCTGGTTCCAGGTCTGCCAGGCGAACGGGCCGGTACCGTCGGGGGTCTTGTCCACCGTGGCGGCGGTGATGTCCTTGGTGTGCAGGATCGCCGAGTTGACCGAGGCAAGGCTGTAGAGCAGGGCCTGGTTCGGCGTCGACAGGGTGAGCACCACCTGGTTGCCGCTGCCGGACACGCCGGCGATCGAGACCAGGTTGGAGCGGGCGACCGCGCCGGTGGTCTGGTCGAGGATGCGCTTGATCGACGCGACGACGTCGTCGGCGGTGAACGGGTCGCCGTCGTGCCAGGTGACCCCCTCGCGGAGGGTGAAGGTGACCGTCTTGCCGTCCGGCGAGGTCTGCCACTTGGTCGCGAGGTCCGGGACCAGGTTGCCCTGGGAGTCGATGCGGACCAGCCGGCCGTAGACCAGGTCGAGGGTCTGGATCGTCTGGAACGCGGTCGCCTTCTGCGGGTCCAGCTTGTCGATGTCGCCGGTACGGGCCACGACGTAGGTGGTCTTCGGAGTGGACCCCGACGCGTCGGCCGAACCGCCCGACCCTCCCGGGGAACACGCGGCGAGCGTCACCGCCACCACGCCCGCACTGCCCAGCGCCAGCCAGCGGCCGACGGGTCGGCCCTTCCAACGTGCCATCAGACGTCCCTCCTCGGGGGATGCGAATGGCACGGAGGTTAATCAGTTCCATGCGGGACGTACAAGAGGTGAACTGTTAACCTGCCGTGCCATGCCGCTCCCGTCCCAGGAGCCCCTGGCTCAGGGCATCGACGAGATCCGCGCGCCCGGGCCGGGCGAACCGCCCCCGGGGGCCTGCCTCGCGGTCGCCACGCCGGCCGGCCGCGCCGTCGCGTGCGCGGGGGCGGCGGTCCTGTTCGGTGACCGGAACCGGCTGGATCCCCCGGTCCCCCTCACCACCGCCACAGCGCTGGACCTGGGGTCCGTCACCAAGGTGCTCGCCACCACCTCGGCGCTCATGGCGCTCGTGGACGACGGCGCGCTGGGGCTCGAGAACCGGGTCGGGGACCTCGTGCCGGCGGTGGCCGGCGCTCCCGTGGCCGGCGCGACCGTGGCCGACCTGCTCCAGCACAGGGCGGGGCTCTGGGAGTGGTGGCCGCTCTACCTGAGCGCCCGTACCCCGGCCGAGGCGCTGGCGACGGCGGTGGGCCTGCCGCTGCGCTATCCGCCGGGGAGCGGCCGGCACTACTCCGATCTCGGCTTCGTGCTGCTCGGCGCCGTCGTCGCCGAGGTCGGCGGGCGCCCGCTGGCGGACGCGGTCGCCGGGCTGGTGACGGTGCCGTACGGGCTGTCGGCCACCCGTTACGCGGCCCCGGCCCCGGGCCGGACCGTGGCCGCTTCCTCGCGCGGCGACCGGATCGAACGGGAGATGGTCGCCACCGGCCGGCCCTACCCCGTGACGGCCGACGCCGATGCGTTCGCCGGCTGGCGCGAGCACGTGCTCGTCGGCGAGGTCAACGACGGCAACGCCTTCCACGCGTTCGGCGGGGTGTCGGGGCACGCCGGCCTGTTCTCGACCGTCGACGACCTGCTGACGGCGGGGCGGGTCTGGCTCTCCACGCTGACCGGCGACGGACCGGTGAGCGCGGCCACCGCCGCGCGGTTCCTGCGGCCGGGCGCCGACCCGGGCCAGGCGCTCGGGTTCCGGCGCTGGCGCTCGGCGGTCGACGGCTGCGAGGTGGACGTCTTCGGCCACACCGGTTTCCCGGGCATGGCGGTCGGCGTCGTGCCCGGGCACGACGCCACCGTCGTCCTGGCCACCAACCGGCTCCACGTCGACGGCCCGCCGCGGGCCACCGAGCAGATGTGGCAGGACGCGCTCGCCGCCGCGCACCGCTCCCTGCATTCCTGAGCCCGCACCCACGACCCGCCCCGGGAGGCGCGATGGACCTGACCGTGATCGGCATGCTGAGCGGAACCTCGTTCGACGGCGTCGACGCCGCCGTCGCCCGCCTCTCCCTGGACGACGACGTCGTCACGCTGCGCCCTCTCGGGCTGCACAGCGAGGACTTCCCCGCAGACCTGCGCCGCCGGATCGGCGCCGCGCTGCCGCCGCAGGCCACGACGCTGGAGGAGGTCTGCCGGCTGGACACCGAGCTCGGGCAGCTCTTCGGCCGGGTGGCCGCCGAGGCCGACCGGCGGTTCGCAGGGAGCACCGCCGACCTCGTGGTGTCGCACGGCCAGACGGTCTTCCACTGGGTCGACGGCACGCACGCGCTCGGCACGCTGCAGCTCGGCGCGGCCGCCTGGATCGCGGCGGGATCCGGGCTGCCGGTCGTCTCGGACCTGCGCACCCGCGACCTCACCCGCGGCGGGCACGGCGCTCCCCTGGCCTCGACGCTGGACACGCTGCTGCTCCTGTCCGACGACGTCGCGCGCGGCGCCCTCAATCTCGGCGGCATCGCCAACCTGACGGTGCGCGGCCCGGACGGCCGGATCGTCGCGTACGACATCGGTCCGGCGAGCGCGCTGATGGACGCCGTGGTCGCTGAGCTGACCGGCGGCGCCGAGCGGATGGACCGTGACGGCGCCCGCGCCGCGCGCGGCACCGTGGACGAGCGGCTGCTGGCCGAGCTGCTGGCCGAGCCCTACTACCGGTTGCCGCCGCCGAAATCGACGGGCAAGGAGCTGTTCCACCTCGACTACGTGCGGGCCAAGGTCGGCGGCCGCCGTGTGGGTGAGGACGACCTGCTGGCCACGCTGACCGAGCTGACGGCGCGGCTGGTCGCCGGGGCCTGCACCGAGCACGACCTCGCCGAGCTCGTCGTCGCCGGGGGCGGGGTGCGCAACCCGGTGCTCATGGCGCGGATCGCGGGTCTCGCGCCGGGGACCCGGATCCGGCCGATGGAGGAGTTCGGGCTGCCGGCCCAGGCCAAGGAGGCCTACCTGTTCGCACTGCTCGGCTACCTGACCGTGCACGGCCTGCCGGGGACGGTCGCCTCGGCGACCGGGGCCGACGAGGGCTCGGTGCTGGGCTCGCTGACCCCGGGTCGCGGTCCGCTGCGGCTGCCCGAGCCGGCCGCCCGCTTCCCCCGGGAGCTGCGGGTGTCCGCGCCGTGACCGCCGCGCTGCGGCGGGCCGTCCCCGCCGATGTCGCGGCGCTGGTGTCGGTCTTCATCACCGCCTGGCGGGGCGGCTACGGCGACGTCGTCCCGGCCGAGGTCCTGGCCTCGCTGGATCCCGTCACCGTCGCCGGCTGGTTGGGTCCGTTGGTGGGCGACGACACCACGTCCACCGTCGTGGCGGCGATCGACGGCGAGGTGGCCGGGTTCGTGCGTCACGGGCCTGACCCCGACCGTCCCGGCGACGGCTACGTGGCCGCCCTCTACGTCGACCCGCGCTGCGGCGGCCACGGCGTCGGACGGGCCCTGCTCGACCGCGCGCTGACCGAGCTGCACCGGGCGGGACGGGCCCAGGTCGGACTGTGGGTCTTCGAGGCCAACGCGCGGGCCCGGCAGCTGTACGAGCGCGCCGGCTTCCGGCCCGACGGACGGCGGACCATGGATCCGCGGTGGCGGGCGCCGCAGATCGGCTACCTGCGCCAGGCCCGCAACGTCGCCGTCCCCCTGGCGCCGCTGCCGGACGTCGAACTGGCGCCGATCGTGCGCTTCGAGGTGGACCGCGTCACCCGCCCGCTGCGACGGCCGTTCCGCACCGCGCTGCGGGAGCGGCGGGAGCTGGCCGGCTGGCGGCTCGCCGTGACCACGGCGGACGGGCTGACCGCGATCGGAACGACGGTGGCGACGCCGGAGATCACCGGCGACACCGACGAGGCCATCCGCGCGGCGCTGGCCGACCCCCTGCACCGCGCCGTCGCCCCGGGCGGGAACGCCGCCGACGTCCTCGCGGCGGTTGCCACGGCCGGGGCGGGCACACCGTCCGCCGCCGCCGCCGTCGACGTCGCGGTCCACGGGCTGATCGCCGCTGCCCTCGGCAGGACGGTGGCCGAGGTCCTGGGCGGCACCGGTGACCCGGACGTGCCCACCGTGATCACTGTGGCGGTCGACCGCCCCGAGGCCATGGCCGAGGCCGCGGCGGAGCTGGCCGCCGAGGGAGTCCGGGCGGTGAAGGTCAAGCTGGCCGACGCGGCGCTGGACGTCGCCCGCGTCCTCGCCGTTCGCGACCGGCTGGCCGGGACGCCGGTCACGATTCGGATCGACGCCAACCAGGCGTGGACGGGTAGGGAGGCGGTTGACGTGCTCGAGGCGCTGCACGGCCGTGGCGTCCAGCTGGAGCTGGTGGAGCAGCCGGTAGCCGCGCACGACCTGTCCGGCCTGGCTTTCGTGCGGGCCCGCTCCCCCTACCCGGTGCTGACCGACGAGAGCGTCTTCACCGCCGACGACGTACGACGGGTCGCCGACGCGGAGGCCGCCGACATGGTGAACCTCAAGCTGCTCAAGTGCGGCGGCCTGCACATCGCCCGCGACATCGTGGCCGCCGCGGA
>JAODNJ010000441.1 GCA_025465155.1 Frankiales bacterium
CGGTGAGCAGCGACCCTCCTCCCGTCATCGACCTGAACGCCGACCTCGGTGAGGGGTTCGGCGTGTGGCGGCTCGGGGACGACGACGCACTGCTCGAGGTGGTCACCAGCGCCAACGTCGCGTGCGGATTCCACGCGGGCGACCCGTCGACCATGCGCCGGGTGTGCGCCCGCGCCGCCGCCTCCGGGGTGGCCGTCGGAGCGCAGGTCTCCTACCGGGACCTCGCCGGCTTCGGCCGCAGATTCATCGACATGGCTCCCGCGGAGCTCACCGACGACGTGCTGTACCAGCTCGCCGCGCTCGACGGCATCGCCCGCGCGGAGGGCGGACGGGTGCGCTACGTCAAGCCGCACGGTGCCCTCTACAACGCCGCCGTGCACCACGAGGGCCAGGCGTGGGCGGTGGTGGACGCCGTCGTGGCCTACGACCGCACGCTGCCGGTACTGGGGCTGCCGGGCTCTGCCCTGCTCCGCGCGGCCGAGGTGGCGGGCCTGCGGGCCGTCCCCGAGGGGTTCGCCGACCGCGGCTACACCCCGGAGGGGACGCTCGTGCCCCGGCGGTCGCCCGGCGCCCTGGTCTCCGACCCGGCCGCCGTCGCGGAACGAGCCGTGCGCATGGCCGTCGAGGGCGTCGTGGTGGCCGTCGACGGCACGGCGGTGGACCTCTCGATCGCGTCCGTGTGCGTGCACGGGGACACCCCGGGCGCGGTCGAACTGGCCCGCCGCGTGCGGGCCGCACTGGAGGAGGCGGGACTGCGGACGGCGCCCTTCGCGGGGTGAACGGTCACCCGCTGGTCACCCGGCGGAGGTCCTCGGCGGTCAGCCGGCCGGCGAGCAGGTCCGCGGCGACATCGTCGACCGGGCGGTCCTGGCCGTAGGCGGCCGCACGCATGACGTCCAGCGCCGTCGGCGCGTCCACCTCGAGCGCCAGGCTCACGGCGCCCATCGCCTCCCACACCGCCCCCCGCCGCTTCGCCGCCGGTCCGTGCAGCCACTCCGGCCCGCGTGCCGGCGTCCAGGACGACCAGACCGCCGTCTCGCTGAGCACGGACGTGACGAGGTCGCCGACGGCCAGCGCCTCGAAGACGTCGAGGGCCGGCACGTCCTCCTCCCGTTCGAAGTACAGGTCCATCGCGCCCATGCCCGCGATCGCCTCGCGCAGCGGCAGCGCCACGGCCGCCCGGTACGGCGTTCGGGCCACCAGCAGGTCGGCGAATGCGGGCCAGCGGCGCTGGAGATCGGCGAGCACCGCGAACACCGGCTCCCGGGAGGTCTGCGCAGTCATGCAGGGTCCGGCGCCCACGGTGAACTGCAGGCGCTCGGCGCGGGCCGCATCCGGGGAGCTCGCGCCGAGGGGGATCCGCTGCCCGGCCGGGCCGGCCAGGCTGAGGCCGGCGCCGTCGACGGGGAGCATCCGGGCGACGGCTCCCGCGAGCCGCTCCGGCAGCAGTTCGGGGCCGGACAACCCGTCATCCGCGACGTCCTGCAGCGCGTGCTCGAACCGCCCGGCGATGGTCACGTACCGATCATCCGCCCGGCCGGGCGCGCCGCAGGATGAATCTGCAGCCGCGATCATGTCCACGTGGACGACATCGTGCGGGTGCTGCCCTGCGGGGACCGCGCGCTCCTGCTCGAGGTGGCCGACCTCGCCGCGGTGGCCGCCCTCCGGGCCGCTCTCGAACGCGCTCCACTCCCCGGCCAGCAGGAGCTCGTGCCCGCCGCGCGGACCCTCCTGGTCCTGCTCGACCGGCCACCCGCCGACGCCGACCGGGCCATCCTGAGGGCGCTGCGGCCCGGCCCCGCCGACGAGCGGGACTCCGGACCGCTGGTCGAGATCCCGGTCGTCTTCGACGGCCCCGACCTCGGGGAGGTCGCCCGGCTGACCGGCCGCGCGGTTCCGGCGCTGGTCGAGGAGCTGGCCGGCACCGAGCTGACGGTCGCCTTCGCCGGGTTCGCGCCGGGGTTCGCGTATCTGGACGGGCTGCCGCCGGAGCTGCACGTGCCGCGCCGGGCCACGCCGCGCACGCGGGTGCCGGCCGGATCGGTCGGGCTCGCCGGGCCGTTCGCCGGCATCTACCCGACGGCGTCCCCGGGCGGCTGGCAGCTCGTGGGGCGGACCGACGCCGTCCTCTTCGACGCCGGCCGGGAGCCGCCGGCGCTGCTGGGCCCCGACGTGCGGGTCCGGTTCCGGGAGGTGCGCTGACCGTGGCCGCCACGCTCACGGTGCTGGCTCCCGGGCCGCGGTCGACCGTGCAGGACCGGGGGAGGCCCGGCTGGGCGTCGATCGGGGTCCCGCGTTCCGGCGCCGCCGACCTCGCCGCCCACGACCTCGCCAACCGGCTGGTCGGCAACCGTGCCGACGCGGCGACGGTCGAGGTCACCGCCGGGGGGCTCCGGGTCCGGGCGGAGACGACGGTGCTCGTGGCGGTCACGGGCGCGCCGGTGCCCCTGGCCGTCGACGGCCGGGCCGCCCCGATGGCCGCGCCGTTCTCCCTTCCGCCCGGTGCCGTCCTGACGTTCGGGGTCCCGCCGCGTGGGCTGCGCTCTTACCTGGCCGTCCGCGGCGGGGTGGACGTGCCGCCGGTACTGGGTTCGCGCAGCACCGACACCCTGTCCGGGCTCGGGCCGGCGCCGTTGACCACGGCCGATCGCCTGCGGGTCGGCTCACTCGCGGCGGAGGAGCCGATCGTCGACGTCGCCCCGGTGGGTGGCCCGGCCGAGCGGACGCTGCTGCAGGTGCTGCCCGGGCCGCGGCGGGACTGGCTGGAGCCCTCGGCATGGTCGTCGCTGTGCGAGGCGGAGTGGACCGTGACCGCTGACAGCGACCGCGTGGGGCTGCGCCTGTCCGGTCCGGTGCTGGCCCGCGCGCGGGAGGGTGAGCTGCCGAGCGAGGGCCTCGTCACCGGTGCCGTCCAGGTCCCGCCCGACGGCGCGCCGGTGCTCTTCCTCGCCGACCATCCGGTGACCGGGGGCTACCCCGTGCTCGCCGTCGTCGTCGCCGCCGACCTGCCCGCGGCCGCCCAGCTGCGCCCCGGGGACGGTCTCCGGTTCAGGCCCGCGCGTTGAGCACGTCGGAGTAGACACCGACGGTCTGCTGCGCGATCGCCGGCCAGCCGAACTCCGACAGCACCCGCTCGCGGCCGGCGGCGCCCATCGCGGCCGCCCGCTGGGGGTCGGCGAGCAGCTCGGCGATCCGGGCCGCGAGGGCCGCCTCGAAGGCGGCGACGTCGTCCGGGTCGTAGTGCACCAGGAGCCCGGTCCGGCCGTCATCGACCACCTCGGGGATGCCACCGACGTCGCTGGCCACCACGGCCGTGCCGCACGCCGCCGCCTCGAGGTTGACGATGCCCAGTGGCTCGTAGACCGACGGGCAGACGAACACCGTGGCATGGGTGATCAGCGGGACCAGCTGCTCGCGCGGCAGCATCGCCTCGATCCACACCACGCCGCTGCGCCGGGACTGCAGCGCGGTCACCGCGTCGGCCACCTGCTGCCGCTCCGCCGGGGTGTCGGCCGCCCCGGCGCAGAGCACCAGTCCGGCGTCGGGCGGCAACCGGTCGGCGGCGGCGAGCAGGTGGGTCAGCCCCTTCTGGCGGGTGATCCGGCCGACGAAGAGGGCGTACGGCCGATCCGGGTCCACGCCCAGGGAACGGACGACGTCCGGCGCCGGCGTGGGCTTGTAGGCCTCGGCGTCGACACCGTTGTGCACGACGTGCACCCGCGCGGGATCGAGCTCCGGGTAGACGGTGAGCACGTCGTCGCGCATGCCGTGACTGACGGCGATGATCGCGTCGGCCGCGAGGTAGGCGGTCCGCTCCACCCAGGAGGACAGCCGGTATCCGCCGCCGAGCTGGTCCGCCTTCCACGGCCGGCGGGGTTCCAGCGAGTGCGCGCTCACCACGTGCGGGATGCCGTGCACCAGCGAGGCGAGATGACCGGCCATGTTGGCGTACCAGGTGTGCGAGTGGACCAGGTCGACGCCGCCCAGCGCGGCCGCCATCTCCACATCGATGCCGACGGCCTGCAGGGCGCCGTTGGCGTCCTTCAGGTTCGGCGGGACCTCGTGGCCCACCGCATCGGGACGGGGTCCGCCGAAACAGTGGACGTCGATCTCCGGCCCTTCGGGGAGCGACCGCAGCGCGGCCACCAGGTGCTCGACGTGGACCCCGGCCCCGCCGTAGACGTCCGGCGGCCACTCCCTGGTCACTGTCCCGATGTGCACCACGTCACCCTAGGGGGCGGACCCACGCAGGGAGAGGGCGCGCGCGTCCCCGGGACCGGCTACGTTGCGTGACATGCGTGGCGGTCCTCGGGTCCTGGGCATCGTCCTGGCCGGCGGTGAGGGAAAGCGGCTTGCCCCGTTGACGCACGACCGGGCCAAGCCCGCGGTGCCGTTCGGCGGCAACTACCGGCTCATCGACTTCGTGCTGTCCAATCTGGTGAATGCCGAGATCCGGCAGATCGCCGTCCTGACGCAGTACAAGAGCCACAGCCTCGACCGGCACATCACCCAGACCTGGCGGATGTCCAGCCTGCTCGGCAACTACGTCACCCCGGTCCCCGCGCAGCAGCGGCTCGGCCCGCGCTGGTACACCGGCAGCGCCGACGCGATCTACCAGAGCCTCAACCTGATCTACGACGAGCGGCCCGAGATCGTCGTCGTCTTCGGTGCCGACCACGTGTACCGGATGGATCCGGGCCAGATGATCGACCAGCACCTGCAGACCGGCGCCGGCGTGACCATCGCCGGACTCCGGGTGCCGCGGATGGAAGCGACCGGCTTCGGCGTCATCGACGCCGACGCGGAGGGAAAGGTGCGCGGCTTCCTGGAGAAGCCGGCCGACCCGCCGGGGCTGCCTGACTCACCCGAGGAGAGCTTCGCCTCCATGGGCAACTACGTCTTCAGCACCGACGCCCTGCTCGAGGCACTCCGTAAGGACGCCGCGGACGAGACGTCGGTGCACGACATGGGCGGCTCGATCATGCCCATGCTCTCGGCCGCCGGCGACGCGTGGGTCTACGACTTCTCGACCAACATCGTCCCGGGCACGACCGAGCGCGACCACGGCTACTGGCGCGACGTCGGGACGATCGACTCGTACTACGACGCCCACCTGGACCTCGTGTCGGTCACCCCGGTCTTCAACCTCTACAACGACCGGTGGCCCATCTTCACCCTGCCGCCGCAGCTGCCGCCGGCGAAGTTCGTGCTCGGCGGCCGGGCCGAGGAGTCGATGGTGAGCGCCGGCGTGATCATCGGCGGCGGTTCGGTCCACAACAGCGTCGTCTCGCCCGGGGTGCGCGTGGAGCGCGGCGCGCGCGTGGAGGACAGCGTCCTGATGGACGGCGTCTACGTGGGTGAAGGCGCGTTCGTCCGCCGGGCGATCCTCGACAAGAACGTCTTCGTGCCGCCGTGGGCCCGCATCGGCGTCGACCACGCCCGCGACGGCGAGCTGTACCACGTCAGCGCCGGTGGCGTGACCGTGCTCGGCAAGGGCGCCCGCGCCGTCATCTGACCGGCAGAAATGGCCATTTCTGCCCCGGTCAGACGCGCTTGGTCGCCACCAGCAGGCCTGCGCCGATCGGCAGGATCGCCGACAGCAGCGTCTCGTCGTCCCGCACCGCGCGGACGAGTTCCCGCCAGGCGACCGTCTGCGGATCCCGCGCGGTGCGCTCGGCGATCCGGCCGCCCTCGAGCAGCCCGTGGCAGGTCAGGGTGCCGCCCTTGCGGACCAGGGCCAGCAGTTCGGGCAGGTGGGCGGCGTACTCCCGGGGCGGGCCGGCGCAGCTGACCATGTCGTAGGCGCCGGGGGAGAGCCGCGGCAACACCTCCGCGGGCGTGCCGAAGATCAGCCGCGTCCGGCTCGGCGGAACCTCCGCCTCGGTGAAGGCCGTGCGCGCGGCCCGCAGTTGCTCGGGGTCCCCGTCCAGGGCGGTCAGGACGCCGCCGGCGCGCATCCCCTGCAGCAGCCAGAGCCCCGCGACCCCGCCGCCGCTGCCGATGGAGACGACAGCCCGGGCGTCGACGGTCGCGGCGAGGACGGCGAGCGTGGCGCCGACGGACGGTTCCACCGGTGCGGGGCCGCGCAGGCCGACGGCCCGCTCCCGGGCGGCCACCAGCGCCCCGGACTCGACTGCGAACCGGTCGGCGTACGCGGTGCCGGGGCCGGGCCCGGTGGCCGGCGGGGCTCCCCCTGAGCTCACAGCTCGACTCCGGGCTCGTTGCGCTCCCCGCTCGTTCCTCGCTGCGATGCTCGCTCGTCTGTCGTCCTCGCAGCGCTCATCACGGGCAGGGTAGTGCGCCCCGGCGGCCGGCCCGTCGGTCACGCCGCCTGCGAGGCACCTGTGAGCGGGAACACCGGTGCCCTGCCCGTCCGTTGACTGGCTCGTGCGACTGGAGCGAGCCGCGTCCGTACCGTCCGCCGGCGCCGACGAGGTCGGCAGGGCCGGCGTCTGCGATCCTGGAGACGTGACCGAGCCCCCCGTCCCCGAGCAGCCGGCCGCGGCGGGGTCCGAGACGGCCTGGGTCGCACCGAGCTGGGAGCAGGTCGTGCGGGATCACTCCGCGCGGGTGTACCGGCTGGCCTAC
The DNA here is from genome assembly GCA_025465155.1 of Frankiales bacterium. Taxonomy (GTDB): domain Bacteria; phylum Actinomycetota; class Actinomycetes; order Mycobacteriales; family Geodermatophilaceae; genus Geodermatophilus. The sequence goes on from JAODNJ010000441.1 coordinate 6,589, forward strand.
CGGCTCTCGGGCAACGCGCAGGACGCCGAGGACCTCACCCAGGAGACGTT
>JAODNJ010000452.1 GCA_025465155.1 Frankiales bacterium
AGGCGCTGCTGCAGATGGCCGACCGGTTCGGCAGCCGCGACCACGACGGTCTCCGGGTGAAGCACGACCTCACCCAGGAGGAGCTGGCCCAGCTGGTCGGCGCCTCCCGCGAGACGGTGAACAAGGCACTGGCCGACTTCGTGCACCGCGGCTGGATCCAGCTGCAGGGCAAGTCCGTCGTCATCCTCGACGAGGAGCGCCTCCGCCGCCGCGCGAGGTAGTCGGTACGGATCCTCGCGCAGCGAGGCGGACCGGTCGCGGGGCCCGGAGGGTCCCCGATCGGGACGCGGGCAGCGGCTCAACGCAGCTCGCACCGGCACCTGGCCGCGGTGTGATCCGGAGGATCACGAGGGCAATGGCACCACCAGGCGGATGCGGGTGCCGTCGGGCAGCACCGCCCAGCGGCCGTCGGGCTCGTCGGCGAAGGTCGGGCTGATCGGGTGCAGCGGCTCCGGCGGTGAGCCCGCGAGTGCGGCCGCGACGTCCGGGAACGGCTCCAGCTGGCCCAGCGTGTGGATGGTCGGCGGCAGCATCGGGCGGGTTCCCGCGCGCATCTCGGCCAGCGCGGCGGACGGTGTCAGCCAGCTGACCTCGTCGGCCTCGCCCGAGACGTGCCGCGCCTCCTGGCCGACCGGCAGCGCGGCCGCGAAGAACTTGGTGTCGTAGCGGCGCGGCTCCACCGGCGGCGTGATCCAGTGCGCGAAGGGCCGCAGCAGGTCCGAGCGCACGGCCAGTTCCCGGGCCGCGAGCAGCTCGGCCAGCGACGTCTCCCGCGACATCAGCGCCTGGCGCCGGGCCTCCCAGTCGTCTCCGGACACGTCCGGGACGACGGACCCCCCGGCCGCGTCCGCGGGGCCGGCGAGCAGCACGCCGGCCTCCTCGAACGTCTCCCGCACCGCGGCGCAGACCAGCTCCCGCGCCGTCCGCTCGTCGCACCCGAAGGCCGCGGCCCAGCGATCGGGTGCGGGGCCGGCCCACGCGATCTGCTTGTCGCCGTCCCGCGGGTCGACGCCCCCGCCGATGTAGGCGCTCATCCCGCCCGCGAACGGCATCCCCCGCGTGCGCCGCTGCAGGTAGACCTCCAGCGCGGCGCCGCCGTCGGGCCGGAGGCCGTCGCGCAGCAGCAGGACAGTCGCCGCCTGGCGAGGTTCGGCGGGGGTCATCGCACCTGGCCGCGGTCCGGCCCGGAGGGTCGCCGGGTCAACGCAGCTCGACCGTGAGCTCTACTTCCACGGGGGACCCGAGCGGCAGCTCGGCCACGCCGACCGCGCTGCGCGCGTGCTCGCCCGCGGGGCCGAAGATCTTGCCGAGGAACTCGCTGGCACCGTTCACGACCCGCGGCTGGCCGCTGAAGCCCTCGGCGCTGGCCACGTAGCCGACCACACGGACGATCCGCGCGACCGAGTCCAGACCCACCAGGTCGTCGATCGCGGCCAGCGCGTTCAGCGTGCAGATCTTGGCGTCGGTGGCGGCGTCCTCCGGGTCGACGGACCCCCCCACCTTGCCGGTCCGGCGCAGCCCGCCGTCGATGAACGGCAGCTGACCGGAGGTGAACACCAGCGAGCCGCTGCGCACGGCCGGGACGTAGGCCGCGACGGGTGCGGCGACCGGAGGCAGCCGGATGCCGAGCTCGGCGAGCCGTGCGGTCCAGCTCTGGGCGGACGTCTCCGCGGGAACGGTCACGGCGTCAGCCGACCGGGCGCTTGAGGTAGGCGACCAGCTGCTCGGCCCCGGCAGGGCCGGGCAGCACGGTGACCAGCTCCCACCCGTCGACGCCCCACGAGTCGAGGATCGCTTTGGTGTTGTGGATCAGCAGTGGGATGGTCGCGTACTCCCACTTGCGGCGGACGGGTTCGCTCATATCGGACGACGCTAGCGCCCCGGCATGGTGGCCGCCCTGCAGGGGCCCGACCCGGGCGTGCGAGGGGTAGGGGCGCAGGGTGGTCCTTCGACTCCTACGCTGGTGGGGGTGAGCCCCCAGACCGCGCCCGCGCGGCTGCACGTGGTGACCGGCAAGGGCGGGACCGGGAAGACCACGGTCGCCGGCGCCCTGGCCCTCGCACTCGCCGCGGACGGCCGCTGCGTCCTCCTCGTCGAGACCGAGGGGCGGCAGGGCATCGCGCAGCTGTTCGACACTCCCCCGTTGCCCTACGAGGAGCGCCGGGTGGCGGTCACCCGCGGCGGTGGCGAGGTGAAGGCGCTCGCCATCGACATCGAGGAGGCGCTCCTCGAGTACCTCGACATGTTCTACAACCTCAAGCGGGCCGGCCGGGCGCTGCGCAGGATGGGCGCCATCGACTTCGCCACGACGATCGCCCCCGGCGTCCGCGACGTCCTGCTCACCGGCAAGATCAAGGAGGCGGTCACGCGCCGGCACGACGGTCAGCGCGTCTACGACGCCGTCGTCGTCGACGCTCCCCCGACCGGCCGGATCACCCGCTTCCTGGGGGTCACCGGTGAGATGAGCCAGCTGACCCGCTCCGGGCCGATCAAGACGCAGAGCGACGGCGTCATGGCCGTGCTCCGCTCGCCCCAGACCGTCGTGCACCTGGTGACCCTGCTCGAGGACATGCCCGTGCAGGAGACCGCGGACGCCATCGCCGAACTGGACCAGACACACATCCCGGTCGGCTCGGTGATCGTCAACATGGCCACCGAGCCACTACTGCCCGCAGACGCCCTGGACCGGGCCGCCGAGGGGCGGATCAGCGGCGCCGACCTCGCGCCGGCCCTGGCCACGGCCGGCGTCGGCAACGGCGCGCTCGCCGGCGCCCTGGCCCGCGAGGCGATCGAGCACGCGCGCGTGTGGGCCTCCCAGGACGCGCTGCGCGGCCGGATCCAGGCGCTCGGCCGGCCGACCGTCGAGCTGCCGCTCCTGACCGGGCCGATCGACCTCGGCGCGCTGTTCGAACTCGCCGGACGGCTCGAGGAGCACCTCGCCGTGGGGGCCGCCGCGTGAGCACCCCGCCCCAGGCACCGGCGATGGACCTCGGCGGCCTGATCGCCGACTCCGACACGCGCATCGTCGTCTGCTGCGGCTCCGGCGGTGTCGGTAAGACGACGACCTCCGCCGCGCTGGCCCTCGCGGCCGCCGAGGCCGGGCGCCGCGTCGTCGTCCTCACCATCGACCCGGCCCGCCGGCTGGCTCAGTCACTCGGCCTGAAGGAGCTGGACAACGAGCCGCGGCCGGTCGACGTCCCGGGGGCGCCGGGCGAGCTGCACGCGATGATGCTGGACATGAAGCGCACGTTCGACGACGTCGTCGTTGCGCACTCGACGCCCGAGCGGGCCGAGCAGATCCTGGCCAACCCCTTCTACCAGGCGCTGTCCTCGTCCTTCGCCGGAACGCAGGAGTACATGGCGATGGAGAAGCTGGGGCAGCTGCGGGCCACCGAGCGGTGGGACCTGATCATCGTGGACACCCCGCCGTCGCGATCGGCGCTGGACTTCCTCGACGCTCCGAACCGGATGAGCCGCTTCCTCGACGGCACGATGATCCGGCTGCTGACCGCACCCGCCCGGGCCGGCGGCCGCGCCGGCATGCGCCTGGTCGGGGCCGGCTTCATGGTGTTCAGCCGGATCATCTCCAAGATCCTCGGCGGCCAGCTGCTGCGCGACATCTCCGCGTTCGTCGCCGCGCTGGACACGATGTTCGGCGGCTTCCGCGAGCGGGCCACCCAGACCTACGAGCTGCTGCGCCGGCCGGGCACCTGGTTCGTCGTCGTCGCCACCCCGGAGCCCGACGCCCTCCGGGAGGCGTCCTATTTCGTGGACCGGCTCTCCACCGAGGGCATGCCGCTGGCAGGGCTGGTGCTCAACCGCACCCACCCGCCGGCCACCACCGCGCTGTCGGCCACCCGCGCCGAGGCCGCGGCAGAAGCGGTCGCCGAGTCCGGCGGCAAGGACGCGAAGCTGGCCGCGGGCGCCCTGCGGGTGCACGCCGAGCGGATGGCGCTGGCCACCCGCGAGCAGCGGCTCGAGGACCGGTTCACCAGTGCTCACCCGCAGGTGCCGGTTCGCACCGTCCCGGCCGCCGCGGGCGACGTGCACGACCTCGCGGGGCTGCGGGTGATGGGTGCCGAGCTGACCGGCCCGGACGGGGACGCGGCCACCGGGACGCCGCGGACGAGGGTCCTCCCCGCGCGCCGAGGCTGATCCGGGCGGCTCCGCAGCTTCGGGCCGTACCCTGGCCTGCGATGTCGGAGAACTCGGGCAACAAGACGACGACGCTGCTCAAGCTCGCCTGCGGTGTCGTGCTGGCGGGGCTGCTCGTCGCCGGGCTGCTGTTCCCCCTGATCGGCGGCACCGGCCTGGCGGCACGGAACTCGGCCGACCTGATCAACGGGCTGCCCTCGACCCTGACCTACAAGCCGCCCGCGGGCAACACCCGGGTGCTGGCCGCGGACGGCCAGCTGATCACCGAGTTCTACTCGAACAACCGCGCTCCGGTGACCAGCGACAAGATCGCCCAGGTCATGAAGCAGGCGCTCGTCGACATCGAGGACTCACGGTTCTACGAGCACAACGGCCTCGACGTCCAGGGCACGATCCGCGCGCTGGTCACCAACGTCGCCTCCGGCTCGGTGCGGGAGGGCGGCTCGACGCTCACCCAGCAGCTGGTCAAGCAGACGCTCCTGCAGAGCGCCCAGACGCCGGAGGAACAGCAGGCCGCCGTCCAGCAGAGCGTGGGCCGCAAGCTACGCGAGGCCCGGCTGGCCATGGCGCTGGACAAGAAGTACTCGAAGGACGAGATCCTCACCCGGTACTTGAACATCGTGTACTTCGGCGAGGGCGCCTACGGCATCCAGGCCGCGGCGCAGCGGTACTTCAGCGTGAACGCCTCCGACCTCTCGCTGCCGCAGGCGGCCATGCTGGCCGGGCTGGTGCAGAGCCCCTCCGGTGACGACCCGATCGCCAATCCGCAGAACGCCCAGAACCGGCGCAACGAGGTCCTGCAGCGGATGCACAGCCTCGGGCACATCACCCAGAAGGAGCTGACCGACGCCTCGGCGGGGCCCGTGCAGGTCACGGCCGGCCAGTCCGCGCCGAACGGCTGCATCAACGCCACCATCGCCCCGTTCTTCTGCGACTACGTGCAGAGCTACCTGGTGAACAAGCTGAAGATCAGCCCGGACCAGCTCAACAACGGCGGCCTGACGATCAAGACGACTCTGGATCCGAACCTCCAGCGCTCGGCCGACCAGGGGATCCTGAACTCCACGCCGCTGGGAGCCACGCTCGCGGGCGTTCTCGACGCCGTCCAGCCCGGTACCGGCCACGTCCTGGCGATGAGCGTGAACCGCCGGTTCGGCTGCGGTGACCCCGGCTGCGAGTCGGTGAACTACAACGTGCGGCCGGCCTACGGCTCCGGGTCGACCTACAAGGTGTTCACGGCCGCCGCCGCCCTCTCGCAAGGGTTCGGCGCCCACTACACGATCACCGCGCCGCAGCCGTACACCTCCAAGGTCTTCAAGGGCACCGACCCCACGACCCACGCCTACGGCCCTCTCAAGGTCATGAACGACGACCCGTTCTACGCAGCCACCTATGACATGACCTCGGCGCTCGTGGCCTCCACCAACACCTATTTCGTGGCGCTGGAGGATGCCCTCGGCAGTGTCACGGCTCCGGTGCAGATCTCCCAGGCCATGGGCATGCACTACGACGACACGGTCACCCAGAACTCGGCCGACGAGATCATCAGGGCCCAGTACGGCGCATTCACCCTGGGCTACAACGCCACGAGCCCGCTCGACCTGGCCAGCGCCTACTCGACCGTGGCGGCGAGCGGCACCCAGTGCGACCCGACCCCGGTCACCGCCGTTCTGGACCAGAACGGGCAGCCGCTCAAGGACGCCAAGGGCCAGGTCATCGACACCGGAAATCACTGCAAGCAGAGCGCCATCGCACCGGGTGTCGCCAACACCCTGGCCAACATGATGGTCGGGGTCGTCAACGGCGGCACCGGCCGCAAGGCAGCCATTCCCGGTCACGTCATCGGCGGCAAGACCGGGACGACCGAAGGCAACTTCCAGGCCGCCTTCGGTGGCATCACGCCCGACTACTCGGTGAGCGTCATGTACTTCGATCCCAAGAACAAGGTCCCGGTCGGCGGCGTGGGAGGTGGCGTCCCGGCGCAGATCTACCACGACACCATGGCGCCGATCCTGGCCAACCAGCCGAACCACCCGTTCCCGCCCGCCGACCCGGCCGTGGTCGCCGGCACCCGCGGCGGTGGGGCTGCGACCCCGGCTCCGCCACCGGCGCCTGTCCCCACGCCGACGCCAGGGCCCGCGCCGGCCCCGACGCCGGCCCCCGGCGCCGTCGACCAGGGACCCGCGACGACGTCGCCGGCGACGCGCACCGGCGGTGGCCGCCGGGCTCCCCGTGGCGGCGGCAACGGCGGCCCGATCCTCCAGCCGTAGTCCGGGCCCGCGCCGACCGCTCGGTTGGATCGCGGCGCCCAGGATGCCGGTTCAGCCCAGCTGGCGGCGGACCTCGGCGGCGACCCGCGAGCCTTCGGCCCGGCCGGCGACGGCCCCCTGCGCGGCGCCCATCACCCGGCCCAGGTCCTGCATGCCCGACGCCCCGGTCCGGGTGATCACGTCAGCGACGATGCCGGCGAGGTCGGCGTCCTCCAGCTGCGCCGGCAGGTAGGCGGCCACGACGTCGCCCTCCGCCCGCTCCCGGTCGGCCTGCTCGGCACGCCCGGCACCGGCGAACGCCTCTGCGGCCTCACGTCGCTTCTTCGCCTCGCGGCGGAGGACCGACTGGACCTCGACGTCGGTGAGCTCGCGGGCCTCCTTGCCGGCCACCTCCTCCGCGCTGACGGCGGCGAGCACCATGCGCAGCGTGGCCGTCGTCAGTTCGTCGCGGGACTTCATCGCCGCGGTGAGGTCGGCGCGGAGCCGTTCCTTCAGGTCTGCCACGCCCCCAGCCTGACATGCCGGCCCGGCCGGCGGGCCCCGTACCCTGAGCGACCGTGCGCTGGTACACAGCTCTTCCGACCGCTGCCCTCACGACCGGAGCCGCGGTCACCGCCTACGCGAGCCTCTACGAGCGCACCCGCTGGACCCTGCGCCGCTTCGAGGTGCCCGTCCTCGCGCCGGGCTCGGCGCCGCTGACGATCCTGCAGCTCTCGGACCTGCACATGACCGCCGGGCAGCGGTCGAAGCAGGCGTGGGTCGCCGCACTGGCCGCGCTCGAGCCGGACCTGGTCATCGACACCGGCGACAACCTGGCGGGCTTGGACGCCGTTGCTCCCACGCTGACCGCTCTGAAGCCGCTGCTGGACCGCCCGGGCGCCTTCGTCATGGGCAGCAACGACTACTACGCGCCTCGCCCCAAGAACCCGCTCAAGTACTTCAGGAAGAGCCACAAGCGGGTGCACGGGGAGAAGCTGCCGTGGGGCGACCTGCGCGACGGCCTGCTGGCGCGCGGGTGGATCGACCTCACCAACGCGCGCGGTGAGCTCGTGGTCCGCGGGCACCGGATCGCCTTCGCCGGCGTCGACGACCCGCACCTGAAGCTGGACCGCTACGACCGGGTGGCCGGTCCCGCCGATCCGGGCGCCGACCTGCGCATCGGCCTGTCCCACTCCCCCGAGCCCCGGGTGCTCGACCGGTTCACCGCCGACGGCTACGACCTCCTGCTGTGCGGGCACACCCACGGCGGCCAGCTGCGGATCCCCGGCTACGGCGCGCTGGTGACCAACTGCGGCATCGACCGCCAGCACGTGCGCTGGCTGCACCGCTGGGCGCAGCCGTCGGCGGAGCACCCGGCCGGCACCTGGCTGCACATCTCGGCCGGGCTCGGCACCAGCCCCTATGCCCCGGTCCGGTTCGCCTGCCCGCCGGAGGCCACCCTCCTCACCCTCACCGCGCGGCCGGCCTGAGGAGGGGCCCGGAACAGGCTCTCACCGGGGCTCCCGGCCCGGCGCCGGGCCGGATCCGGCGGGGAGCTAGACTCGATCGGCACCGGGGTGTGGCGCAGCTTGGTAGCGCGCGTCGTTCGGGACGACGAGGCCGCAGGTTCAAATCCTGTCACCCCGACCATTTCTCAGGGGCCGCCCCCGGCGGCCCCTGAGTGGGCTCTGGACCCGTGGAAGATGGGTCCCGTGACCGCCGAGCCGACCGACGCCGTGTCCGCTGTCCCACCAGTGTCCGCCGCCCCCCATGACACCGGGCTCCCGCCGGAGGTCACCGCCCGCTGGCAGGCCCGGTTCCGGGCGCCGCGGGTGAGCCTTCCCGAGTGGGCCCGGGAGGCGCCGCACCGCTGCCTGTACTCCTCCGACGTCAGCGGGGTCGTCGAGCAGTACGCGTGGGACCGGGAGACCGACACCCACCGTCAGGTCACCGACC
>JAODNJ010000001.1 GCA_025465155.1 Frankiales bacterium
CGACGACAGGAGCGGCATGTACGCACGGTCGACCACCGTCCAGGGCGATCCCGAGACCCTCGACGAGGCCATCGCATTCGTCGGCAAGAAGGAGTTCCCTGCCATCACCGGCATCCCGGGCTGCCTCGGCCTGTCCATGCTCGCTGACCGGCACACCGGCCGCGTCATCGTCTCGAGCGCCTGGGCCGACGAGGCATCCCTGACGATCTCGGCGGAGATGGTCCGCCCCATGCAGGACCGCCTCATGCAGATGCTCCGGGCCGACGACGCCCTGATCCAGCCCTGGGCCATCGCCGTCCTGCACCGTGAACACCGCTCCGGCGAGGGCGCCCGCGCGCAGGTGACCTGGGCCCGCGTCGCCCCGGACCACGTCGACGCACTCCTCGACGCCTACCGCACCAGCATGCTGCCGCGGCTGCAGGAACTCCCCGGCTTCTGCAGCCTCAGCCTGGTCGTCGACCGCAAGCAGGGGCGCACGGTCAGCGTCACCAGCTTCGAGAGCCGCGACGCGTCGGAGCGCACCAGGAAGCAGGCGAGGTCGATGCGCGAGGAGTTCGCGCGGGCCGTGGGTGCCCGGGTCGTGGACGTCGCCGAGATGGACGTCGTCGTCGCGCATCTGCACGTGCCCGAGACCGTCTAGGTCCCGAGAACTCGCTCAGACGGGTTCGGGCACCTGCTCCGACGTCCGGCGGGTGACCGTGCGCACGGTGCGGGCCAGGCCGCTGCGCGCGAGGTTGAGGATCGGCCCGGTGTCCCATGGACGCCTGACGTTGTCCTCCGCCTGGGCCTCCTGGGCCGCCGCCCGCTCCTCCGCCGCCAGCAGCTCGGCCGCCCGCCGCTGGGCGGCCCGCTCCTCCGCCACCACGCGGGCCCGCTGCTCGATCTCCGCTGCCCGGCGCTGCGAGAGGATCCGCTCCTTGCGGCGCTCGATCCGCTCCCGCTCGGCCAGCAGGAGCAGCTCCGCGTTCGCCTTCTCCACCGTCAGACGTGCCTCCTGCTGGATCTCCTCGACGGCGAGATCGCCGTCGTCCCGGAGCTCGGTGAGCCGGTCGTACGCGGTCGGCGGCCCGAAGTTCAGCAGGACCTTCATCAGCACCGGCAGCAGCTCGATGCAGATGAACAGCAGCGAGAGCATCTGGTGAGCCAGGCCGAGCGTCGCGTTCTCGTCGCTGAGCTTGGTGAGCGCCTGCAGCCGGATGAGGATCCCGTTGTTGTTCGCGTTCGTGGCGTCGAACGCCGCCTGCAACTGCTTCTGTTTCTCGGTGAGCGTGGCCAGCTCCGCCTCGTCCGCCTTCAGGTTGGACGCGGCCTCGGAGGCACTGCGCGCCTCGGCGTCCTTCGCGGCGGCCACGGCCGCGTCCAGCGAGGACTTCGCGCCCGCGACCGTGCCGGTCTGCGCGTCGGCCGCCGACTTCGCGCTCTGGTAGGCCGTGCCGGTCCCTGCGACCTTCGTGCCGCACGTGCCGTTCAGCTCGCACTGTGCCTGTGCGGTGAGCTGCTGGTTCGTGCTGACCGCCGAGTCGTAGGCCGCTCGCGCCGCGGACAACTGCGCCTGCACGGTCGCCAACGCCGGGTCATTGCGCCCCCCGGTGGCCACGATCGCCTGCTCGGCGACAACCTGCTTCTTCAGCGCCGGAAGCTTCCGGAACCGCGCGTCGGAGTCGAGCTGTGCCTTGTACGCGTCCGACGCGTCCGCCTGGAGCGACACGATCCTGGTGTCGATCTCCTGGTGGAAGACCTGCAGGGTCAGCGGGGTCGCGATGACGACGCCCAGCACCAGCGCCAGGAGGATCCGCGGGACGGCGAGGACGGCGTTGCGCTTCAGCGACGAGTCGTGGGCCATGCCGACCAGCAGCATCCGGTCGAGGTTGACGATCACCGCGCCCCAGCCGAGACCGATCAGCATCGCCACCGGCCACCAGGCGCCGAGCGCCATGTGCACAGCGAACGACGCCGACAGCATCGCGAGCCCGCCGGTGCTGAGCAGGACCCCGCCCAGCGCGACGAACCGCGCCCGCGCGCCGGGCGTCGCCTCGAGAACCTCGGGGTGAGCGCCGGCGAGGGCGGCCAGCCCGTCGCCGATCCGCCGATGTCGAGCGGCCATGGGCTGAGCAACCTCCCGGACGGCGGGGTCGGAAGTTCAGCCGTCGTCGCCCAACCGTTATCGGCGGGCTCCTCGACCTCCCGTGACCACGCACGCCTGCAACGGCGTCACAACGACCCCATGCGCCCCCCGGGTCGAACCCCGGTCGAAGGTCGCCCCGGATCTCGGCAGAGATCCGGGGCGAGGTCATCGCGCGGACAGGAGGTCAGCGCTCGCTGTAGTCGATGCCTGCCTGGAGAACCGCCGCTCCCTCGTCCATGTCGAGGACCGGGTGGACGACGACGTCGACATACGGGTTGAAGATCGCGCAGTCCTTCGCGAGCGCAGCCGGGTCGTCGGTCTCGCCGACCGCGAACCCGCCCTTGGCGTCGACGCGGCTCACGAACTGCAGGATGTTCGTGCTGGGCGTCCATTTGCTCAGGACTTCCAGCGAGCGCTTGGCCGACGCCAGGTTGTCCTGCGCCGAACCGCCCGCCCGGACGGTCCACTGGAGCACGTACTTCATCTCGGCCTCCTCTGCCGGTCCGCAAGAGGGCGACCAGGGTCCCCCTCTCGACGGGCGCCCTCAAGGAGGGCGCGAGCGCTCCGTAGACCGGCCGGCGATCCCTCCGTCACCGCCACCGGTGGCTACGGACGGTGCGGGGCGGCCCGGCGCGACGCAGCAGGTCCGCGCCGGGCGTCGCCTCCAGCACCTCCGGGTCGGACCCAAGGGCGCCGCCCCCCGGTGGCCCGGGTGCACGCCCGGCGTGAGTCCCTGCCGGTCGGCGATCGTCTGCAGAGTTCGACGAGCTGCCGCCGCCCGTCGGGCCCGAGGGCCAGCGACGCAGCCGGCGGATGCGGGCCGTCACGGCGGGGTCGGTGTCCACCGTCGAACCGGCGGTCAGTGCCCGACGGCCTGATCCACGGCCCTGGCGAGGAGCACCTGACCGAGCTGGGTGGGGTGGACGTCGCTCGCCAACAGGAGCCCGACGGCCACGGAGCTGCCGCCGGCCTGCAGCGCGCGCTGCTGAAAGGCCCCGAACCCGTCAGCGACGACGGCCCCCGCCTTCGCAGCCGTACCCCTGATCGCCTGGTTCAGCAACACCGTGCCCTGGAAGTTCGGATCGGCGGAGTCGTAGTCCAGCGCGTAGTACGTGACGACGACGATCTTCCCGTCGTAGGCGCCGCGCAGCCGGCCCAGGATGAACGCCAGATTCGTGCCGACCTTCGCGACCACGCCCGGCAGCTCGGAGACGCACTGGTCCGGCGTCGTCTTCTGGCAGAGAAAGGCGTCGTTGGCGCCCAGCATGACCGTCACCAACCGCACGTTCGCGTCGCCTTCCAGCGCTTCCAGTGCGTAGTCCAGCTGCGTCCCGCGGTAATGCACGTGCAGCGGGAAGTTGCCCCGGTACACCGAGCCGCCGTCGACGTTGTCCTCACACCCGTTGCTGCCCTTTCCGGTGACGAAACTGGTGGTCGTCTCCCCAGGGCAGCTGGCGTTGACCGTGCTCAACCCCAGGGTGGGCCCCACCACCTGGGGATAGCCGACGAACAGCTGCGGGAACCGGTAGAGCACCGGCGGCAGATTGCCCCGGAACCCGAACGGCACCGAATCGCCCAGCGCCAGGTATGTGGGACGCGGGGACGGAGCGGATGATGCCGACGCCGGGCCGGCCACGCCCACGAGGCCCACGCCCATGAGGAACGCGATCAGCAGGCGCAGAGCCCGTCGACCAAGGATCGAGCTCATCGCCGCACCTCCGCAGAACGGGGGACGGCGGAGCCGCCCGCCTGAGAGTGACGGGGGTCACGGTAGGCGTCGCCGAGCCGCCTCGGTGGCCGAGCGGGCCTGCATCACGGCTCCGGTGGTGGGCTGTCGCAGGCCTCTCGACACACCAGTGAAGTTCCGGCGAACACCTGGAACCCGGCCCGTCGTACGTCGGCCCTGCGGATCGGCTCCAGGATCCTGTGGTACCAACGGAACGCGGGTGGAGCAACGCTGCACGCTCGCGCGACCACACCGTCGAGCCCGGCGGTCCGGTACGAGCGCGCGGGAGAGCAGTGTGGCAGAGACGAGTTCGGCCGGAATCACGGTGACGGTGACGGCCCCGGGGCGGGTCGGGGCGTCACGGCTGGACGTGCATTGCATGAAATGCGGCGCGCAGGAGCGGCGGTACGTGCCTCGCGGAACCGTGAGCGTCGAGCACGCCTGCGGGACCGGTTGGGAGACCTCCGCGGCGCGGGCGGCGGGCTGAGCACCGGCTCCTCGCCGGACCGCTCCTCTGTCAGCGGCTCTCCAGGCTCACCCGGCGCCACTGGCCCGGCGTCACCCCGTACGCCGCCCGGAACCGGCGGCCGAAGTGCGTCGGGTCGGCGAAGCCCCACCGGCGCGCGACGACGCCGATCGGCCGGTGCCGGCCGCCCGGCCGCGCCAGATCGGCGCGGACCGCCTCGAGCCGCCGCCCGATGATGTGCTGCTCGAGGCTGATCCCCTCCCGGGCGCACACCGCATAGAGCTGGCGCTGCGACATGTTGAGAGCGCCGGCCACCGACCCCGCTCCGAGCCCCGGGTCGGCGAGGTGCCGGTCGACGTAGGACGTGATTCCGGCGGCCGACGCCCCCGGGGAAAGCGACCCGCCGTCCCCCGCCGCCGACGTGATCAGCGCCCGGACCAGCTCCGCGGTCGCCGCGCCGAGCGCCGCCGCCCCCGGATCGGCACTGAGGCGGTCGGCTCCGGCGGTCAGCCGCACGAGGTGCGCGTGCACCAGCTCGTACAGGGGGCTGGCCGGCAATCGCGGTGCCGCCCGGCGGACCACATCGACCGGCAGCCCGAGCCGCTCGAGCGGCAGTTGGAACGCGTAGGCCGCGCCGTCCCCCGTCCAGGAGTAGTCGTACGCGGCGCTCAGGTCGGAGAGCAGCAGGTCACCGGGCACGAGGGCGCGCCCGGTGCCGGCCTGCACGAACCTGCCCGGACCGGCGTGCTGAAGCCCGAGCGCGACGATCGGCGCCGTGTCCTGCGCAGCCTGCCGAGCCGTCCGCAGCATCCGGATCCCGGACGCGGCGTTGTGCCACACCGTGGCCGGGCCGAACTCCCACAGGTCCATCCGGGCGTGGACATCCCCGCTGGGATCCTCGTGGATCAGCCGGCACGGCGCCGTGGCGCCCATCATCGCCGCATAGATGGCCTCCGCCCGATCGGCATGGGGCAGGCCGGCGGTATCCAGCAGCAGCACGTCGGTTCCCCTCGGGACGCCGGACCACCGACGCTCCTCGCCACGTGCCGGTCCGTCGAGGGGTTCGCCCGCAGCCTCCTGCCGCTCCCGGTGATACCGGTGCTACCGGTACCCCGACCTCACGTCGCCGCGAGCCGCGGTGCCCCGGCCGGCGCCAGGCCGTTCCGCGCGAGGAAGTCCAGCGACGCCGTCGCAACGTCGCGCCAGCCGGAGTCGGCCGGCAGGGAGTGGCTGCGTCCGGGGAACGCCATGAATTCGGTCACGCCGGAGTTCTTCAGCTGCTGCTTGTAGGCGGCGTGCACCACGGACTCCGGCGCGGTCCGGTCCTCCCCACCGGCGATCATGAGCAGAGGCCCACGCGGGCTACGGGTGTCCACGATCGTCTCGGCCCGGCCCTCCGGGGTGACGTTGGCCAGCCCGGCCTGGAACAGCGGGCGCCCGGGCGCGGGGATCACGTACTGCTCGTAGATCGCGTCCGACTCCTCGCGGGAGACGCCGTTGGCGAACCTCTCGTGGTAGCTCTCCGGCGTGTGGCTCCACGTCTTCTTCCGCAGCGACGGGCGGCTCAGAATCGGCAGCGCGGAGCGCAACTCCGCCGGCGGAAGGGGAAGCACGCCGCGGAACTGCGCCGGGCAGAGCGCGACGCACGAGGTCGCGAGCCCGCGACCGAGCAGCTGCTCGACGACGAGGCCGCCGAACGAGTGGCCGATCACGATGGGCTTCTCGGGCAGCTGGGCCATGATCTCCGCGTAGTGCCCGGTGACGTCGGCGACGCCGACGCCGTCCATCGCGTCCGGGTCGGCCCGGGTCTCCGCGACCGTCTCCGCCTCACCCGGCCAGAGCGGCGCGATGGGCGCGTAGCCCGCCTCGGTGAACAGCTGGACCCACGGGTCCCAGCTGGTGGCGTGCATCCAGAGACCGTGCACGAAGACGACGGGCGGGGCGGTGGGCGCGGACATGGCGGGCTCCCTCGGCTCGGTCGAGGGGAACGCTAGGGGCGCGGCCGCCCGACGGACCGGCCCTGCGTGCACAGTTCTCGGCCCTCCGCGCGGCTGGTCGACGACGTCGCCGGCCGCCCAGCGCGTCGCGCGGGGCTACCGATTCCGGGCCGGCAGCCGTCGGTAGCCCGGATGGACGCCCGGCAACAGCCCCTGCTGGTCGGCGATCCTGCGCAGGAGGTCGACCAGCCGGCTCCGCTCCTCGCCGCTGAGGGCGGCCGTGATGTCGTGCTCGTGCGCCTGGGCGACCAGGCGCAGCTGCCCGAGAAGCCGCTGCCCCTGTTCGGTCAGGTGCAACTCGTAGTTGCGCCGATCCGTAGCGCTGCGTCGCCGCTCCAGGAGACCACGGCTCTCCAGGCCGTCCACGAGGGCGACCACCCGGCTGGCCGCGACTCCCAGCCGGGAGGCCAGCGCCTGCTGACTCCCGCCCGGCTGGCGGCCGATGAGGTGCAGAACTCCGGTCTGCGCCGGGTCGAGGTCGAGGGAGGCCACCTTCTCGGCGTAGCGAGCCGTCGCATGCGCCCCGAGCTGCGCCAGCAGGAAAGCGGCGCCCAGCGGCGGAGGACCTGCTGTGTCCGGCACCCCCACATCCTAGTGAACGCGAAAGATTTCGAGGCATAACCCTTCCGAGGCAGAACGGTTAGGGGTAGGCATGACCCATGCCGAGCCGAACCTCCCCCTCCCTGCAGAGCCGTGCGCGGGCGGGGCTGAGTGCGGGCCTGGTCGTGGCCACCGTGGGCCTGGTCGTCGAGTACGTCAGCGAGCCCGGTCGCTTCCCGACCGTGCCGCCGGGCCCGCTGATCCTGCTCGCGGCAGCCGCCGTCGTCGCTCTCGTTCCCGGACGGGGGACCCCGGCGGTCGGCCTGCTGGCTGCCGTCCGCCCCCCTACTCGCGCGTGACCCTGCTTCCCCAGGACCTGCCATGACCGTCACCGCTCCGTGGCCCGCCCTCGCCAGGCGGTTCCGCGTCGCCGCCGCCGTCCGCGGGCAGCGCCCGGTCGAGAAGGCCGGCTACCTGATCGCGGCGGTGCTGATCCTCTCCGGGCTGGTGCATCTCGGCGTGGCCGTCGCGCTCCCCCGCCCCTGGGACGGCCCGCTCTCCTGGCGCAAGCCGGTCACCTTCGGGACATCGTTCGGCACGGTCCTGATCGGGATCACCTGGGTGACGTCCTACCTTCGGCTGGCCGAGCGCCGGCGCGCCCTCCTGCTCGGTGTCTTCGCGGCCGACTCCGTCGTCGAGGTCACCGGCATCACGGTGCAGGCCTGGCGCCACGTGCCGTCGCACCTGAACACGGTCGGGACCCTCGACGCGGTGATCGCTTTCGCGCTGGCGGCCGGGGGCGGCGTGCTGGTCGTCGTCCTCGGTGCCTTCGCGGTTACCGCGCTCCGCAAGCGGATCGACGCCCCGGCGCCCATGCGCCGGGCGCTGCGCGCGGGGTTCGCCCTGCTCCTTGCCGCGCTGGCGTCCGGGGTGGCGATGATCGCCCGCGGCGAGGTGCTCATCCAGCAGGGCCACCGCACGCTGGCCTACGACCAGGCGGGTTTCCTCAAGTGGTTCCACGCGGTCACGCTGCATGCGGTGCTGGTCCTGCCCGCTCTCGCGTGGTTGCTGGCGCGCAGCCGGCTCGACGAGGGCCGCCGGCTGCGTGTCGTCACCGCCGGGGTGGGTGCCTACCTGCTCGCCGCCGCCGTCGTGCTGGCCGTCTGCATCGCCCTCGTCTGATCGGCGGACGACGCGGACTGCGCGCCACCGGTCGCCGCAACCGTCGCCGGCGCCGTGACCACGTCGGCCTCCCAGGGGACGGCCGGGGCCCCCCGGGCTCGAAACCCCCGCGCCGCCC
>JAODNJ010000155.1 GCA_025465155.1 Frankiales bacterium
CACCCAGGACATCGCGGTCATCGGGGACGCCCCTTACGGGACGGCCGCGCTGGGCGCCTTCCCCAGGTTGATCGACCAGATCAACACCGACCCCACCGTGAGCGACGTGGTCCACATCGGGGACATCAAGAGCGGCAGCAGCGACTGCAGCAACGCCTACTTCGCCCGCATCAAGAGCCTGTTCGACACGTTCCGGGACCCGCTGCAGTACACGACCGGGGACAACGAGTGGACCGACTGCCACAACAGCGGCTATGTGCCTACGGAGCGGCTGGCGACGCTTCGCCAGGTCTTCTTCCCCAGCCCGGGCACCACTCTGGGACAGGACCCGATGAAGGTCACCGCGCAGCCCGGCCTGCCCGAGGACGTGAGCTGGTCGCAGAACCGGGTGACCTTCGGCACCTTCAACGTGCAGGGCTCGAACAACGACCTCGTCGCCTGGGACCCCGTGACGCCGCCGGCCGGTGATGGTCCGGGGCCGGAGTGGGCGGGTCGCAGCCCGAAGGTCGTCGACTGGCTCAACCGCACGTTCGACGCCGCGGAGCAGCAGCACTCGGCCGGCGTCGCACTGTTCCTGCAGGCCGACATGTGGTCCGACGAGAACCTCGCCAACGGCCAGGGCGGCTCCGGGTACGCGCCGTTCGTCCAGCAGCTGGCCGAGCGGGCCAAGGAGTTCGGCCGCCCGGTGGTGCTCATCAACGGGGACAGCCACGTGTACGCGGAGCGGCACCCGCTCGACGGCACGCATTACACGACCGTCAAGGCGCCGAACCTCACCCAGATCACCATCCAGCGGTCGCTCGAGCCGCCGACGCCGGACACGGTGGGTCAGCCGGTTGCCGCGGAATGGCTCGACCTGCACATCGATCCCCGCTCCTCGGCGGTGTTCAGCTGGACCCGCAAGCCGAGCATCCTGGCCTCCAACTGAACTGTGGGCCGCCGGCCCGGACCCGTGTCCGGGCCGGCGGCCCACCGGCGTCTCGCTACGCCAGGCCGGCCGACTCCCGCTCCCGGGCCGCCAGTTCGCGCTTGAGCACCTTGCCGGCGGCCGAGACCGGAATCGCGTCGGCGAAGACGACGTCGCGCAGTCGCTTGTAATGCACGACGTGCTCGTTGACCGCCGTCATGACCGACTCTGCGGTGAGCGCCGCGCCGGCATCGTCGGACGTGCGGACGACGTAGGCGATGGGGAGCTCGCCGGCCTTCTCGTCCGGCCGCCCCACGACGGCGGCGCCGGCCACTCCCGGCAGGCCGAACAGGATCTCCTCCAGCTCGCGCGGGAAGACGTTGTAGCCCTTGTAGAGCAGCATGTCCTTGGTCCGGTCCACGATGGAGAGATAGCCGTCCTGGTCGAGGATCCCGACGTCGCCGGTGTGGAACCACCCGTCGGGATCGATGGCCTCGGCGGTGGCCTCGGGGCGGTGGGCGTAGCCGCGCATCACCTGCGGGCCGCGGATGCACACCTCGCCGCGTTCGCCCGGGGGCAGCGGATCGCCGCCGCCGATCGGGCGGATCGTGACCTCGGTGTCGAAGATCGGGACGCCGACCGTGCCGGGCTTGCGGGTGCCCGAGCGGAACGCCGGGTTGCCCGTGGCCTGCATGGTCACCTCGGTGAGCCCGTAGCCCTCGCCGATGGTCGCTTCCGGCAGCAGAGCGTGCAGCCTCTCGATCAGCGGGACCGGCAGCGGCGCGGCGCCGCTGGAGATGCCCCTGACGCTGGACAGGTCGGCGTCCTGGATGCCCGGCACCTGGAGCAGCGCGACGAAGATCGGGGGCGCGCCGCCGATCCCCGTGACCCGGTAACGGACGGCGTCCTCGACGTACGTCACCGGGTCGAACCGGTCGTGGATGACGACGCCCGTGCCCGCCATGACCACCGCGTTGAGGTACCCGATCACACCCATCGCGTGGAACCACGGCGTGAGGTTGATGATCCGGGCCTCGCCGAGGGCGGTCCAGTACTCCTCCTCGGGGCCGACCTGGCGGAGCGTCACGTCGCCCTCGTCGTCGAGGGCCGGCAGCGATCCGGAGGTCCAGCAGGCCGACTGCAGCACGTTGGTGACCACCTGGCGGTGCGGCAGTTCGACGCCCTTGCTCATCCCGGTGGTGCCGCCGGTGTAGGCCAGGTGCGCGACGTCGGTGGCCGGGTCGAGTTCCGCGTCGAGGTGCCGGTCGGTCGGATCGTCGCCGAGCAGGTCGGCGAGGTCGATCTCCCCGCTGTCCAGCCCGGCGAGCCGTGCGTCGAGGTCGAGGACGTGCGCGGCCCCGGTGACGATGACCGTCCGGACCGGCGTGCCGGACAGCGCGGCGCGGACGACGGGCAGCACCTGGTCCCAGGTGACGATCGCGCGGGCGCCGGCGTCCGCGAGCTGCGCCGCCAGCTCGGCTGCCGGGAGCAGGGGATTGGTGGGGGAGAAGACGGCGCCGGCCATCAGCACGCCGTAGTAGACGGCCGGGTACTGGCGGCAGTTGGGCAGGTGGACGGCGACGACGTCGCCCCGGCCGATGCCCCGGGCCGCCAGCCCGTTCGCGACGGCGGCCGCGCGCCGGCCCAGCTCGCTGTAGGTGAGGGTGACGTCGTGGTGGACGAACGCCTCGCGGTCGCCCCAGCGACGAACCGCGGCCCGGAGGATCGAGCCGACCGGCGCCCGCGGGTAGTCCAGCGAGCGGGGTAGGCCGGGCGGCCAGCCGGCGACGGCCGGGGCCGCAGCCGTGGGCGTGGCCGGTCCGGTGCTGGGGCCCGACTCCGTGGCGGTCATAGGGATCCTCTCGCTACGGGAACGTAGGGAACCTAGCGTGACTGAGGTCACACCCGGCGCAGCGGAGGCTGCTCTGTGAGGATGCGGGCATGAGCGACCAGCGCACGGCCCTCGTCCTCGGTGGTGGGGGGATCACCGGAATCGCCTGGGAGATCGGGATCCTCGCCGGGCTGGCCGAAGCCGGCGTCGACCTCACCGGGGCCGAACTGGTCGTCGGCACGTCGGCGGGGTCTGTCGTCGGCGCCCAGGTGACCGCCGGCGCCGACCTGGGGGCGATGTTCGAACGGCAGCTGCAGCCGCCGACCGGGGAGCGGTCGGCCAGGATGACGGCTCGACCCTGGCCCAGTTGGCCTGGGCGATGCTGCGCAGCCGAGGCCGCGACGAGGAGTTCCGTCGCCGCGTCGGCGCGCTGGCCGTGGCGGCGGAGAAGGCGGGGATCACCCCGACCGAGCAGGAGCGGCTGCAGGTGATCGGGTCCCGGTTGGTGGGTCGGGAATGGCCCGAGCGGCCGTTCCTCGTGACCGCCATCGACGCGGAGAGCGGCGAGTTCCGGACCTTCGACCGTGACTCCGGCGTCCCGCTGGTGTCCGCGGTGGCGGCCAGCTGTGCGGTGCCGGGTGTGTACCCGCCGGTCACCATCGAGGGTCACCGGTACGTCGACGGGGGCATGCGGTCGGGAACCAACGCCGACCTGGCCGACGGTTACGACCGCGTCGTCGTCCTCGCCCCCATCCCGCGCGGCGTCGGGCCGATGGCCAGCGTGGACGCGCAGGTGACCGGGATGCTGGCGCGGGTCGCCGTCGTCGCCCCGGACCAGGCCAGCCGGACGGCGATCGGCAGGAACGTCCTCGACCCGGCCGCCCGGGTTCCCTCGGCGCGGGCCGGGCGGGCCCAGGCCATGAGCGTGGTGGACCAAATCAGGGATGCCTGGACGGGCTGAGCCGGATCGTCTCGCGTCGCGCACGGGGGGGACGGCAGGCCGAGGCGGATCGGCACATCGACCGATCCGCCCGCGGTCAGCGCGGGACGAGATGCCGGAGCAGGGTCTCGCCGATGGAGCGCATCGCGGCGACCTGTTCCGGTGAGAGCTGGTCGAACAGGTGGGAGCGCACACCCTCGACGTGCACCGGCGCCGCGGCCTCGAGGGCGGTGAAGCCTTCGTCGGTGAGCACGGCGAGCTGGCCGCGGCCGTCGTCCTCGCAGACCTGACGCCGCACCCAGCCGCGTTCCTCGAGCCGGGACACCGCGTGCGAGAGCCGGCTGCGGGAGGACAGCGACCGGTCGGCCAGCTGGCTCATGCGCAGCATCCTCCCGGGCGCCTCCGAGAGCTGGACGAGGATCTCGTAGTACGCATGTGAGATCCCGGTCTCCTGCGTGAGCTCGCGATCGAGCCGATCCTGCAGGAGCATCGAGCTGTACAGCCACGCCCGCCAGGCCTTCTGCTCCTCGGCGTCCAGCCAGCGGGGCTCACCCGCGGCCCCCGAGGCCGGCACACCCGAATTCATGACCCAAGGGTACTGGCGGAATAGTCAAGCCTTCAACTACGCTACCGAGACAGAAGGTCAAACGTTCAACCACTGCGGAGGCAGCCACCATGACCAGCAGCACCACGACCCAGATCCCCGGCTACGTCGTCGGCACCTGGGACATCGACGGCACCCACTCGACCGTCGGCTTCTCCGTCCGCCACATGATGGTCAGCAAGGTGCGCGGCTACTTCCGCGACTTCACCGGCGAGATCGTCACCGCCCAGGACCCGGTCGACTCCTCGGTGACGGCCACGATCGACCTGGGCTCCATCGACACCCGGCAGGAGCAGCGCGACGCGCACATCCGCTCGGCCGACTTCTTCGACGTCGACAACCACCCGCACATGACGTTCCGCTCCACCGGGATCCGCCTCGAGGACAACCGTGACTGGCACGTCGACGGGGAGCTGACCATCAAGGGCGTCACCAAGCCCGTCGTCCTGGAGCTCGAGCTCAACGGCTTCGGCCCGGACGGCTACGGCGGCACGCGCGCCGGCTTCTCCGCCAAGACGGAGATCAACCGCAA
>JAODNJ010000474.1 GCA_025465155.1 Frankiales bacterium
GGCATCGCCGGCCTGTTTGCCGGTCCCACCGACTCCGGCCAGGTGATGGAGCGACTGTTCCGCACCGGGGTGACCGACGTCGAGACGCTGATCGAGGCGGCGCGCTTCGAGCAGGGCTACGCGTCGCCGGAGGGGCACGCGGCGCTGCACTGCCTCATCGGCTGGGCCCGCAGCCGAGCCCACAGGACCGCTCAGCCGGCGGGCGCGCGATGACGACCGCGGCGGACAACGACGGGCCCTGCTACAACTGCGGCTCCACCCGACAGGCGTGTGAAACCCGCACCGACTGGCCGCTCAGCTGCTGCCCGAGCTGCCTGCGCAGCCCAGGCTTCGCCACGCACGTCCCCCACAGCACCGGGCAGGAACGCCGCAGTCCGCGTGGCCGCTGCGGAGCACCTGCGAGTTGGCGAAGGTCGATGCGCCGCGGGGTGGTGGCCGGGCGGCAAGGGCCTCCACACTGACGACACCCTTGCCGCCGTCGCGGCTTGTCGGTCCTTACTGCGCGGGTCGCCTGCCTCGAGCACGCCCTGGCCGCCGACGACCGGTGGAGATCTGGGGCGCGACGCCGTCGCAACTTTCTGAGCGCCGCACACTCAGCCCCGCCCGTCGTGATGACCGGCGGGGGCTGGCGTCGCTACTCCCCGTCCTCCAGGCTCAGGAGCGACTCGGGAAACCGTTCGCGGACATCGTCGTCGGTCAGGGCAGTCGACCAGAGGGGCCGCTGCCGCCGGCCAGCCGGATTCAGCAGCCACTGCCCGAACCGGAAGCCGATCGGCCTGATCCCGCGACACAGCGGATGACCCAGTGAGACGCAGACGGCCTCCGCGATCTTTTCGGCGACCAGCGCCCACAGCGGCGTTTCGGCGATGTGCAGCGCGTACCCATCGCGGCCGTGCCAGACATGGGCTGTCAGCATGACGCCCTCCTCTCCAACAGCCCCGCCCTGGGGCCGTCATAGGAGGAAGGCGAAGCTCCCATCGCTGCGCATGACCATCAGCCTAGCGACCTCGTACATTCGATGCAGTCACGGCTTCTTCCCATGAGCAGCGCACGTCGCGCCTCGATTGTGCAGGTGACCCCGTCGCGTCGCGGATCCTGTCGACGTCCTGGGGGGAGAAGCGGCGAGCGCCCCCCGGGCCGGTCGGCTGCTGCGACGGGTACCGGCCTTCCCGGGCCTGCCGGTGCACGGTTCGCTCGTCAAGGCCGAGTAGAGCTGCAAGCTCAGCGGACGTGATCGCCGCACCCGCCGCCAGCTTGATGTGAGCGGCGTTGGCGAGGGTGGCCACGGAGGCAGCGTCGAGCGACTCGGCAACCGCGGCAGGACTCCCCCCGCGGGAGGCGCGTGCCACGTCAGTGCGGCCTCGGACGAAGGCGACGAGCGCCTCGTGGGTGATGGCGACCTGATCGCTGCCGTTCCCGTAGCGGATCACCGGGATGTGGTCGGCGTCGAGCAACTCCTCGAGCGCGGCCTGGCTGATCGACAGTTGCTCGGCCGCGGCGTCGACGCTGTAGGCCAGGCGCTGATGCGGCCCCGGACATACCTCCACGGCCGGGTACCTTGCCATCGCTGACCCCGAGCAGCACTGAGCCCCGCCGTCGTGGTGACCGGCGGGGCTCAAGTACGCGGGACCGAGGCTTCAGGCGCGGACGTCGACCCGGCCGCCGGTTGAGCCGTCGTGGTCGCCGTCCGAGTCGGTCGGCGCGACGGCCTGGGACTGTGCCGCCTTCGCCGCCACGGCGCGCTGGGCCGTCTGGGCGTTCTGCGCTGCGGCCAGCTGGGCATGGGCGTTGGAAACTGCCGAGACGTTCATGGGGCCTCTTTCCGTGGGGCTGTGTGGTGCGGTGATGACGGCTAGGTCATCGGTCCTGTGCCGTTACGCCTGAAGTCGGCGGACCTCTTTCACAGGTACTCGGCAGTTTCGGTGGCCCCTTCGGGTGAGACTCGGTGGCCCCGACCTGCGGCGGGGCGTCGACGGTCGCGCTCCACTCGTACCAGACGCGCCCGTGCTGGCCGACGACCTCGACGGGTTCGCTGACGCGCAGCGTCTCCCAATCCGGGATGCGGCCGTCGTTGCTGACGAGCGGCCGGAGCTGGCCTCGCAAGCCGGAGACGGCGCGGTGCGCATCGGGGAAGGGCAGCGCCGCCTTGGCCTTGTAGGATGCGACACCCCCGCCTCACCGCCGCCACCAACTCGCCCGGGTGACGGACTAGCGCCTGGATCGGACGTGCTTTAGTCTTGTCTGAAGTCAGCCGATTGACTCTCGTGGTTGCGACGGACGATCGGAGCACTCATACGGCGGCGGAGTGTGCGGTGCGAGCGGATCTGAGTTCGCCTGCGCGCGACTTGGTCGAAGAGATGCAGAGGGGTGACTGGGCCGATGATCCCTACTTCAAGTCTCCGCCTGACGAGGATCAGATCCACGACGTGGCCAAGCTGCTGGCCGAACTGCAGACCATGGTCGACTACGGCCGACCCAGCCGTCCGTCCGCCGTCAGACACCTGAGGGACGGCGTCTGGGAGCTTAAGTACAGCGTCCGCCGGTTCGTCTACTTCGACACTCCCGGGGACGGGACCTACGAGCCCAAGGTGCCAGTCCAGGACGGGCACAATCTGCCGATAGGGCAACAGGACGAGTTCTGGCAGTACCCGCTCATGGACGAGGTCTTAAGGCTCACCAACGGCTTCAGCAAGACGGGGCAGAAGGCGCCTCCGGAGCAGATCGATCTCGCGATCGTCATCAGAGACGAGGATGTTCAGCATGACCGCTAGCGGTGGCAGCGTGCTAGAGCGCTTCTCTGCGTTCCCTCGCGGGGCCCAAGAGATGTCTGCGGCCCGACTGGCCAGGGATGTCGTCGCGGCAGTCGATCGAGCTTTCCGTGCGCGGGGCAAGACGCAGCGGGCTCTCGCGGCCGACCTCGGTCTGTCCGAGGGAGCCGTTAGTCAAGTGCTGAACGGGGACGGCAACCTTCGGATCGCAACCTTGGCCCGCTATCTGAGGGCACTCGGCTATGAGGCCAGGTTCAGCCTCGAGCCGGTCGAATCGGACACCCCCGCCGTCTCGCTAAGCGGCCGACCGCGCCGACGCCCCGTGAGCGCCCCCCGGACGCCCAGCGTTCCCGGAACGCACAGTGACTCCTGGACTGTCATAAACAGCGGCGGCGAGCTTTTCGGCGTCCACGTCAGCTACCACGCTTCGGCGACCCCGGGGATGCGGTCCTTTAGCGGGGAATGCAACGTGCCGATCCCGTTTGCACCGGCCAAGGTCGCGACCAAGTCCTCGTTCACCTCGGCCGCCGGCTTGTTCAGCAACCGTGCGCCGATCTCTGTCACCGCTGAGTAGGGGCTTGTTCTTAGTGTCTACTGAGGGTGATGGGCTGGATGTCGCGGCAGTTCAGGATGAGCTTCCGCCAAATGCTGAGTTCCTTGAGGCATACAACCGTTTCGCCATGGGTGCCCGGCTCCAGTCGGTGGAACAGCTGAAGTTAACCGCTGAACGGATAGCGCAGGGTCCCGCGACCAATTTCGACTTCTCTTTGGAGACCGAAGTAGCGATTCTAGAGGATCATGTCTTCTATCGTTACGACGGGTCGGCTGATTTGAAAGACGCCGACGGGAACTCTGTGTGCCCCGTGTTTGCCTCTGTAGTGCTCGCATTCGGATACGACGGCGAGGCACCGTCCGAAGATGTGGCGGGCCGCTACGGTTTGACTACAGGCATGATCTTGGCCCATCCCTATCTTCGCGAGGCCATCCAGACACTTGCGGCTCGGCTCGGGTTTCCACAGGTTGCGCTACCGCTTGCCCCGATTCCCCAAGGGCCGCCAACCGCGTCGTAGATATCAAACCTGACCCCCGCCGTCGTGGTGACCGGCGGGGGTCAGTGCTCCTGTAGTTCAGCGACGCCGCAGAAGCCCTAGGTCGTTGACCGTCGGGCGGCGCCCGACCTCGTCAAGCGAGTGCCGCCCAATGTTGCCGCAGAGCGGGCACCCGATTCCGACCTCGACGGGGATACGGTCACCGCTCCGATGGATCATCGCGCTACCGCCTCGGCCAGCGCTCGCCTGCGGCCGGCCTCATCGAGTCGCGAGGACAGCCCGATGATGTTGCAGTCGCGCATGACGACGTAGTCGTTTCCCGCCGGCAGGTCCATCGTGCGGATGATGGTCTCGCCGTCGGAATCAGCCTTCGCCGCGGTTGTGGCAAGGACGCCTGCGAGCGCCATGGCTTCCCAAGGCGTCAGTTCCAAGTCGTTGATCAGGACGTTCGTCGCTCCGATCGAGCGGTGGACCAGATCGGCGCGCTCGAGCTGTGTGACGTAACCGCCGGCCGCCGTGAACTCCTCGCTCCGATGCAGGAGGAGCTCGCTGTCGAGTCCCTCGTCACCGGAAAGGTGCTCGACGCACCAGCTCGGACACATCAGGCTCTTGGGGGACTGTCCCTGGCCGTTGTCATGCGTAGCGTTGATCACGGGTCTCTCTTCCTTCTAGCTCAAGGTGGAGGGATCAAGGCCCTGTCCGGTGCGCGAACACCGGGCGGGGCCGCCTTGCTCTTAGGTGAGGAACCTCCTCTCGATCTCGTCGATGCCGACGCCGGCCTCGGGCGAAACTGGCTTGCCGGTCCGCATGTCGGTCAGCCAGTACAGGCCGTAGTCGATGGCCTTGGGATCGCGACGGCGGGAGCGGGTGAGCTTCATGCCGCGTCGCTCGGCTACTCGGCGGAGCCGGTTGTCTCTGACTTTCTCCTCCGGCGTCACGCTGGAGACCCTGTCCCAAGCCAAGCCGGAAGCCAAGCCCTAAGCGGTGTGTCGCTCGAAAGTCGTCTCTGCGTGTCGCACCAAGGGACGCTCGGATGGCACATCCATGGCACAGGACGGTGAAAGTCTCCGGCAGAAGTTGGCAAGTGTCGGAAGGTGTTTCTCCTGGTCAGACGGTGTGTCGCCGAATCTCCGCAGGTCACGGGACCCTGTATCGCAGTTGAGGTGGAACTGCTGCGGGCGCTCCGGGTCGGGCCAGTCGGGCGGGATCAGATCCGGCGCCTGCTGGAACGCCAGCCGGTGGCCCGCGCCGGTTGCCACGACCCAGCGGTCGCCGGGGGAGCCCTTC
>JAODNJ010000505.1 GCA_025465155.1 Frankiales bacterium
GTCGCCGTACTCGACGATCGTCGTCGGGGCGTCGGGTGCCCCGTAGACATGGCGGTCGAGGTCGATCACCTGTGGAGCGCTCACCGGGAGAACGGTAGCCGCGCGAGGGGTGCCGGGGGAGGGGTCCCGCGGGCTAGCGTGGACGACGACGCCGTCCGCGGCTCGACCGGAGGAGCCCATGGGCAAGCCCGTGCTGCTGAGTGTGGACGACGACCCCGCGGTCTCCCGCGCGGTGGCCCGCGACCTGCGCCGGAGGTACGGCGAGGACTACCGGGTGCTGCGGGCGTCGTCGGCCGCCGAGGGCCTGGATGCGCTGCGTGAGCTCAAGCTGCGCGGTGATCCGGTGGCGGTGCTGCTCGCCGACTACCGAATGCCGCAGATGAACGGCATCGAGTTCCTCGAGCAGGCGATGGACCTGTTCCCGCGGGCCCGGCGGGCGCTGCTGACCGCCTATGCGGACACCGACGCCGCGATCTCGGCGATCAACGTCGTCGACGTCGACCACTACCTGCTCAAGCCGTGGGAGCCGCCGGAGGAGAAGCTCTACCCGGTCATCGACGTGATGATCGAGAGCTGGAAGGCCTCCCGCGACGCCGCGGTGGAGGAGGTCAAGATCGTCGGCCACCGCTGGTCGGCGCCGTCGTTCCACGCCCGGGATCTGCTGGCCCGCAACGCCGTGCCCTACCGCTGGTACAGCGCGGACCAGCCGGAGGGGGAGCGGCTGCTCGCCGCCGCGGGGGCGACGCCGGACGACGTCCCGGTCATCGTCCCGCCCGACGGGCGGCCGCTCATCGCGCCCACCGATGCCGAGCTGGCCGCGGTCGTCGGCCTGAACGTGGATCCGAGCGAACGCTTCTACGACCTCGTCGTGGTCGGTGGCGGCCCGGCCGGCTTGGGCGCCGCCGTGTACGGCGCCTCCGAGGGCCTGCGCACCGTCCTGGTCGAGCGGGAGGCGACCGGGGGGCAGGCCGGGCAGAGCAGCAAGATCGAGAACTACCTCGGCTTCCCCGACGGCATCAGCGGTGGCCAGCTGGCCGAACGCGCGCGGCGGCAGGCCGCGAAGTTCGGCGTGGAGGTGGTTACCGCCCGGGACGTCATCGCCCTCGACCCGCACGGCCCCAAGCGGGTGGTCCGCTTCGACGACGGCGGAGGTGTCGCCGGGCACGCCGTCGTCCTGGCTACCGGCGTCTCGTACCGCAACCTGCAGGCGCGCGGGTGCGCGGAGCTCACCGGCCGCGGCGTCTACTACGGCTCGGCGATGATCGAGGCCGACGACTGCGCCGACGACGACGTGTTCATCGTCGGCGGCGCCAACTCGGCCGGCCAGGCGGCGGTGTACTTCGCGAAGCAGTCGCGGACCGTGCAGCTGCTGGTGCGCGCGCCGTCGCTCGAGTCGTCGATGTCGACCTACCTCATCGAGCAGCTCGCCGGCATCCCGACGATCGTCGTCCGGACCTGCACCACCGTGACCGAGGCGCACGGGGACGGGCACCTCCAGGCGCTGACCCTCCAGGACGCGCGGACCGGACAGCAGGAGCGGGTGCCGGCCAGCCACCTGTTCGTCTTCATCGGGGCGGCACCCCGGACCGACTGGCTGGACGGTGTCGTCGTCCGCGACCGGCGCGGCTTCGTCTGCACCGGCCCGGAGCTGAACGTCGAGGGGCAGCGGCCGCCGGACTGGCCGCTGGACCGCGACCCCTACTTCCTCGAGAGCAGCGTGCCGGGGGTGTTCGTCGCCGGGGACGTCCGGGCCGAGTCGGTGAAGCGGGTGGCCTCCGCGGTCGGGGAAGGCGCGATGGCGGTCATGCTCGTGCACAAGTACCTGGGGGAGCGGTGAGCGCGCCGACCGCGCGGCTGACCCGCGACGAGCTGCGCGAGCTGTTCCTCTTCGAGGACCTCGACGACGACCAGCTGGACTGGGTGGTGGCACACGGCGACGTCGTCGCGCATGCCGCGGGCACGGAGGTGTCGGTCGAGGGCGAACCGGCCGAGTGCTTCTGGGTGCTGCTGTCCGGCACGATGACGATGGTCCGCCGGGTCGGCGCGGACGAGGTCGAGACCGTCCGGACGTCGTCCCGCGGCGTGTACTCCGGCGCCGTCCAGTTCTACTTCGGCGACCAGATCACGCAGCGCTACCCCTCGACCGTCCGCGCCATCACCGACTGCACGTTCCTCGCCCTGCCGGCCGACGAGTTCGCCGTCGTCTTCCGCCGCTGGTACCCGATGGCGGTGCACCTGTTGCAGGGCCTGTTCGTAGGCATCCGCAACACCGACGAGCTGGTCGGCCAGCGCGAGCGGCTGCTGGCGCTGGGCAAGCTGACCGCCGGGCTGACCCATGAGCTCAACAACCCCGCCGCCGCCGCGACCCGGGCCACCGCGGTACTGGAGGACCGGTTCGCCGGCATGCGGCACAAGCTGGCGCTGCTCGCCGACGGTCGGATCGACGGGCACGTGCTGCAGGCCCTGACCGGGCTCCAGGAGGAGTTCGTGGGCCGGATCGGCAGCGCGCCCGAGCTCTCCGCCCTCGACCGCTCGGACGCGGAGGACGTGCTCTCCGACTGGATGGAGGACGGCGGCATCGAGGAGACCTCGGACCTGGCCGGCGTCTTCGTCGCCGCGGGGGTCGCCGAGGCCGACCTCGACCGAGTCGCGGGCGCCGTGGCCGCCGCGGACCTCGAGCCCGCGCTGCGCTGGCTGGCCTACACCATGGAGACCGAGCTGCTGCTGCGCGAGATCCGCGACAGCACTTCGCGCATCTCCGCGCTGGTCGAGGCGGCCAGGCAGTACTCGCAGCTGGACCGCTCCCCGCATCAGGACACCGATCTGCACGCGGGGCTCGACGCCACCCTGGTGATGCTCAGCGCGAAGATCGGCCCAGGGATCAGCGTCGTCAAGGACTACGACCGGTCGCTCCCGCTCGTGCCGGCCTACGCCGCCGAGCTGAACCAGGTCTGGACAAACCTCATCGCCAACGCGCTCGACGCCATGACCGGGTCGGGCACCCTCACGCTGCACACCGCCCGCGACGGCGACTGCGCGCTGGTGGAGGTCCGCGACACCGGACCGGGCATCCCCGACCAGCTGCGGCGGCGGGTGTTCGAGCCGTTCTTCACGACCAAGCCGGTCGGCCAGGGCACCGGGCTGGGGCTCGACGTGTCGTGGCGGATCGTGGTCAACCGGCACGGCGGCGACCTGCGGGTCGTCTCCCGGCCGGGAGACACCCGCTTCCGGGTCCTGCTGCCGCTCACCGAGCAGACCCGCACGCCGCCCGGTCCGGCCGCCGAGGTCCCCGCCGCCGGCTGACGGCTCGGGTTGCGTCCGGCGCGCTGGGGGTGAACGGTGGATCCGGGCCACGCCCGTCGGGTTGAGGGGGACTCCCCGACGCGGCACCCGGGCCTGGTTCAGAGCGCACGCTCCCCGGCTCGGTCGCGGGTATTTCCGGTGGTCCCCCGCTCGGTGGGGGTCAGCTCAGTGGTGCGCTGCCCAGTGGCTGCGGACTCAGTGCAGCCGGCGTTGCCAGTCGGGCGGAACGCGGCCGCGGGGCCCGGGGGCGGGTTGCTCGTCGGGATGCGACGTCGGGGCGGCAAGATCGGGGCCGTCATCCACGTAGTCCTCGCGGACGTAGTCCCAGAACCAGGTCTCGCCGGGCTCGAAGCTCTGGACGACGGGATGCCCGGTCGCCGCGGCGTGCGCGCCGGCGTGCTGCTCCGGCGAGGAGTCGCAGCAGCCGATGTGGCCGCACTGCGCGCAGCGTCGGAGGTGGAACCACCAGCCCTGGGCGGCCTCGCATTCCAGGCACCCGGTGCCGCTCGGAGGCGCTGATGGGTCGATACCGGCCACCGCCGTCATGGCGGCGACGCTACGCACCGGGCCGCGCGGGCGGAAGACGAGGACGTCCGCCTACGGCGTCGTGCCGCCTCCGAGCAGGTGGGCCGGCGGCCGCGCGGACCCGGGGGTGTCGGTGTCGATCAGCAGCAGGACGCCGCCGGTATCGGTCAGGTGCGCGTCGGCGTCGGTCAGCGACTGCCGTACCGCGCGCGGCAGCCGGCCGACGGCGCGCAGGTCCACGAGCACGACGCCGGAGGAGTCGCTGGCGGCCCGCAGCGCCGCCGCGAACCGGGCGCCGTCCCTGGCGCTCATCGGTCCGGCCGGCCGCAGCACGGTGGTCAGCCACATCCCCGGGCCGGCGGGCAGATCCTCCGTGGTGGGCACAGCCGGAGCGGTCAGCGTCATCGGGC
>JAODNJ010000514.1 GCA_025465155.1 Frankiales bacterium
CGGGCATCGACGTTCGGACTCGTCCGGGAACGGCTAGAACCCGGGGCATGGAGACGTGGGATGCCATCCGGGCGCGCCGCGACGTCCGCCAGTACACCGACCGGCCGATCCCGCGCGGCGACCTCGAGCGGATCCTGGAAGCCGGGCGGAGGGCCCCGTCGGCGTCGAACTGGCAGCCGTGGGACTTCGTCGTCGTGAGCGACCGCGAGCAGCTCGTCGCGCTGGCGAAGGCGTGGCCGCAGGGGGGAGGACACATCGCCCGGTCCGCGGCGACCATCGCCGTGGTGGGCCGGACGCCGGAGGACGAGCGACGCCGTGACCTGGTGCAGTACGACTTCGGTCAGGCGACCGCCACCATGATGATCACGGCAGCCGACCTCGGCGTCGGATCCGGCCACTCGGCCGTGGTCGACCAGGAGCAGGCCCGGCGGGTGCTGTCGTTCCCCGACGGCTACTTCTGCGCCTACCTGATCGGCCTCGGGTACCCCGCCGACCGACCGCTGCGGCCGATCCTCCACCCCGACCGCCGGCCCTTCGACGAGGTCGTCCACTGGGCCCGCTGGTAGCGCAGGGGCGGTCAGAGGCTCCTTCCGCAGACCGGCCACGCACCGGCGCCCTGGCCGGCCAGGACCCTCTCGGCGACGGTGATCTGCTGGCTCTTCGTGGCCAGGTCCGCCCGCGACGCGTAGGCGGCGCCGCCATGGGCGTTCCAGGTGGGCTGGCTGAACTGCAGGCCACCGTAGTAGCCGTTTCCGGTGTTGATGCTCCAGTTGCCACCGGACTCGCACCGGGCGACGGCGTCCCAGTCGTGCGTCGTGCCGCTGGGTGCCGGACCGGCGGAGGACGAACCGCCGCCGGAAGAGGCCGGCGGGGTGGAGGGCGGCGAGGGAGCCGGGGTGACCTGCTCCGCGGCGGTCCGCTGCGCCTGCAGGCTCACCAGCGTGGTCCGCGTCTCCTCGAGCCGGGCCTGCATCGCGGCCTGCTGCGCCTGGAACGTCGCGGCCCGCCGGCGGGCGGCGGCTTCGGTCCGGTCGGCCTCAGCCAGAGCGGCGCCGGCCTGATCGTTGAGTGCCGCGGCCGTCGCCAGCGCGGTCCGCGCCGCAGCGGAGGCATCGGCCGCCTGCCGCTGGACGACGGTGATCCGGTTCACGACATCGGACCGGCCGGAGCCGACGGCGTCGAGCAGTGCGGCCCGCTCGAGCAGCTGCGCGGGGCCGGCGGACGTCATGAGCGCCTGCATCCGCGGGGACGTGCTCCCCATCTTGTAACTGCTCCGGGCGAAGGCGGCGACGCCGGCGCGCGCGGCGGCCAGGTCGCCCTGGGCCTGCTCGGCCGCCGCCTGGGCGGTGTCCGCGGACGCCTGGGCGCGCTGATAACGGGCCAGCGTCCGGTCGTACTGATCGCGAGCGCCGGCGGCCTGCGCGTGCGCCGAGTCCACCGCTGCCTGGGCGGTGCCCAGCATCGTCAGGATCTGCCCGACCTGCGCGGCGGCGTCGTTCGCCGCCTGCTGCGCCGCGCTGAGCTGCCCGTCGGAGGGGTTGCCGGGCGCAGCCGTGGCCGTGACGGGGACGGCCCCCAGGCCGATGACCGCGGCGATCCCGACACCGGTCAGCCGGTACCTCCACCGGCGTCCCGCGGCGCGTCCCCTTCGGCGTCCCTGACCCACGGACCGACTCCCTCGATCGTCCGGCAATTCCCATTCCGGAATCGCCGTACGGAGCATTTCCCGGTGGCCGATCTCCGGCGCACCGATGAGGGAATCGACCCGATCGGATCAATCCTTGAGAGCAGGTCGAGGAATTCCCGATCGCACCGGACCGACGGCGCCGTGGGTGGGGACTGAACCGATGGCCGGAATGGTCGGACTCAGGCCGCTGCCGTGACGCGCTCCGGCCGCCGGCCGGCCGGGTTGGGACCGCTGGGAAGGATCACCGCGCTCAGGACGGCGGCCACGACGAAGATGCCCGCCGCGACGAGGAACGCCCGTGTGTCGCCGGCGACCGCGGCCGCATTGACCGCGGCAGGCGACGGCGGACGCGAGACGAGGTAGGACGCGGCCGCAGTGGCGGCGATGGTGTTGAGCAGCGCCGTGCCGAGGGCGCCCCCCACCTGCTGCCCGGTGTTCACCAGGGCCGACGCCACACCGGCGTCGGACGGCTGGGTGCCCGAGGTCGCGGTGTTGAACGACGACCCGAAGATCAGCCCCATCCCCAACCCCATCACGAGGACGGCCGGCAGCACGTGGCCGGCGTAACTGCTCCCGACCTGGAGCCGCCACAGGATCAGCAGCCCGACCGCGCCGAGCAGTTGGCCGGTCAGGATCAGCGGGCGCGGACCCACGCGCGGCAGCAGCCGGGGTATCACCTGCGTCGAGCTGATGACGATGCCGACGACGAGGGGAAGGAACGCAACGCCGGTCATCAGCGGCGAGTACCCGCGGGTCTGCTGCAGGTAGTAGGTGAGGAACAGGAACACCGCGAACGACCCGATCGCGGTCAGCGCGATCGCGAGGTAGGCGCCGCCCCTGCGTCGGTCGAGCACGACCCGCATGGGGACCAGGGGATGCCGAACCCGGCGCTCCAGGAGCACGAAACCGACAAGGAGCAGGACCGAGACGCCGAGAAGTGCCAGCGTCCACGGGTCGCTCCACCCGTGGGTCTGGGCGCGGGAGAAGCCGTAGACCAGCCCCGCGAGCCCCAGCATCGCGACGGCCGCCCCCGGGATGTCCAGCCGCACGTCCTTCGCCGGCTTGGTCCTCGGCAGCAGCACGAACGCCCCCGCGGCCGCGACGACGGCGATCGGAACGTTGACGAACAGGCACCACGACCAGCTCAGGTACTGGGTGAGCAGGCCGCCGAGCAGCAGGCCGATCGCCGCCCCGGCACCGGCGATACTGCCGAAGATGCCGAACGCCCTCCCGCGCTCGCGGGGATCGGTGAACGTGACCGTCAGCATCGACAGGGCCGACGGCGCCAGGAGCGCGCCGAAGGCGCCCTGGATCGCGCGGGCCACCACGAGCATCCCGATGCTCTGAGACGCTCCGCCCAGCGCGGACGCCGCGGCGAAGCCGCCCAGCCCGATGAGCAGGATCCGCCGCCGACCGAACAGGTCGGCCAGCCGTCCACCGAGCAGGAGCAGGCCCCCGAACGCCAGCGAGTAAGCGGTCACCACCCACTGGCGATCGGCGTTCGAGAAGCCCAGCGCCCGCTGGGCGCTGGGTAGCGCGATGTTCACGATGGTGGCGTCGAGCACCACCATCAGCTGGGCCACCCCCAGCACGGCCAGCATCCACCAGCGCCGGGGCGCGGGACCGTCTGTGTCGCGGGAGCCGGTCGGTACGGACTCGGCAGTCATCTGCGCCATGGGATCTCTCCGAGGAGGAGGAACAGCGCCACGCTGCGCCGAGCGGCGACCTGTGCCACCGTCCTCCGCCGCAGGCCCGACGAGCCCTGCGGTATTCCCGTCGTGCCGACATTCCCAGCGGGCCGGCAGAACCGTCGCTCCCTGGTGATGACCTTCGACGGCGCGTCACGGTCCGGGCCGCCTGAGGCGGTTTCGGGCGCCGCCGTGGGTCCCGGCTGCGCCGTGGGCGAACACCGGTAATACGGCTCCCTCCGGTGGCGTTGGTCGGCGTATCCGGTGCTCTCGCCGGAGTATGTGAAGGAGCCCCCATGAGCAGTACCGAACGCCTGCCGCTGCTGCCGCTCGACGACACCGTCGTCCTGCCCGGCATGGCGGTGCCCGTCGACCTGAGCGACGCCGAGGCGCGCGTCGCCGTCGACGCGGCCGGCACCCAGGAGGGGCCGACCCACGTCCTGCTGACCCCGCGGCTGAACGGCCGCTACGCCGGCACCGGAACGGTGGCCGTCGTGGAACAGGTCGGCCGGCTGCCCGGTGGCCAACCCGGCGCGCTGGTGCGTGGAGTGGGCCGCGCCCGCATCGGCACCGGCGCCACCGGTCCCGGCGGCGCCCTCTGGGTGGAGGTCATCCCTGTCCCCGACGAGGAGGTGGGCGATCGGGCGCAGGAGCTCGCCCGTGAGTACAAGGGCCTGGTCGTCTCCGTGCTGCAGCAGCGCGGCGCCTGGCAGTTCATCGACGGCATCCGGCGGCTGAGCGACCCGTCGGAGATCGCGGACAGCGCCGGCTACGCCTCCTACCTGGACGCCGACCAGAAGCTGACCCTGCTGGAGACGGCCAACGTGATCCTCCGGCTCGAGCTGGCGATCCGCTGGGCGCGCGAGCACCTGGCGGAGCTCGACGTCGCCGAGACCATCCGCAAGGACGTGCAGGACGGGATGGACCGCCAGCAGCGGGAGTTCCTGCTCCGCCAGCAGCTGGCCGCCGTCCGCAAGGAGCTGCGCGACCTGCAGGGTGCCCCCGACGACGGCGACGAGCCGGCCGACCTCCGCACGCGCGTGGAGGCCGCCGACCTGCCCGAGCACGTCCGCGAGGCGGCGCTGCGCGAGGTCGACAAGCTGGAGCGCAGCTCGGAGCAGTCGCCGGAGGGCGGCTGGATCCGGACCTGGCTGGACACGGTCCTGGAACTCCCCTGGTCGGTCCGCACCGAGGACGCCTACGACGTCGTCGGCGCGCGGGCCGTGCTCGACGCGGACCACGCGGGCCTGGACGAGGTGAAGGACCGGATCACCGAGTACCTGGCGGTGCGCAAGCGGCGCGAGGAGCGCGGCCTGGGCGTCGTCGGTGGTCGGCGCAGCGGCGCGGTCCTGGCGCTGGTCGGGCCGCCCGGGGTCGGCAAGACCTCGCTGGGCGAGTCCGTGGCCCGTGCGATGGGGCGGAACTTCGTCCGCGTCTCTCTCGGCGGGGTGCGCGACGAGGCCGAGATCCGCGGGCACCGGCGGACCTACGTCGGCGCGCTGCCCGGCCGGATCGTCCGCGCGATCCGGGAGGCCGGCTCGATGAACCCCGTCGTCCTGCTGGACGAGGTCGACAAGCTCGGCAGCGACTACCGCG
Source organism: Frankiales bacterium (assembly GCA_025465155.1). Lineage (GTDB taxonomy): Bacteria > Actinomycetota > Actinomycetes > Mycobacteriales > Geodermatophilaceae > Geodermatophilus. The sequence goes on from JAODNJ010000514.1 coordinate 4,972, forward strand.
GCGACCCCGCGGCCGCGCTGCTGGAGGTGCTCGACCCGGCGCAGAACCACACGTTCCGGGACCACTACCTCGAGGTGGAGCTGGACCTGTCCGACGTCGTCTTCCTGGCGACGGCGAACGTGCTGGAGTCGA
>JAODNJ010000517.1 GCA_025465155.1 Frankiales bacterium
GAGACGTGCGGATTCGGCGAACGGCCCAGATCGAGCCGACGCGGTTCGGCGAACACCGTCTCGTCGTGGTTGGCCGAGATCATCCACAGCGTCAGCCGATCGCCCGCGGACACGCGCTGTCCACCGACGTCCGCGTCGGCGGTCGCCCAGCGCGAGTGATGCAGGACAGGCGTGGACCAGCGCAGCATCTCCTCCACCGCAGGAGCGATGTCCACCTCGCCGGACACCAGCCGCCGCCGCTCGTCCGGGAAGTCGGCGAGGGCGAGGATCGTGTGGCTCAGCAGGTGGCGGGTCGTCTCGCTCCCACCGGTGATGAACAGGGCCAGGAAGTCGCGCAGTTCCCGCTCGTCCAGTGGGCTGCCGTCGGACTTGGTGAGCTGCAGCAGTGCGTCGCAGAGGTCCTCGCGCGGGGACCTGCGGTGGTCTTCGAGGAGGTCGCCGAAGTAGCTGTCCAGCTCCCGGTTGGCGCGCAGCGGCGCCTCGGGGTCGCTGCGGTACTCCGGGTCCTTGCTGGGCATCAACGTGTTCGTCCAGCCCCACAGCAGCGGTGCATCCGCGGCCGGGATCCCGACGATCGCCGCGATGATGCGGAAGGGGATGGGGCCGGCCACCTCGGTGACGAAGTCCCCACCGCCCTTCTCCACGAACGTCTCGAGCACCGCGGCGACCGTGTCCGCCACCAAGGGTTTCTGGGTCAGCGCCGCTCGGGGGGTCCAGTTCCGGCTGACGAGCCTGCGGTACATCGTGTGCACCGGCGGATCGTCCGCGAGCATGATCGGCAGCTCCGGATGCCCGGGGTCGTCCGGCGGGATGGGGCCGCCGGCGCTGGAGAAGGTGGCGAAGTCGCGGTTGACCTCCTCGACCAGCTCGTAGCTCGTCACCACCCAGCACCGGCCGGGCTCGTACCACCAGATCGGCGACTCGGCACGCAGCTCGGCGAGCTCGTCGAACGGCACGCCTCGGCCGAACCTCTCCTCGCTCAGGTCGATCTGGTGCTGCACGGTGTGCGGAGCGACCACCGGGCATCAGCCCCTCTCGGGTTGCGCGCTCACGAACAGGTCATTCCCGGCGGCATCGGGCGACGGCGGCGCCGGACAGCCAGGTCTCGGGCACGGTAGCGCCGCATTCCTTTCGATTACGTGTCGAGCTGACGGCGAGCGGGGCTCACGCCGGACGAGCCCCGAGACGTCCAGGCGCGCTGGTGTGCCGTTCCGCCGGCGACAGCTCCTCGGGCGTGGAGGCGCCCCGGGGCACCACCGCGCGCACGAAGCGGGCGACGTCGTCGACCGCGCTCACCGCGGCGTCCAGGAACGGGATCCGCAGGTGCCAGACATGCGCTTGGGCGGGATACAGCTCGAGGCGGACGTCGACTCCCGCGGCCCGCGCCGTGTCCGCAAGGTTCTGCGCGTCGTCGCGCAGGACCTCGTCCGCGCTGGCATGGATGAGCATCGGTGGCTGCCCCGCCCAGTCTCCGAGCAGTGGCGATGCCAGGGGATCGGTGGCTGGGTGCCCGGCGAGGTACATGCCGGCCGCTTCGCGCGCCGCCTCGGCGGAGAACAGCTCATCGGTCCGGGCATTCTGCTGGAAACTTCCCGCAGTGACCCGCAGGTCCACCCACGGCGACAGAAGGACGGCGCCGGCGGGGCGACCCAGCCCCTCGGCGGCGATGCTCAGCAGGAGGGCCGCGGCGAGGCCGCCCCCCGCCGAGTCGCCCCCGAGCACGATCCGGTCAGGCGCCACGCCGGTGCCGAGGAGCCACCGGTAGACCGTCGTCGCATCCCTCAGCGCCGCGGGATACGGGTTCTCGGGCGCCAGCGGGTAGTCGACGGAGAGCAGCCGGGCGCCGCACGCCGTCGCCACGTGCGAGGCATAGCTCTGGAACAGCCGAGCCGAGCCGAGCCGGTAGCCGCCACCGTGGAAGTACAGCAGGACCGGCCCGGTCTCGAGCTCCACCTCCGGAGGCAGGCAGGCCAGCACCTGGACGCCGTCGGCATCGACGTCGGCGACGGTGACCCCGTCGGCGAGCGGGAGGGCGGCCAGAGCGGCCGCGCCTGCGCGTCGCCTCTCGACCAGGTCGGGCGGGGCAGGACGGGGTCGCCCTTCGGGACTGCCGTGCTGCGCCCGCTCGGTCCCGGCTGTTCCGCTCATCCCTCGGACTCCGTCTCCGTTGCTCGTCCGGCCCGTGTCCTCGCGGCCCGTGTCCTGGAAAAGAGAGGCGCCTGGCTCACGCCGACCGTCGCCCCGGCACCCACGCAGGCATGCGTCCCCCGATCTGACGGGTGACGAAGAGGCCCGCACCGGCCACCTGCTCGGCGACCTCGGTGATCTCCTGCCCCGTTCGATGGGCGAGCCCGGTCATGGTGATCGCGAAGGTCACGCTGCCGTCCGCGGCGAACACGGGGGCGGAGACCATCTCGACGTCGTAGCGGCGGTCGGGCTGCTCGTCGAGCAGCTCGTAGTCGTCCCCGAGTGCGCACACCAGCTCGGGCAGGCGCGCACGCAGGTCCTGATCACGCGGATGCCGGGTGAGCTCGCTCAGCGTGTCCTTCAGTCGGTCGATGGCCGGGGTCGAGAGGTTGACGGCGTAGCCGCGGGCGGCCACCTGATCGAGGGCGTCCAGGAGGTGGGCACGGTCCAGATGTTCGTGACGCTCGCCCAGTCCGCGGGCGATCCAGCGGTCCACCGTCCCCGCCGAGCTCCACGCCAGGAAGACCTGGCCGAACGGTGGCAGCAGCGGGAGCCGATGTCCGAGGGCGACACCCCGGGCCCGGGAGGACGGACGGCCCTCCAGCGCCAGGATCACGATCTCGTTCCCGACCAGGACGCTGCCCGCGCACTCGGTGCCGGTCGCCTCGGCGAGACGCTGCATCTCCCGGCGGGCCAGTTCGACGACCGGGTGCTGCATCATCGCTGCCTGTCCCGCCGCGACGAGTGCCGGCCCCAGTTCATAGGTCTTGTGCCGCGGATGCCGCACGAGGTACCCGGCGTCGGTCAGGGAGCGCAGCACCGACGACAGCGACGCCAGGTTGATCTCCAGCCCGGCCGACAGCTCCGAGAGCGTGAAGGCGCGTCCGGAGTTCGCCGTGAAGAAATCGAGGACGGCCAGCGCACGGGTAGCGGCGAGCGCTCCTGGACTCATTCGAACCTTCCTCCGATCAGCGCGGGACGCCTCGGCAAGGGCTCGCAGGGCAGTCCACAGCGGTTGCCGGCTCAGTGTTGACAAGGAGTGTGAGCCGCGCAACAGTCCTGCCCCCGATACCCCGAATAATTTTTCGGTATTCCGAAGGAGTCCCAGTGAAGCTGGACATGCTCTACGAGGTCGACGCGCCCAAGCCGTGGGACGGCCCGCACCCCTACGGCCAGCGGAAGGCCGAGCAGCGTGCCTATCGCGAGGCCGTCGAGCAGATCCGCCTCGCCGACCCCTTGGGCTTCAACACGATCTGGGCCGTCGAGCACCACTTCCGCGAGGGCCGTTCGCACTGCCCGGCCCCCGAGGTGCTGCTCGGCTACCTCGCTGCCGTCACGGAGCAGATCCGCCTCGGGTTCGGCGTCACGCTCACTCCGTTCGACTTCACCCCCCCTCAGCGCATCGCGGAGAAGGTGGCGACGACGGACATCCTGTCCGGAGGCCGCGTCGAGTGGGGCACGGGCCGGTCGACTCCCATGGAGCAGAGCGCCTTCGGCGTGGACCCGAAGCAGTCGCGCGAGGACTTCCGGGAGGCCATCGAGATCGTGACCGCCATGTGGCGGGAGGAGTACTTCGAGTACGAGTCCCCCCGCTTCTCGTTCCCGAAGCGCATGGTGACCCCCAAGCCCGTGCAGGACCCGCACCCGCCCGCGTGGATGGCCGCGGTCTCCGGCGGCTCGGCGGAGCTCGCCGGACAGCTGGGGCTCGGCCTCCTGTCGCTGTCGATCATGCGGCCGCTCGATGAGGTCGCGCGGCAGGTCGCGGCCTACCGGGCCGCGGCCGCTCGGGCGACGCCGATCACCGACGTCACCACCAACAAGGTCGCCGCCTACACCCTCGTGCACGTCACCGAGAAGGACCGCAAGCGGCAGGACGACCCGGTGTGGCGGTCCGTCGGCTGGTGGTACCGGCACCTCGCCGAGTTCACCATCCAGTGGGAGCTGCCCAACATGCCGGCCGAGGAGCAGCAGAAGGCGTTCCCGGAACTCAAGCCCCTCATGGACGGCCATGTCCCGATCGAGTCGTTCGACGCGGCAGACATGATCATCGTGGGAGACGTCGACACCGTCGTCACGAAGATGAAGCGGTACGCCGATCTGGGGATCGACCAGCTCATCTGCTACATGCAGTTCGGCTACCTGGAGCACGAGGCGATCAAGCGGACGATCGAGATCCTCGGCAAGGAGGTCATCCCGGAGCTGGCCGCCTACGAACCCAAGCCGTTCCAGCCGGCCTCCACCGGCAGCTGAGGCCGCACCGTGGACGGCACCGGGGTCGCCGGCTCGACGCTCCGGCACGGAGGGGAGGAGGCGACCGTCATCGACTTTCCCGTCCCGCACGCAGGTCAGCCGGCAGGAGAATCCGGCGCGACGCGGCGCGACCGTCCGGCAGCGGAGCCGGCATTCGGTCCCCAGTGCGCTGACGGCGCCCTGCAGGAGCGGTTCCGCGAGGCGATGGCCGCAGTGGCGACCCCGGTGTCGGTGGTGACGGCGTTCGCGGGCACCCTCCCGCACGGAACGACGGTCAGCGCGTTCGCCTCGCTGTCGATGAAGCCGCCCATGGTGCTCGTGTCGCTGGACCGCGGTTCCCAGCTGCTCGGCATCGTCCGCCGGTCCGGGCGCTTCGGGGTCAACGTCCTCAGTAGCGACCAGTCGGCGTTCGCCATGGCCTTCGCGAAGAAGGGCGGTCCCGACAAGTTCACCGGAGTCCCGTGGGAGCCCGACCACGATCTCCCGCGACTGGTCGGGGCAGCCGGCTGGCTGGTGTGTGAGGTCACGGACCTCGTCACCGCAGGGGATCACGTCGTCGCCCTGGCGACCGTGCAGGTCGCCGAGAACGTGGACGCCCCGCCCTTGACCTACCACCGGCGGCTGTTCGGCACCCACACCGGGCTGGAGGCCCAGGCGTGAGCGTCGTCGCCGCCACCCGCTCCGTGCGCCAGGCGGTCGCCGCGCTCGCGGCGGGGCGGATGGTCCTGGTGCTCGACGCCCCGGACAGAGAGGCGGAAGGGGACCTGCTGATGGCCGCCGAACTGGTCACCGAGCAGGACATGGCCTTCCTCGTCCACCACACCTCGGGGATCATCTGCGCGCCGATGACGGTGGAACGGGCGGCGGAACTCCGGCTCCCGCAGATGGTGGCGGACAACACCGACGCCCACGGGACAGCGTTCACCGTCTCCGTCGACCACCTCAGCACGGGAACCGGCGTCTCGGCGGCCGACCGGACCGCGACGATCCGGGCGTTGAGCGACCCCCGAACCGTCCCCGGCCATCTCCGTCGCCCGGGCCACGTCTTTCCGCTCCAGGCGCGCCCCGGCGGCGTTCTGGTCCGCGCGGGGCACACCGAGGCCGCCGTCGATCTCACGACAATGGCGGGCCTCTCCGGCGTCGGTGTCATCGGTGAGGTCACCGATGCCGACGGCTCCATGCGGCGGGGCGCCGCACTGGCCGACTTCGCGGCCGAGCACAGCGTGCCCGTGCTCACGATCGCCGACCTGATCCGGTATCGCCGCTGCACCGAGCGGCTCGTGGAACCGGTCGCGACGTCCCTGATGCCCACCGCATTCGGGGAGTTCCGCGCGGTCGCGTACCGCAACACCGTGGACGGCACCGAGCACCTGGCGATGCTCATGGGAGACGTCGCAGCGGCAGGCCAGAGCGCCGCGGGCGTCCTGGTGCGCGTGCATTCCGAGTGCCTGACCGGGGACATCCTCGGGTCCCTGCGCTGTGACTGCGGCAGCCAGCTCGAACAGGCGCTGCTCGCCATCGCCGACGAGGGCTGTGGTGCCGTGCTCTACCTGCGAGGACACGAGGGCCGCGGCATCGGCCTGGCGCACAAGATCCGCGCCTACGCCTTGCAGGAGGAGGGCATGGACACCGTCGATGCGAACACCGCCCAGGGGCTGCCCGTCGACTCACGCAGCTACGGCGTCGGCTCCCAGGTGCTCGCCGACCTGGGCGCGAACAGGATTCGGTTGATGACGAACAACCCGGCCAAGTACAGCGGCCTGGAGGGTCACGGGCTCACCATCGTGGACCGGGTCGCCCTGCCCGTCGTCGAGACGCCGCACAACGTGCGGTACCTGCGGACCAAGCGGGATCGGATGGGCCACGACCTGCAGCTGCCCGCCGTCGGCGGCTGACCCGCCGCCCCGGCACAGCGACGGCGCGACCGCCCTACCGCTCCTCGCCGGTCGGATCGTCGACGAGCGTGATCGCCTGCTTCGGACAACGCCCCGCGGCCTCCCGCAGCTTGCCCTCCAGCTCCTCGGGCGGCGAGGGCTGAAGCACGTCCAGCAGATCGTCGTCCCCGAGGTCGAAGACCTCGGGGACGGTCTGCACGCAGACACCGTTGCTCTCGCAGACGTCGAAGTCGACGACGACGCGCATGTTCCTGCCCCTCTCGGTATTCCGTGCGGCTCAACTGGTCGCGAGCATGACCGGAGGTTCGGCCGGCAGCTTCACCGACAGCAGCCCCGCGATCGCCGAACAGAACATGGTCATCACCGGGTCCAGCGGACGGCGTGAGCGGCTCATCAGCCGCAGGCCGCCCCGCGCGCGGCCGTCGGCGAGGAGCGGAATGTAGAGGTAGCTGTGGAAACCGTGCGCGGCGAGAATGCGCAGCGACGTCGCCCTGCTGCCCAGTCGAGCGATGTCATCGATCTGCACCGGCTGGTCGAGGTTGTCGGGGTGGACCTCGGCGCGTCCGCGCTCCCGAACACCCGATCCCATGAAGCGGCAGTACTCCTCGGGATGCCCTCGCTCGGCCACCAACTCGATGAGTCCACGTCGCGACCGGAAGACGGCGACCGCGTCGCCGTGGTTGTCGGCGACGGCGACGTCGACCACGTAGCGGGCCGCGTCCTCGAAGGCCCGGTCGCGCAGCGCCGAGGCCATGCTCAACAGTGAGGAGGCCAGGCCCAGGCGCCCCAGCTCCACTCCTGGGCGCCGGACGCTGCCGTCGTCCATCTCCAGCACCGGAGCGCTGAACTCGTAGCCGACGCCGCGGACGGACTTGATGGGCGCAGTGCCCTCCGCTCCACTCCGGAGCCGCGTCCGGACCCGCGAGATCATGATGCGGGCCGCATTCGTCTGGAGCTGGTAGGCCCGGGTGCGCCAGACCTCCTGGATGATCGTCTCCAGACGGACCGCGCGACGCGCGTGTCGCATCAGCAGGACGAGGACGTCGTACTCCGTCCGCGACAGCGGGACCGGCGTACCGGCCAGTTGACAGCGCCGACCCCAGAGATCGACCTCCAGATCGCCGGAGATGAGATAGCGGACCGTGGGGTCGCCGGCCTCGGACCGGCGGAGAAGCGCCTGCAGATGGACGAGCATCTCCTCCGCGTCGGCCACCGATGGGAGGAATGCATCGGCGCCGCCCGCCAGGGCGCGGGTGCGGTCCGCGACCGGCAGGTCGCCCAGCACTGCCAGTGGACATGCTGTGGATCGGCGGACGGCAGAGACCGTGTCCCCGACGAAGGGGGCGTCGTCGCTGGCCACGACCACCAACGACGCCTTCCGGCTGGACGCCGACCAGCCCGCGGCCTCCCCGGTCGCGACCTCCACGAGGGGCCAGCCCTGCTGGTCGCACAGTGTCCGGAGCACGTCCGCGTACGGCGAACCGCCATCCGAAGCCAGTACCACGATGCCGTCCACGCGGACCTTTCCGGCGCCGGCAAGCCGGCCGGTGACCACGGCGTGGCCCGTGTTCGGGATGGTCCGGCGCGCGTCGGTCATGGCAACCTGCCCGATGCCGGGTCCCCCGAGGCTGCGGCCATGACCATGGTTCGGAACGTAAGCCGCGCGCTTCAGGGTTACAAGCATATTAAGATTACTATTTGCGCCGGTTTCACGACGTCACGCGGACCCGGCCTCGACGTCATCCACCGCGTACGCCGCGACACTCCGCCGCCAGCCTGCTGCTGGCTCCCGGGACGCATGCCGGGGTCGTCCAGGAGCATCCGGGGCCACCCGTCCTGCGCGATCATCGCGGGAATCTACAGCCGCGTGGATCCGGACCTGCAGCGAGGCCGCGGACCGACTGGATGAAGCGCTGCGCAGGTGACGCGGGTCCATGTCCCGGCCTCGGTCGCCTACTCGCGCCCCTGCACACCCGGCACTCGCACGCCGAGCGCGCGTCGATCGGTGCACACGAAGGTGCCCTCCCGGAAATGCCGGCAGCACGCTCTGCGGGGCTGGCACTGCCTGGTGCTGGCACGGTGCGTCAGGGGCCCCGCTCTGACGACCCGACCGGACCGGACCGTGACCCGCCCGAGTACAGCGCGTTTCAACCGGTGGCGGTGACGATGGCAGCAAGCGCGCCGGGGGCGGGTCGATCGAACCGGTCGACCCGCCCCTGACCTGCCGTTTCACTGTCGGGCTGACAGGATTTGAACCTGCGACCCCCTGACCCCCAGTCAGGTGCGCTACCAAGCTGCGCTACAGCCCGAGCGTCGCGCCGCTTCCGGACGGGCCGGTAGCGCTCGATCGCTGCCCCAGGAGGCTACCGCACGTCGTCACGGGCCCGACCGTCGGTTCAGCCGCGCTGCCGGTCCCCGAAGCGGCCCTCGCGGACCTTCACCGAGATCTCGATCGGCGTCCCGGCGAAGCCGAACTTCTCCCGAAGCTTGCGCTCCAGGAACCGCCGGTAACCGGCCTCCAGGAAGCCGGTGGAGAAGACGACGAACCGAGGCGGCCGGATGTCGGCCTGGGTGACGTACTTGATCTTCGGTGCCCGGCCGCCGCGGGCCGGCGGCGGCGTCTCCTGCACCAGCTGGCGGACGTAGGTGTTCAGCTCCGCCGTGGGCACGCGCGTCTCCCACGACTCCAGCGCGGACCGGAGCTGCTGGGCGAGCTTGTCGACTCCCCGGCCGGTCTTCGCCGAGATGTTGACCCGGCTGGCCCAGCGGACACGGGCGAGCTCGCGCTCGACCTCCTTCTCCAGCTCGTAGTGGCGGTCCTCGTCGAGGGTGTCCCACTTGTTGATCGCGAGGACCAGCGCGCGGCCGGCGTCGACGACCTGGCTGATGACCC
>JAODNJ010000535.1 GCA_025465155.1 Frankiales bacterium
AGGTCTCCTGCCCGCAGGACCGGCAGCCGCACCTCGGTGCCGTGTGTGGTCACCAGCCACAGGTTCCGGCGGCGCCCGATCCGGATCCCGGCCAGCTCCGACCACGGAACCCGCCGGGATCCGGCCGCTCCGCGCACCGTGACCGCCCGGTCGTCGACGTCCACGCCGGTCCGGAGCACCCACGCCGCGGCGGCGATCGGGAGGAGCAGGAACACCAGCGTCCACGGCCGGGCGGTGGCCAGCGGGATGGTGCAGACGAACAGCAGCGCGACCGGGACGAGCGCGGTCCGGCTCATGCGCATGCGGGCTGGGGCGGTCACGAGCACCCATGCTCCCAGGGCCGGAGCGGCGGCCTACCATCGCCGGTCGTGACGACCGTCGAGGACCGACCCACGGGCAGCCAGACCGCAGATATGAAGCCGCGCAGCCGCGAGGTGACCGACGGGATCACCAAGGCGCCGGCCCGCGCGATGCTCCGCGCGGTCGGCATGGGCGACGACGACTGGGACAAGCCGCAGATCGGCGTCGCCTCGTCCTGGAACGAGATCACCCCCTGCAACCTCTCGCTGGACCGGCTGGCCAAGCGGGCCAAGGAGGGCGTCTTCGCCGCCGGCGGCTACCCGCTGGAGTTCGGCACCATCTCCGTGTCGGACGGCATCTCCATGGGCCACGAGGGGATGCGGGCCTCGCTGGTGTCACGGGAGGTGATCGCCGACTCGGTGGAGACGGTCATGTTCGCCGAGCGGCTCGACGGCTCGGTGCTGCTGGCCGGCTGCGACAAGAGCCTCCCCGGCATGCTGATGGCCGCCGCCCGGCTGGACCTCGCCAGCGTCTTCCTCTACTCGGGCTCGACGCTGCCGGGGAAGCTGGGCGACCGTGACCTCACGCTGATCGACGTCTTCGAGGGCGTCGGCGCGTGCGCGGCGGGCAAGATCAGCCGTGACGAGCTCACCGCCATCGAGAAGAATGCCTGCCCGGGGATGGGTTCCTGCGGCGGCATGTACACGGCCAACACCATGGCCAGCGTCGCCGAGGCGCTCGGGATGAGCCTGCCCGGCAGCGCCGCCCCGCCCGCGCCGGACTCCCGCCGGGACGCGTTCGCCGTCGCCTCCGGGGAGGCCGTGGTCAACCTCCTGCGCACGGGCATCACCGCGCGGCAGATCATGACCAAGAAGGCGTTCGAGAACGCCATCACGGTGGTCATGGCGCTCGGTGGGTCCACCAACGCCGTCCTCCACCTGATGGCGATGGCCCACGAGGCCGACGTCGACCTGACGCTCGACGACTTCAACCGGATCGGCGACCGCACGCCGCACCTGGCCGACGTCAAGCCGTTCGGCCGCTACGTGATGACCGACATCGATCGCATCGGCGGCGTGCCGGTCGTGCTGCGTGCGCTGCTGGACGCCGGGCTGCTGCACGGCGACACGCTCACCGTGACCGGCCGGACGATGGCCGAGAACCTCGCCGAGATCGCCCCGCCGGACCCCGACGGCGCGATCATCCACGCGACGAACCAGCCGATCCACAAGACGGGCGGCCTGACCATCCTGCGCGGCTCGCTCAGCCCCGACGGGGCCGTGGTGAAGTCCGCCGGCTTCGACGCGGACGTGTTCGAGGGCACCGCGAGGGTCTTCGACGGCGAACAGGGCGCGATGGACGCCGTCACCGAGGGCACTCTCAACCCCGGCGACGTCGTTGTCATCCGGTACGAGGGGCCCAAGGGCGGCCCCGGCATGCGGGAGATGCTGGCGGTCACGGGTGCCATCAAGGGCGCCGGGCTCGGCAAGGACGTGCTGCTGCTCACCGACGGCCGCTTCTCCGGCGGCACCACCGGCCTGTGCGTCGGGCACGTCGCGCCCGAGGCGACCGACGGCGGCCCCATCGCCTTCGTCCGGGACGGCGACCCGATCCGGCTGGACCTCACCACCCGGACCCTGGACCTACTGGTCGACGACGACGAGCTGGCCCGCCGCAGGGAGGGCTGGGCGCCCCCGGCTCCGCGCTACACCCGGGGGGTGCTCGCCAAGTACGCCAAGCTCGTGGGCTCGGCCGCCACCGGCGCCATCTGCGGCTGAGCCCGTTCGGGGGACACCCCCCGAACGGGTGACGGCCGACGGCGTCCGCCTTGGCACGGGGGGCCGCCGAGCCGATGCCTTCGAGGTGGACACGCGAGCCAGGTGGCTGGCGGGCATGGGCGTACCCCTGCTCGCGGCCTGCGCCGTGCCCGTCTTCGTGCCCGGCGCCCGGGTCGCGGGCGACATCGCCATGGCCGCCTTCGGCCTCCTCGCCGCAGCCGTTCTCTGGTTCGCCCCCGTCCCCGAGCACGCCGGCCGGTCGAGCCGGCGGCTGTTCTCGATCGGCTGCATGTTCCCGGTCCTGGGTGCCGCTCTTGCCTGGCTGGTCCCGACCCACGGCCCACTCGAGTTCGTGGTGCTCCGCTGGGTCCCCACCGTGCCGGGCTACGTGATGGCGATCGTCGCCCTGCTGTCGCTGGTCGACCGCGGCCGGCTGCGCGCAGGGGGCCGGCGCCATGCCGTCGAGCTCGTCCTGTTCGGCCTCTCCTGCATGCTGACCGTCCAGCTGCTCGTCCTCGGCCCCGGCGGCCGCGTGCAGGGCTTCGGCTGGGGTGAGCAGGCCGTGCTGGTCGTGGCGGTGCTCGCCACCTCGAGCACGATGGCCGCCGCCCTGACCCTGCTCGGCGCGGTGGAGGCTCGGCGCCGCCGGATGGCCCTCGTGCTGCTCGCCGCCTTCGCCTTCCTCACGTCAGGTCGTGGCCTCGCCACCTCCGCGATGCTGTCGGGGGCCACCGATCTCCAGGATGCGAGCCGGTTCCTCGTGGTCGCCGGTCTCGGCCTGCTGGTCCTGGGCGCTCTGTCGGACCCGGGGCCGGGCGTCGAACCGGACCGGTCCGGCGCCGACGCCTCCACATCGCTCGGGCAGGTGCTGCCGCATGTCGCGATGCTGGTCTCGGGGGTGGCCGTCGGCACCAGCTTCCTGCTCGGTTACGACGTCGCGCCCGCGACGGCTGCCGGCCTCCTCGGGTGCGTCGTGCTGGCCACGGTGCACCGCTGGCTGACCCTGCGGGACGAGCGTCGGATGGGCGCCCGGCTGCAGCGCAGCGAGTCCTACTTCCGCTCGCTGGTCCATTCCAGCGGCGACGCGGTGCTCATCCTCGACAGCGACCTGCGCGTCTCGTGGGCCTCGACGGCCCTCGAGCGGATGGTCGGGCCCGTGGCGGCCGCGGACCTCGTCGGCCGCCCGCTGCTGGACGCCGTGCACCCCGAGGACGTCCGGGCCCTGGCCGCCGCCCTGCGGCAGGCCGGCGGGGCCGACTCCGAGGGTGCCCCCGGCCCCGCGCCGGAGGCCACGCCGGAAACGGCGGTCGAGCCGGCCGCACTCATCCTGCTGCGACTGCCCGACAGCGACGGCACCTGGCGGTTTCTCGAGGCAGGTGTCTCGGACCTGCGCCGGGACGCCGACGTGGGCGCCGTCGTCCTGCACTGCCGCGACATGACCGAGCGCCTGGCGCGCGAGCAGGCACTGCAGAGCATCGCCTACACCGACCCCATGACCGGCCTGCCCAACCAGGCCGGCTGGTTGCGCGCGCTGGAGCGGTCGGTGGCCGACGGCAGCGGCGGCACGGCGCTGCTGCTGATCGAGCTGGACGGGCTGGTCGAGGCGCGCGAGCACACCGGCCGTGAGGGCGTCAGCGCCGTCGTCGCCGAGGTCGGCCGACGACTGCGGGCCACAGTGCGCGGTGAGGACCTGGTCGCCCGGTTGGGTGGCGGCGCGTTCTCCGTTCTCGCCGGCGGTTCGGCGGCGGAGGCCGACCGGCTCGCCGCCCGTTGCCTGGCCGTCGTGGAGCAGCCGATCCGCACGCCGTCGGGTGTTCTCGAACTCACCGCCGGCATCGGGCTGGCAGCGATGGAGCCGGAGCTCTCTGTCGAGGGGCTGCGCAGCCGCGCGGAGCTCGCCGTCAGTGCCGCGCGGGCTGCCGGCCCCGGCACGGCCGTCCGCTACTCCGCCGAGCTCGGTGCCGCCGCCGAACGCGGTGAGCGGCTGCGCGTGGACATCGAGGGCGCGGCGGCCCGGGGCGAGCTGGCCCTGGCCTTCCTTCCGGTCGTCTCGCTCAGTGAGCAGCGGGTCAGCGGCGTGGAGGCTCTGTTGCGCTGGCGGCATCCCGAGCTCGGGCAGCTGCCGCCGGCGGAGTTCCTGCCGATCGCCGAGCGCACCGGCCTGATGGGGGAGCTGCAGCGCTGGGTGCTGCGCCAGGCGACGGCAGCCGCGATGGCCCTTCCCGTCTCCGGGTGCCCGCTCAGCGTGAGAGTCAACGTCTCTGCGGGGTACCTGCGCGGCGGCACCGCCGTTGCCGACGTCCAGGCCGCCCTGGATGCTTCCGGCCTGGCGCCGGACCGACTGGTCCTCGAGCTCACCGACGCCGCTCTGCTGGCCGCGGAGGAGCGGGTCTGCCTGGACATCGCCACGCTGCGGCTCATGGGCGTGCATGTGGCGCTGGACGACTTCGGCACCGGCGACTCGGCGCTCGGGCACCTCACCGCCCTGCCGCTGGACGGGCTCAAGCTGGACGTCTCGCTCGTGGCGCGGGTCGACAGGGATGAGCACGCCCGCGCGCTCTGCGAGTTGATCGTCGGAATCGGCCGCCGGCTGGACCTCCAGGTCGTGGCGGAGGGCGTGGAGACCCCGGCGCAGCTGGCGGCGCTGCTCGGCATCGGCTGCGGCTTCGCCCAGGGCTTCCTGCTGGGCCGGCCGACGTCACTGCCCGAGCTCACCGCACTGCTGCAGGACGGGGCCGGCCAGCTCTGGCCCGGTCTGGTCGGTCAGCGGTGAGGGCCCGGGACGAGGCCGCCCAGCAGCACGCACCGGCTCCCGCGCCGCTGCCGCTCGGTGCGATCTTCGGCCCGCTCGTCGCCGCGGCCGTCCTGGCGGTGGTCGTCGAGCTGACCCTGTCGCACGTGATCTCGGCCCACGTCGGTCCGGCAATCCTCTCCGTGGCCACCGCCTGGGTGGGCTCGCTCGTCCTGCGCGGCGGCCGCACCCGCGACGCGGCCGCCGCGACGACGTGGCGAGGCTTCGCCGCCATCACCGCGCTGCTCGCCCTCGGGCAGCTGATCCGGGCCGTCTCCGGTGCCGGCGTGAACCCCTCGTCGTCGGGCCTGTCGGACGTCGCCCTCGCCGCCACCGCACCGATCGCGGGCGTGATCTGCCTGCGGCTGGTCCGGTCGACCCGGGGACGGCTGCGCACGCGGGCCCTCCTCGACGCCGCCGTGGCGCTGCTGGCGCTCGGGCTCCTGGTCGAGCTCCTGGCACGGGTGACCCTGCACAGGGCGCCCCCGGGCGCGGACCTCCTGCTCGCCGTCGGCTATCCCCTGGTGGGCGCGACCCTGTGTGCGATCGGCCTGGTCACCTTCGCGGGGGTGTCCGCGCCGCGCCGGCGGGCGGCCGGGTGGCTGGTGCTCGGCTTCGCCTCCCTCGCCGTGGCCATGGCCGCCGGCTCTCTCGCCCTGGCCATGCCGGGACCGGTGCTCGACCTCGTCACGAGCGTCGCCTACCTGGCCGTGCTCGCGATGGCGGCTCTCGCGCTGACGGAGGACCCCGGCCCGCGTGCCCGCGCCGACGGCCCGACCAGTCCGGGGCCCCTCGCGGCCGTCGTAGTGAGCTACTGCGTCTCGTTCGGCGTGGTGCTGCTGGCCCTCTCGTCCTGGGTCGCCGGGCGGCCGCCCATCCCGGGCGAGGCCGCGGCGCTGACCGTCCTGATCCTGCTGACCTTCCTCCGCACCATCGTCTGGGCCGCCGAGGGCGCCCGGCTGACCCGCCAGATCCTGCGCACGGAGTCCTACTTCCGCTCGCTGGTGGACCGGGCCGCCGACGTCACCCTCGTCCTGGACGGTGAGGGGCGGATCACCTGGGCCTCCGGCGCCGGATCCAGCCCGGGGGCCTGGCCGGCGCGCGACCTCGAGGGCCGGCCGCTCCTCGACTTCGTCCACGAGGAGGACCGCGCCGAGCTCCAGCGCGTGCTGCACCCGCCCGCGGACCCGACCGACGAGCCGGCCCCGGTCTTCCGGCTGCGCCGGCGCGACGGGAGCTGGCGCCGCGTGGAGTCCGTGCGGACCGTGTCGGCCGCAGGGCTGTCCCCCGCACCGTCCGGCGGGATGCCGGGCGGGATGTCCCGCGCCATCCCCGATGGCGTCGCGGGTGCCCCCCTCAGCAGTCGTGACGGTCTGGTGCTGCACGTGCGCGACGTGATCGGCCGGCGCAGCACCGAACTGGAGCTCGAGCGCCTGGCCTACACCGACTACCTGACCGGCCTTCCCAACCGGGCCCGGCTCATGGGGGCGATGGCCGCGGCGCGCAGTGGTGTGGCCGAGGGGCGCCCGTCCTGCCTGCTGCTGCTGGATCTTGACGGCTTCAAGCCGGTCAACGACATCGCCGGCCACGAGGCCGGTGACCGGCTGCTCGTCCAGGTCGCCACCCGGCTGCGCCGGACGGTGCGCGACCGGGACCTGGTCAGCCGGCTCGGCGGCGACGAGTTCGCCGTCCTGGTGCCGGACGGCATCGAGGAGGCCGGTGCCCTCGCCGAGCGCATCGTCGGCGACCTGCGCGAGGTGCAGCCGACCGGACGCACGGCCGGCGCGTCGCCCGACCTGGCCTTCGACGTCTCGGCCAGCATCGGGGTCACCGAGCTGATGCGCGGGGACGACGCCGCGACGACGATCCGCCAGGCCGACCTGGCGCTGCGGACCGCGAAGGCAGCGGGCAAGAACCGGGTCTGCCGGCACAACGACGCCCTGGACAGCGCCACCGGCCGGCGCACGGCGCTGGCCCGGGACCTGCCCGCCGCGATCGAGCAGGGCCGACTCGCCGTGGTCTACCAGCCGGTCATAGGCGTGCGGGAACGGCGGGTCATGGGCCTGGAGGCACTCGTCCGGTGGGTGCACCCGACCCTCGGGAGCGTCCCGCCCGACGAGTTCATCCCGATCGCCGAGGAGGACGGGCTGATCGTGGCGCTGCAGCGGTTCGTGCTGCGCACCGCGACGGCCGACCTCGCGGGCCTGCTCGCCGAGGGCCGCGACCTCCAGATGGGGGTCAACATCTCCGTCCGGCACGTCCAGGCCGGGTGCCTGGCCCCCGACGTCGCGACGGCGCTGACGGGCTCCGGGGTGCCGCCGCGCCGGCTGATCCTGGAGCTCACCGAGTCCGTCCTGCTCGATGACGACGACCGGCTGCACAGCGACCTCGCCACACTCCGGGACATGGGCTGTGTCGTCTCACTCGACGACTTCGGCAAGGGTCACTCCTCGCTCTCCTACCTGGCCCGGCTGCCGGTCGACATCCTCGAGATGGACCGCGGGTTCGTGGCCGGCATCGAGACCGACGAACGGGGTGCGGCCCTGGTGGCCAGCATCGTCGAGCTCGGCAGGACCCTCGGCATGGACGTCGTCGCCGAGGGCGTGGAGACCACGGGACAGTTGGCCACGCTGGCGGCCATGGGCTGCCGTTACGTCCAGGGCTTCCTGCTGGGTCGCCCCGTTCCGACGGCGGAGCTGCGCGCCGTCATCGACGG
Organism: Frankiales bacterium; assembly: GCA_025465155.1. Classification (GTDB taxonomy): domain Bacteria; phylum Actinomycetota; class Actinomycetes; order Mycobacteriales; family Geodermatophilaceae; genus Geodermatophilus. The sequence continues at coordinate 7,586 of JAODNJ010000535.1, forward strand.
GTTCGACGCCGGCCTGCTGGATACCCCCGCGTCCAGCTCCGTGGACCCAGGTGTCCACATGGTGGGACGGCCTGGTTGACGGTCCCTCCGTCCGGGGAGCACAGTGAGCGCGTGCTCCGCGTGTGCCTGCTCGCCGTCGACGGCCTCGTAATCGCCTAGCGCGCCGGTCTCCAGACCGACGCGCAAACCCCTCCGTGCCTGCGGCACGAGGGGTTTTTTGTTGATCACGAGGGCCCCAGCCCGCCGCAGGCCGCTCGACGGGCCCGCAACCGGGCCCGTCCCGCCCGAACAGGTACCCGCACCGCACACCGCACGCCCCCCGCCGGCACAGGAGATCCGCGATGAGCACCACCCCCCCGAGCCGACCGGCCGCATCGGCCGCCCCGGCCGACCCCGAGGCACCGACCCGCGAGGCCGCCGCCTCGCTGGCCGGGGTCGAGACCGCGCCGCCGCCCCGCCACCCCGGCGAGCCGGCCACCGGGATCACCGGTGCGCAGAGCCTGGTCCGGTCGCTCGAGGCGGTCGGGGTCGAGGTCGTCTTCGGCATCCCGGGAGGGGCGATCCTTCCGCTGTACGACCCGCTGTTCGACTCGCACCTGCGGCACATCCTGGTCCGGCACGAGCAGGGCGCCGGCCACGCGGCCACCGGCTACGCGCAGGCCACCGGGCGGGTCGGTGTCTGCATGGCCACCTCCGGGCCGGGCGCGACCAACCTGGTCACCCCGCTCGCGGACGCCTACATGGACTCGGTGCCGATCGTGGCGATCACCGGCCAGGTGCCGAGCGCCGCCATCGGCACGGACGCCTTCCAGGAGGCCGACATCCGCGGGATCACGATGCCGGTGACCAAGCACAACTTCCTGGTGACCGACCCGGCGGACATCCCGCAGCGGATCGCGGAGGCCTTCCACCTCGCGTCGACCGGCCGCCCGGGCCCGGTGCTGGTCGACGTCCCCAAGGATGTGCTCCAGGCGACGACCGACTTCAGCTGGCCTCCCCGCATCGAGCTGCCCGGCTACAAGCCGACCACCCGCCCGCACGGCAAGCAGGTCCGCGAGGCCGCCGCGCTGATCGCCGGCGCCCGGCGGCCGGTGCTCTACGTCGGCGGCGGGGTGCTCAAGGCGCGCGCGACGGAGGAGCTCGCCGAGCTGGCGGAGCTGACCGGCGCGCCCGTCGTCACCACCCTGATGGCCCGCGGCGCCTTCCCGGACAGCCACCGGCAGAACCTCGGCATGCCGGGTATGCACGGCAACGTGACCGCGGTGACCGCGTTGCAGAAGGCGGACCTCCTGGTCGCCCTCGGCGCCCGCTTCGACGACCGCGTCACCGGGGAGCTGTCGTCGTTCGCGCCGGATGCGCTGATCGTGCACGCCGACATCGACCCCGCCGAGATCGGGAAGAACCGCAGGGCGGACGTGCCGATCGTCGGCGACGCCAAGGAGACGATCGCGCAGCTGGTCGAGGCGCTGCGCGCCGAGCAGGCGGCCGGCCGGACGCCGGACGTCACGGCCTGGTGGGCGCAGCTCGACCGTTGGCGGCAGAAGTACCCCCTCGGCTACGACTGGCCCGAGGACGGCACCCTGTCGCCGCAGTACGTGATCGAGCGGCTGGGCGCCCTCGTGGGCCCCGACGCGATCTACGCCGCCGGCGTCGGCCAGCACCAGATGTGGGCCGCTCAGTTCATCTCCTACGAGAAGCCCGGCACGTGGCTCAACAGCGGGGGACTGGGGACCATGGGCTACGCCGTCCCGGCGGCCATGGGTGCCAAGGCCGGTCGCCCCGAGGTCACTGTGTGGGCCATCGACGGCGACGGCTGCTTCCAGATGACCAACCAGGAGCTGGCCACCTGCGCGATCGAGGGCATCCCGGTCAAGATCGCCATCATCAACAACGGCAACCTCGGCATGGTCCGGCAGTGGCAGACGCTGTTCTACGGGGGCCGGTACTCGAACACCCGCCTGCATGCGAGCAACCCCGACGGCACACCGAAGCCGGTCCGGATCCCCGACTTCGTGGCCCTGGCCGAGGCGCTCGGCTGCGTCGGGCTCCGGTGCGAGAGCAAGGACGACGTCGACGCGGTCATCGAGAAGGCGATGGCCATCGACGACGCCCCGGTGGTCATCGACTTCGTCGTCGGCCACGACGCCCAGGTCTGGCCGATGGTGGCGGCCGGCGCCAGCAACGATGACATCCTGGCCGCGCGCGACGTGCGCCCGGTCTTCGGCGACGGACAGGTCTAGCGGACGCGCTGGGCAGGAGAACAGAGATGACACGACACACGCTGTCCGTGCTGGTGGAGAACAAGTCCGGCGTCCTCGCCCGGGTGTCCGGGCTGTTCAGCCGGCGGGCGTTCAACATCGAGTCCCTGGCGGTCGGGCCGACGGAGAACCCTGATCTGTCGCGCATGACGATCGTGGTCGACGCCGAGACGCAGCCGCTGGAGCAGATCACCAAGCAGCTGAACAAGCTGATCGAGATCATCAAGATCGTCGAGCTGGAGTCCGGGGCCGCGGTGCAGCGGGAACTGCTGCTGGTCAAGGTCCGCGCGCCGCTGGCCGACCGGGCGCAGGTCATCCAGACCGCCGAGTTGTTCCGCGCCCGCGTCGTCGACGTCAACACCGACACGGTGACCCTCGAGGCCACCGGCACCCCGGACAAGCTGCAGGCGCTGCTCGCCGTCCTCGCCCCGCTGGGGATCAAGGAGATGGCCCAATCGGGGACGGTCGCGCTGGGTCGGGGCCCGAGGTCCATGTCCGGCGCGGGTACCTTGCGCCCGGTCGAGCGCACCGCCTGAGAGTCCACCCCTGCGCTTTATCGCGATAAAGCACCAACCGGAAGGAACGCACACCGCATGGCAGCCGAGATCTTCTACGACGACGACGCCGACCTGTCGATCATCCAGGGGCGCACCGTCGCCGTCCTGGGCTCCGGCAGCCAGGGGCACGCACACGCGCTGTCGCTGCGCGACTCGGGCGTCGACGTCCGAGTCGGTCTTCCCGAGGGCTCGAAGAGCCGGCCCAAGGCCGAGGCCGAGGGGCTGCGCGTGGTGACGCCGGCCGAGGCCGCCGCCGAGGCCGACCTGATCATGATCCTTGCGCCCGACCACGTGCAGCGCTCGCTGTACGCGGAGTCGGTCGAGCCGAACCTGCAGGACGGCGACGCGCTGTTCTTCGGCCACGGCTTCAACATCCGATTCGGCTACATCAAGCCTCCGGCCGGGGTGGACGTCGCCATGGTCGCGCCCAAGGGCCCCGGCCACCTCGTGCGCCGCGAGTTCAGCGACGGCAAGGGCGTGCCCTGCCTGATCGCCGTCGAGCAGGACGCCAGCGGCAACGCGCAGCCGCTGGCCCTCTCCTACGCCAAGGCCATCGGGGGAACCCGGGCCGGCGTCATCAAGACGACGTTCGCGGAGGAGACGGAGACCGACCTGTTCGGCGAGCAGGCCGTGCTCTGCGGCGGCATGTCGGCACTGGTCACCGCCGGCTTCGAGACGCTCACCGAGGCCGGCTACCAGCCGGAGATAGCCTACTTCGAGTGCCTGAACGAGCTCAATCTGATCGTCGACCTCATGTACGAGGGCGGAATCGCCAAGCAGCGCTGGTCGGTGTCCGACACCGCCGAGTACGGCGATTACACGAGCGGCCCGAAGGTCATCGACGCCCGCGTCAAGGAGACGATGAAGGAGATCCTGGGTGCGATCCAGGACGGGTCCTGGGCCGCCGGGTTCATCGCCGACCAGGACGCCGGCGCGCCGGACTTCAAGGCCAAGCGGGCCGCCGCGGAGGCGCACCCGATCGAGGAGACCGGCCGTCAGCTGCGCGGACTGATGAGCTGGGTGTCGGCGTCCGACGACTACAC
>JAODNJ010000545.1 GCA_025465155.1 Frankiales bacterium
TCCGCGCTCGGGAGCAGGCGGACGCGGCCCGGAAGGGGCTCGACGAGGGCTACGGGCGCATGCTCGGCGGGGCTTGATGTTTAATAGCGCCCGCGATACACTTGGGGAGTGCCGCAAGCCAAGAACAGACGCACGGACGGACCGCCGAGCGGGAGATTCCTCGTACGCATGCCGGTCGAGCTGCACGAGGCGCTGGAGCGCGAGGCGGCAGGACAGCCGGTCTCGCTCAACACGTTCATCGTCGCGCTGCTCGCGGGCGGCGTCGGCTTCAAGCTGCCCGATGCCTGACTCAAGCTGGACTCAAGGAACTACCGCCACGGTAGCCCCCTCAACAGACAAGCAGCATTCCGGTATTTCCCACAAACACGGGACGAAACGAGCATCCGCGATGATCCGCGACGCTGAAAAAAGACTTTGGGAGCAGGAGGTCCCGGGTTCAAATCCCGGCGCCCCGACTAAGAACTGCCTGCGTAGGACTCCTTTTCGTCCGCAGACGGCAGGACCCGACTCAATCCTGACTCAAGTAGACGCTCCGGTCGCCTCGGCCGAGCAGTTCTGCCGCCTCTACTTCACACGGGCCCACGCCGAGCGTCGCTGCTCGTGCTTCCCGCAGCCCGTGCTCGTCATCCGATCGCGACTGGAGGCGTGATGGCCGAGTCCTCGATCATTGAGTGGACCGACGCGACGTGGAACCCATGGCGCGGCTGCGACAGAGTCTCGCCCGGCTGCGCGCACTGCTACATGTTCCGCGACCAGCGGCGCTACGGGAAGGACCCGAGCGTCGTCGTCCGAGCGAGCGATGCGACGTTCTACGCGCCGGTGCGCTCGGCGAGATGGCAAGAGCCACGCAAGGTCTTCACCTGCTCGTGGTCGGACTGGTTCCACGAGGACGCCGACGAGTGGCGTGACGACGCGTGGGACGTGATCCGCCAGACGCCGCAGCACACCTACCAGGTGCTGACGAAGCGGCCCGAGCGGATGCTCGACCACCTGCCGGCCGACTGGGGCGACGGCTACCCGAACGTGTGGCTCGGCGTCACCATCGAGAACCGCCGGTTCGTCGGCCGCGCCGACGTGCTGCGCGCCGTGCCGGCGGCGGTGCGGTTCATCTCCGCTGAGCCGCTGCTCGGGCCCCTGGTGTACGACGACGGGTGGTTCGACGAGGGCGGAGTCGAGACACGCCGCTGGGCCGACGACTACGCCGGCCCCGAGCTCGACCTCCGGCAGATCGACTGGCTCATCGTCGGCGGCGAGAGTGGCCCGCGACATCGGCCGATCGATCCCGAGTGGGCGCGTGACCTGCTGACCCACGTCGAGTGCGTGAGCAACGACCGCACCGCAGGTCGCACGGCGTTCCTGTTCAAGCAGTGGGGCGGACCGCGCCCGACCAGCGGCGGACGCCTCCTCGATGGACGGACGTGGGATGAGATGCCGGCCACGGGAGTGAGCGCATGACCCTCCAACACGCCGGTCTCCAAAACCGCAACGTCAGGTTCGACTCCTGGGTCCCCCGTCCGCTCGGCTCCTGTCGTAGCAGCGATTTCGCCGTGTTCACGGCGGTTTCGTCCGCAGCGCTGACAGGCGTTCTCCGCCTGGGAGGGGTCCGGAACGGGGCTCGATCTGCACGTTCGGTCCCTACACGGTCCATTCGGGGTGCCTCGTGACCCGCGATCTGGCCGACAACAAGCCGCAGAATCTCCGGCGCGGCAGTAGAGAGAGCATGGTCGTCAGCGTCGTGCGTGACGGCGAGGTCGCGATCTCGACCAGCCTCGCCCGCTACCTCCAGCTCAACGAGCGTGAGCTGCGGTGGCTGGTCGAGGTAGCCGGACCGAGAGCGCTCGCCGCGTTCGCCGAGGCTGGCAGATGAGCGCCTTCAAGATCACGCTCCTCGCGCCTGGCGTGAGAGCCGAGCCGAAGGTCGTGGGCTCGGCCGACATCACCGAGGAGCTGCGCCAGGTCGGCCTCGAATGGAAGCTGGCCGACTTCTTCCACGACAAGGCGGTCGTGCTGATCATCGAGCCGTTCGAGGCCGACGCCGCGGGGCGGATCGCAGAGCTGGAAGCCACCATCGACCGCATCCGGGAGGCCACCGATGCCTGACGACGACCGGCAGAAGCACCACCTGCGCGAGCGCGACCCGGACCTGTGGGGACGGATGACCCTCGGCGAGCAGCAGGCGTACCACCTCGGCGGGAGTGACGCGACGCTGCGAGCGGTCGACACGCTCCACAAGCTCGACGGCCCGGCCGCCTGCCCGAACTGCCACGGCACGATGCACGAGGGTGACGGCTCTCGCGAGGACGACTACCCGTGTCGTACGTGCATGGCGAGCGCCTCGGCCCCTTCACAGGGTGCGGGGCGATGAGCGTGGACAAGCTCCGGGGCACGGTGACCCGTCTGACCGTGCGCCGGCTCAAGTCGGGTGGCATCCGGCACGACACGCGGATCGACTTCATCCCCGAGGAAGCGCCGTGGCTGTCGGTCCGGGTGATGGGGACGGTCCCCGTCGCCTCGGCGGACCGCTGGCGCGCGTCTCTCCTCGATGCCCTCCGTGAGCGGTACGTCATCGACTCGCTTCCGGCCGAGCGCTGGCACGCGCAGACACACGCAGCTCCCGCCCCTACGGGCTCACGGGTGGGTGTGGAATGAACGAGGTGACCGAGACGCCGGACTGGCGACTCGACTACTGCCGAGGTGGTTGCCATGACCCGCTGGAAAACGGGCGCTGCGACGCCTGCGGC
>JAODNJ010000568.1 GCA_025465155.1 Frankiales bacterium
GGCGGGCCATGGTCGACCTGGTGATGGACCTGTTCCTCGAGGCCGGTCGCTGCGACAGCTGACCAGCGAGCCGGCCGACCGCGGAACTCGGGGGCCGCAGGCCCCTGCAGCACAACGCTCGTCCGCACCGCGACGGCCCCGGCCGAGAGGGGATGTGCCCCGTGGACCACGACGACCACCCGGTCCGGCGACTCGTCGCGGCCGCGCGCGCCGGTGACTCCGCGGCCTGGAACTCCCTCGTCGAGCGCTACACCCCACGGGTGCTCTCCGTGGTCCACCGAATCCGGAGCAGCTCTGCTCGTGTAGGTAATGGTCAAGGACTGCCGGCGGTGACCGGAACCATGGGCAAGATCCCCGGCAGGCCAGAGCGCACGGTGTCGATGCGCCGCACCGGAGGGATCAGCCGTGGCCGTCGGCGGCAGGGAACGGCAACAGGAGACGCTGGTGCGGCTGGTTGTGAAGCCCAGTTGTTCGTAGAGCCGCAGCGCGCCGGTCGCGTTGGCGCTGTCGACGTCCAGCCCCGCCCGCTGGCAGTCATGTTCGGCGCCGAGCCGAAGGGCCGCCGCGATGGCGGCGGACGCGATTCCCCGCCCGCGTGCTTGTGGCAGCACGCCGATCAGCCCGAGATGAGCCTCGCGCACCCCTGTCGCCTGGGTGTCCGCGTCGTAGACGTAGGTGAACACGTAGCCGAGGACGATGCCGTCCTCGACCGCCAGGACCGACAGTTCCGGGCGGAAGGCGCGCACCCCGGTGCAGGTCGCCCGCCAGCTCTCGCGATCCAGCTCGGCGGCGCCGTGGAGCTCGGCGAACGCCACATTGTGCACGCGGCGCACCTCATCGTCGCGGTCCCAGCTGAACGGCGTCAGGTCAACACCCGGCACCGGGTGCTCCTCCGGGAGGTCGGTGAGCGGCCGCACCATTTGGCGGTACCAGCGGTCCGCTTGCAGTCCCGCTCGCCGCGTGAGCGCTTCGAGGTCGGTCATCGCCTCGGCCACGGGAACGGTGAGCCGGGCGGGCGCCTCGGGGTGCCGCTCGGCGTGAATCTCGGCTCCGCGGGCGAGCTGCCAGTCCAGCAGCGCCCGCCCAATTCCCCGGCCGCGGTGCGGCGGGCTGACCCGACCCTCAAGGTTGACCAGGAACCTCTCCCTGAACGTGATCGGCGGCATGGCGGTCGCGAAGCCGACGACGACCCCGGCCTCGTCGCACACGGCCACCCCGTCCCGTTCAGGATCGAGCCGGGAGCCGCTCCACCACTCGGCGACGTCCTCGGGGCCGTAGTTCTCGCCGGTGTCGTCCAGCGGTTCGGCCGCGGTGAGGACAGCGGCCGCCGCCGCGGCGTCCCCCAGCTCGAGCGGCCGGGCGGTCAGGCGGTCGGGCACACTGGGAAGAGCGGCCACGGCCGAAGACTCTAGGCATCCAGGCCGCCGCGCTCAACGGTGTCCACACCGGGACAGGCACATCGGTTCTTCAGCCAACCGCCGAGCCCCGTTACTCCCACAGGGCATGACCGTGGCCAAGGGGTGTGCAACGCCTGGCCGACTCGTCCCTGATGAAGTCGAGTCGGTTGAGCCGGACGTGCGGTGGGGTGGCAACATTGTCCACGCGATGTGACGGTCGGAACCTGCTCCGCGTGGGGCCAACAGCACGGCCGGACTGAAGTGGCCCACGTCCGGCAGACGCCTCGGGATGCCCCGGTTCCGTGGAGTCGGGCTCCTGGAATCCTCAGACCGCGACGATCTTGTTCTTGATTTCGAACTCTACAGGTGACAGCCAGCCCAGGGCGCTGTGCCGGCGGTGCCGGTTGCGCCAGATCTCGAGGTACTCGAGCATCGCGTTGGCCAGCTCGATGCGGGTGTTCCAGCGCTGGCGGTGGATTAGTTCGACCTGCATGCGGGACGAGAACGACTCGATCTTGGCGTTGTCGAAGCAGTCGCCGGATGATGCCGAGGCCGGAGCGGGCGTCGGCCTCACCGCGAGCGGGCGAGCCGGAACCCGAGATCGTCGATGCGGAAGGTCGGGTGGCTCTTGCGGCGGCACGATGCACGGCATCCCCGAGGCTGGTCCTGCCAGCCGCCGCCGCGGAACACGCGGTACGGGCCGTAAACGCCAGGATCGAAGAGGCCCAGCACCATTCCCACACGTTGCCGATCATGTCGTAGAGGCCCCACGTGCTGGGGGCCTTCGTTGCGACATCGTGGACCCTGTCACCGGAGTTGCCTCGGTACAAGCCGATCTCGTCCAGATCCCCGTAGCGGATGGCACAGCTGTCCGCCCTGGCGGCGTGCTCCCACTCCGCCTCGGACGGGAGGCGGTAGCCGTCGACCGCCCAGTCGCAGACCACGTCGAGCCCGTCGGGGTCCTCCCCCATGGTGTAGCAGGGTTGGAGCCCCGAGGCTCGCGAGAGGAGGTTGCAGAACCGGACGGCGTCCAGCCACGCAACCTCGGTTATGGGCGTGCGCGGGCCCGCGCCGTTCGCTGATGCGTCCTCTACCACGGTGCGATAGAGCTCGCGGGTCACCGGATGCAGCGCCAGCCGGAAGGCCGCGACCTGGACCGGCCAGGTCGCGCTCGTGCCCTCATTCCGCAGGACGATCTCCCCGGCAGGGATCCCGATCATCCCGTCGGCGACCGCGCGGAGCAGCGACCGTTCACAGCTCATGGCTGGTTCCCGCCATGGGCCCATGACGGTTGCCAGGACAGACTGACCTTGACCGCGGTAGCCGTCCCGCCCGTGGCCTTTCCTTCGACCGCCACGGAGCAATTCTGCGACGGTCCGCGCTCGGCGCGGAGGACCGCTCTCCTCGCGCGGGGAGTCCAGTGGCTCACGGCTCTCCGATGCAGCCGGTCCGCTTCAAGAGGCTACGAACCGACTTGTTCGCGTATCCGACCGGCAGTCGATTGCAGGTGCGGTGGAACCGCGGCAGGACGGAGGAAGTGCAATCTGCCACCGGCAGCAGACGGGCGTCCGGGACGGGTCAGGGATGGGGCGGCATTCGGAGGGGCCGATGCACTCGGTAGAGGACGTATCGCCGGAGAGGGCTGCCGACAGAAACCGAGGGGTGGTCGAAATCATCGTCTGGGTCGCGGCTCATCCCGAGCCTTTCCATGACCGCGCGGGACCTGACGTTGCCCTCGGCGGTGAACGAGACGATCTCGGCCAACCCCAGCTCCGAAAAGCCGATACGCAGGGCCTCGGTCGCGGCTTCGGTGGCGTATCCGCGCCCCCATGCCCAGCGAGCCAACCGCCAACCAACCTCTACGCAGGGGGTGAAGCTCGACTGAAAGGACGGAACGGCCAGGCCTGTGAAGCCGGCGAAGCGGCCACGGTCAGGACCGACGTGGACCTCTAGCGCCCACAGGCCCCAGCCGTGCTCGGTCAGGTGGCCGTCAGCACGCCGAGCCAGGGCGTCGCTGGCAGCCCGGGTCAGCGTCGCTGGGAACCACCGCATCACCTCCTGGTCCGCCTTGATTTCGGCGAACGTCGGCAAGTCCTTCTTGCGCCAGCCACGCATGATCAGGCGGTCGGTGCACCGTTCCACGCCCTCGAAGACCACTGTCGCCTCCACCTCAACCGCACCAAGTGACTGTGACCGTCGAAACAGTCGTCGGCCGCCCCTCCCCGTCCGTGTGAGCCCGGGCCGGTCGGCCCACGGACACTCAAAGTCACGCGATCGTGTCGGTCACCTGCTCGGGCGGTGACACGTGTAGGCGCCCACGACATGGCATGTCCGGATCTCCTCCTGCGCGCCGGGCCGCACAGCGGCGGCCGGCTGCCTCGCTCTCGAGTTCGGGGCCGCCCCAGGCTGACGCGGACGTCGCCACCGGAGGCCGACTCAAGGGATCACGGGTAACGCGAAGGGGCGGCTCGGGCGGTCCGCAGCCACGACGCGATGCATGTGGACGAGGCGCCCCGAGCCCTATGATTCCTCCATGTCCGACCAGCAGCTCACCACGACGCCGGATCGTCTCCGGCGCTAGCTGCTACACGAGCAACCACTCAGCCCCGGAGCACCGCTCCGGGGCTGAGTCGTCCCGAGGCTGGCTCCGGCGGCACGACCACCGAAGGAGCCACCGTGACCAGTCATCCGGAGCCGGGACGTCCGGTCCACGATCACCGAGACCTGAACGCCGACATGTCGATCTTCGCCACCGATCCGATGGTCGGGGCCGGACTGCCGCTGTGGTTGCCTGCGGGCGCCGTCATCCGGCAGGAACTGGAGCAGCTCGCGCGGGAGATCGCCGAGGGCGACGGGTGCCTGCCGGTCTACTCCCCGGTGCTGGGCAAGCGTGCCCTGTACGAGCGGTCGGGGCACTGGGAGAAGTTCAGCGAGGACATGTTCCCCGCCATGCGCCTCGGCGGGGATGAACTGGTGCTGCGCCCGGCCAACTGCCCGCACCACGCGATGATTTACGCCGCGGAACCGCGCTCGTACCGGCAGCTGCCCATCCGCCTCAACGAGCTGGCGCCCATGTTCCGCGCCGAACGGTCCGGGGTCATCAGCGGCCTGCGCCGGGTCCGGCAGATCTCGCTGGACGACACCCACGTGTTCTGCCGCCCCGATCAGACCGCCGCCGAGGTCGCCCGGGCGCTGCGCTCGGCGCTGGAGGCGCAGCGGGTGCTGGACCTGCCGGTCGACTACGTCCGGCTGTCCCGCCGCGACGCCAGTGACCACTACCTGGGATCGGCCAGCCGGTGGCGGGACGCAGAGCAGGTGCTGCGTTCGGCCGCCACCGACGTGCTCGCCGCGGGCGGCCCCGCGCTCGTGGAGGCCGTCGGCCAGGCCGCATTCTACGGGCCCAAGCTCGATCTGCAGGTACGAGACCAGCGCGGCCACGAGGAGACCATCGCCACCGTCCAGCTGGACTTCAACCAGCCCGACCGGTTCGACCTGACCTACGACGCCGCGGACGGCACCCGCCAACGCGTCGTGATGATCCACCGCGGCACCGTCGGCGCGATGGAACGCGTCGTCGCCGCGCTCCTCGAGCGTCACTCGGGCCGGCTGCCGCTGTGGCTGGCACCCGTCCAGGTCTGTGCCCTGCCGGTCAGTGCTGCCCAGGACGACTACGCCCACGCGCTGGTCGACGAACTGCGCGCCGCCGGGCTCCGCGCCCGGCTGGACACCGACGGCTCACTGGGCGCTCGCATCCGGGCCAGCCGCAGGCGCCGGGACAACATCATCGCCGTTGCGGGACCCGCCGAGGCCAGCGCCGACCTGGTCCACGTCACCGACCCGTCGACTGACTTCACCGGGCCGCTCGAGCGGGCCACCTTCGTGTCGACCGTCCGAGGTGCGCACGCCAGCCGCGCTCGTCGAATCACCTGGCCCACGCTCGACACGGACCATCACTGAGCGGCCGGCCACGAGACACTCCGAGGCCACGGGGCGCCAGCCGGCCGGCAAGCACCACGGGACAACCTCGTCCGACGACGGCCGTGACGGATCCCGTCGGCAGAGAGGAGACGACCGTCGGTCTGCCGGAAACCTCGCCACGCAGATCACGGCTGGAGCCGTGTGCGTATGTACCGTGTCGCCCCTGGGCACTCGCTCGCCTCGGTTTTCGTGCAGGTCAGGAGCTCGGGGCGCTGTCGTGTCGGGGGCGAGAATCGGCTCGTGGTACTTCGCCGGGTTGGTCAGCTCCTTAACAGCGCGGCGAACCGGTCGGCTGCCTGGCGGCCCATGCCGGGGTGGACGTGCTGGTAGACGGTCAGCGTGATGGTCGCGTTGGCGTGACCCAGGCGCTCCGAGACCACCTCGACCGACTCGCCGTCGGCCATCAGCACCGTGCCGCGGATGTGCCGGAGATCGTGCAGCCGGATCGGGGGAGCAACTCCGCGCCCGGCGCCCTCCGGGCCTGCGCCACGTGGCAGAGCCGAGCGACGGGGGCTGATTGACCTAAGGTTGAGGGATGACCAGAATAGTGGTCATGTCTACGCAGCCGATCGCCGCGGTCAAGGCTCACTTCAGCCAGGTGATCGACGACGTCGCCGGAACCCATGAGCGAGTGACCGTGACCAGGAACGGCAGCCCGGTCGCCGTCATCCTCGCCGTCGAGGACTACGAGTCGCTGATGGAAACCCTGGAAATCCTCTCGGATCGTCAGGCGGTCGCCGACATCCGCGAGGCCGAGCAGCAGATGACACAGGGCCAGGTGTACAGCGAAGAACAGGTGCGGGCGGCGCTGGGCGACCGCCATCCATGAGCGCCGGCCGGTACACCGTCCTGCTCTCTCCCGGGGCCAAGCGCGCGATCGAACAGGAGCTGCCCGAAGCGGTGGCGGTGGCGGTCGTCGACTTCCTCTACGGCCCGCTGGCCGAGGACCCTCACCGCGTCGGCAAGCCGTTGCGGTTCCAGCTCGAGGGCTACTGGTCGGCTAGGTGTAATGCCCAGCCGCGTTGTCGACGGTGATCCGGCTGATCGGTGGGTTTCCGCCGAGTGCGGTGTGGGTGCGGTGATGGTTGTAGGTGTGGAGCCAGTCGGGCAAGGCCGCGGCTCGGTCG
>JAODNJ010000016.1 GCA_025465155.1 Frankiales bacterium
CTCGACGGCCGCGCAGGAGCTGGCGTACACGCTCGCCGACGGTTTCGCCTACGTCGAGCTGGGCCTGTCCCGCGGCCTCGACATCGAGCAGTTCGCCCCCGGGCTGTCGTTCTTCTTCGACGCGCACGTCGACTTCTTCGAGGAGATCGCCAAGTTCCGGGCCGCCCGCCGGATCTGGGCGCGGTGGCTGCGCGACGTCTACGGCGCGACGACGGAGAAGGCGCAGCAGCTGCGGTTCCACACCCAGACCGCCGGGGTCTCCCTGACCGCGCAGCAGCCGGACAACAACATCGTCCGGACCGCGGTCGAGGCACTGGCGGCCGTCCTCGGCGGCACCAACTCCCTGCACACGAACGCGCTCGACGAGGTGCTCGCGCTGCCGAGCGCCAAGGCCGCGCAGATCGCGCTGCGCACCCAGCAGGTGATCATGGAGGAGACCGGCGTCATGAACGTCGCCGATCCCCTCGGCGGATCCTGGTACGTCGAGGCCCTCACCGACGAGCTGGAGCGCCGGGCCGAGGAGATCTTCGCCCGCATCAGGGACATGGGCACCGACGAGACGATGACGTCGGGCATCCTGCGCGGCATCGAGGACGGCTGGTTCACCGGCGAGATCGCGGAGGCGGCCTTCGTGTACCAGCGGGCACTCGAGAAGGGCGACAAGAAGGTGGTGGGCGTCAACACCCTCACCGGCTCGGTCGACGCGCACGACACGCTCGACATCCTCCGGGTGTCGCACCAGGTCGAGGCCGACCAGCGCGCCGAGCTCGCCGCCCGCCGGAAGGCCCGTGACGACGACGCCGCGCGCGCCGCCGTGCGGCGGATGGTCGAGGTCGGCCGGACCGCGGCCAACATGGTCCCGGCCATGCTCGACGCCGTCCGTGCCGAGGCCACGCTGGGCGAGATCTGCGACGCCCTCCGCGCCGAGTGGGGCACGTACACGGAGCAAGCAAGGTTCTAGGGGGCCCGGCGAGCGGGGCCCGGAGGCCCCGTGGGGAGAGCGACAGGGCTCGACGCAGCAGGGGAACTCCCCCTGGCGGCGGTCCGGGGCGCGGGAGGGCGACAATGAGCACATGCAGCCCACCCGTCCCGGACGTCCCGACCCGCGGGCGCAGGCCCAGCAGGCCCAGATGGCAGCCGCGATGGCCGGCGCCGTCGACCTCGCCGCCGTCAAGGCGCGCTCCGAGGCCGCCGCCCGGGCCCGGTCAGCCCCGCCGCCGGATCCCGCGACTCCGGCCGGCGTTCCCGGCTCGGCGGTCGTCGACGTCACCGAGGCCACCTTCCAGGCCGAGGTTCTCGACCGGTCCTTCCAGGTGCCGGTCGTACTGGACCTGTGGGCCGAGTGGTGCCAACCGTGCAAGCAGCTGTCGCCGATCCTCGAGCGGCTGGCCGCCGAGGGCGACGGTGCCTGGGTGCTGGCGAAGATCGACGTCGACGCGAACCCGGCGCTGGCCCAGGGGCTGCGGGTGCAGGGCATCCCGGCGGTGAAGGCCGTCTGGCAGGGGCAGCTGGTCGCCGAGTTCAGCGGGGCCATCCCGGAGGAGCAGGCCCGCCAGTTCGTCACCGAGCTCGTCCAGGTCACCACCGGCGGCGCGGTGCCCGGCGCACCGGAGGGGGCGGCCCCCGAGCCGGACGACCCGCGCCTCGACGCGGCCGAGGCCGCTCTCGAGCGGGGCGACCTGCCAGCGGCCGAGGCGGCGTACCAGGCGATCCTCGCCGAGGAGCCCGACCACCCGGAGGCGGGGCTGGCGCTGCGTCAGGTCCAGCTGTTCCGGCGGGCCGAGGAGGCGGGCCCGAACGCGCTGGCCGCGGCCGACGCCGCCCCGGACGACGTGGAAGCCCAGACCCGCGCGGCGGACTTCCTGCTCGGCACCGGCAACGTCGACGAGGCGTTCGCCCGCCTGGTCGACGTCGTGCGCCGGACGTCGGGGGAGGACCGCGACCGCGCCCGCACGCACCTGGTCGAGCTGTTCGGGATCGTCGGCGACGACGACCCGAGGGTCGGCGCCGCACGCCGTCAGCTCACCGCTGCCCTGTTCTGAGCCAGGGGTCGCAGATGTCGCGATATCCGCGGCTCAGATCCCGAGGCCGCAGGCCGAGCCGCCCTGGACGAAGCCGTCCCGGAAGGAGCGCAGCAGCCCGAAGCCGGTCTCGTGCGTGTTCGGGAAGACGCGGTCGGAGACGCCGTAGGTCAGCAGGAAGCGCACTGCCTCGTCGATGTCGCCGGGGCTGAGCTGCAACGTGTCGGCGAAGGCGCCGTCGAAGGCCTGGGCGGTGTACCAGCCGGTCAGGCAGACCGCCGAACCGGTCGCCGCCGCGTCTCCGGTCGATGTGCCGAGCTGCGCTCTCGCGGCCAGCGCGTACGGCAGTGAGATCGCCGTCGCCACCGACCAGTCGCCGATCGTGCCGTAGGAGGGGCGGACCAGGTCCGGCTCGTCGACGTAGACGGTGCTCTCCGCCGGGCAGAAGGCCAGCTCGCGGCCGCTCCCGCGCGCACAGCCGGGTGCGGCGCCGGGGAGGAGCCTGACCTTCGGTGCGTGGAAGGTCGTCCCGAACGCCTTCGGGAACACGGCGGTCCAGAACCGGGGGAGCGTCTTCTCGGCGAGCTGCACGGCCCGGGCATAGGGCGCGTTGCCGTTCTGCAGGGCGTCGGCCGCGCTGGTGAAGGCCGCGTCGGTGAACACCCGCTCGGGGCCGAAGGCGTCGCGGCAGGCGGCCACGCCCTTGTCGTAGCCGTCGGAGAACGCCGCGACCCGGTCGAAATAGGAGCCGTGCGCCTGATTGTCCGCCGGGTCGCTCCCGACCGGGTCGCTGAGCGTGAGGTAGCCGGCGAGGACGTCGTCGAGCTCCGGCTTGCGGATCGCGACGTGCTGGGCGTTCCCGGCCACCACCCATGCCGTCCACGCGCCCGCGAAGCAGTCGGCCTGTGTCTCGTCCCGGATGCTGCTCCCTGCGGGCGCGAAACCGAACCGCCCCTGCATGGCATGACCGAACTCGTGGGCGAGGACGACGGCCGGGAGCGCGCGGCCGGACCGCCGGCCGAGCTCGGTGAGCAACGAGCGGTCGTAGGCGATGGCGTCGCAGCGCGGGTTGTAGAAGGCGTTGCCCTTGGTTTCCTGCGGGTCCACCGGTTGCGCGCGGCAGCCGATCCCGGTGGGCGGGTAGGCGCCGGCGTCGATGCGGCTCCCGTTCACCGAGAAGTAGCCGCCCGCCAGGGGCGTGAACGGGCGGCCGAAGAACCGCGGGTAGGACGTCGACCAGAAGGTCGTGATGTCCACGAGCGCGTCCCGGACCATCGTGTCGATCGAGCCGCCGGCCGCCCCCGTGATGGTCAGCCGTCCGGCCGGGACGTCGACCGGCTGCCCGGGGCCCGGGGACGGGGTGCCGGTGACCGGCGTGGAACACCCGCTCAGCAGGACGCCGGCCACCCCGAGCGCGACGACGGCACGGAGGAGTCCCTGCCTCATGGCTGCCCATCCTCACCCGGAGGGGCGCGTCACCCCTCGTGCAGGAACCAGACGGTGCCGAGCGGCGGCGCGGACAGGGTCGCCGAGTACGGCTGACCGTGCCACGGCTCCTCGACGGCCTCGACGCCGCCGCCGTTGCCGACCCCCGAGCCACCGTAGCTGTCCGCGTCGGTGTTCAGGATCTCGCGCCAGCGGCCGCCCCGCGGCAGCCCGATCCGGTAACCCTCGTGGGGCGTCCCAGCGAAGTTGGCCACGCAGGCGAGCGCCTGGCGGCTCGGATCTGCTCCCGGGGCGCCCGCCGCATCGCCGTCGGCATCGCCGGCGGGACGGCCGTAGCGCAGGAAGGACAGGACGTTGCCCGCGGAGTCGTTGGCGTCGATCCACTGGAAGCCGGAGGGGTCCACGTCGAGCGTATAGAGGGCCTCGAGCTCCCGGTACCGGCTGTTGAGGTCGGTCACCAGCCGGAGCACGCCCTGGTGGGCGGGGTCCTCGAGGTGCCACCAGTCCAGCGAGCGGCTCTCGGCCCATTCGGCGTCCTGGGCGAACTCCGCCCCCATGAACAACAGTTGCTTGCCCGGGTGGGCCCACATGTAGGCCAGGTATGCGCGCAGGTTGGCCAGCTGCTGCCACCGGTCTCCCGGCATTTTCCGCAGCAGCGAGCCCTTGCCGTACACGACCTCGTCGTGGCTGATCGGCAGGACGTAGTTCTCGGAGTACGCGTAGATCATCGAGAACGTCAGCTGGCCGTGGTGGTAGCTGCGGTGCACCGGCTGCTTCTCGATGTACGAGAGCGAGTCGTGCATCCAGCCCATGTTCCACTTGAAGCCGAAGCCCAGGCCGCCGAGATGGGTGGGCCGGGTGACTCCGGGCCACGCCGTCGACTCCTCGGCGATGGTGACCACGCCGGGCACCTCGCGGTAGACGGTCGCGTTCACCTCCTGCAGGAAGGCGACCGCCTCGAGGTTCTCACGGCCGCCGTGCACGTTGGGCACCCAGTCGGTGCGGGAGTAGTCGAGGTACAGCATGGAGGCGACGGCGTCGACGCGGAGGCCGTCGATGTGGAACTCCTTGGCCCAGTAGAGCGCGTTGGCGACCAGGAAGTTCCGGACCTCGGTCCGGCCGAAGTCGAAGACGTAGGTGCCCCAGTCCAGCTGCTCGCCGCGACGCGGGTCGGGGTGCTCGTAGAGCGGGGTGCCGTCGAAACGGGCCAGGGCCCACTCGTCCTTGGGGAAGTGCGCCGGGACCCAGTCGACGATGACGCCGATGCCGGCCTGGTGGGCGCGGTCGACCAGGTACCGCAGGTCGTCGGGGCCGCCGTAGCGCGAGGTCGGCGCGTAGTACGACGTGACCTGGTAGCCCCAGGAGCCGCCGAAGGGGTGCTCGGCCAGCGGCATGAACTCGATGTGGGTGAACCCGGCCGCGACGACGTAGTCGACCAGCTCGTCGGCCAGTTCCCGGTAGGACAGTCCCTGTCGCCACGAGCCGGCATGCACCTCGTAGATGCTCATCGGCCGCTCGTGCCACTTGTCCCGGGCCCGCTGCTCCAGCCAGGCGTCGTCGCCCCACTCGTACCGCGACTCGGTGACGATCGACGCGTTGGCCGGCGGCACCTCCGTCGCGAACGCCAGCGGGTCGGACTTCTCCCGCCACTGCCCGTCGGCGCCGAGCACGTGGTAGCGATAGCGGCTGCCGACCTGGACGCCGGGGATGAAGATCTCCCAGACGCCCGACGCCCCGAGGGAGCGCATCGGGTAGGCACGGGCCTGCCAGTAGTCGAAGTCGCCGGTCACCTTGACGCCCCGGGCGTTGGGCGCCCAGACGGCGAACGAGACGCCCTCGACCGTGCCGCGGGAGGTGTCGTACCGGCGCACGTGCGCGCCCAGCACGTCCCAGAGCCGCTCGTGACGTCCCTCGCCGATGAGGTACTGGTCCAGCTCGCCCAGCGTCGGCATCCAGCGGTACGGGTCGTCGACGACGTAGGTGTCGGTGCCGCCGGAACCGTCGCCGTAGGTCACCTCGACGCGGTAGTCGCCCGGCTGCTGGGGCAGCCGGGCCTCGTAGATGCCCCCGCCGTGCAGTTGGCGGGCCTCGTAGCGGGACCCGTCCTCGTCGAGGACGGCCACCGAGACGGCGTCCGGCCGCAGGGTGCGCACCACCCAGCCGTCCCCGACGGGGTGCGCGCCCAGCACGCGGTGCGGATCATGCGCCCAGCCCTCGACGACGGCCCGCAGGTCGTCGCCGGACACCTCGCCGCTCGTGCCGACGGCGGGCGCCGGCGCGGCCGTCTTCTTCGTGGCCGCTCGAGTCACCGCCTTGTTGGTCACCGCCTTGTTGGTCACCGCCTTCGCCGGGCCCGCTCTCTTGGCGGTCGGCGCCTTCTTGGCTGCGGCCTTCGCCGGGCCGGTCTTCTTCGCCCCCGCCTTCTTGCCGGCGGGGTTCTGGCCGGGGTCCTCGGTCGTCATCGTCTCGTCTCGCCGTCCTCGTCGGTGCGGTGCCGTCGTTCGGTCCGGGTGGCGCTCACTCGCTGGCAGCCAGCCGGGTGAGGGACTGGAGCGGGATCATCAGCCACTGCGGGCGATTGCGCGCTTCGTAGACGCACTCGTACACGGCCTTGTCCGCCTCGAAGGCGCGCAGCAGGGGGGAACCGCCGCAC
>JAODNJ010000052.1 GCA_025465155.1 Frankiales bacterium
TCGCCGCGCTGGCCCCGTGGAGGTCGGCCGGCTCGCTGCTCAACCACCTGGGCGACGTGACCGGTCCCGAGGAGGTCGCGGCGGCCTACCCGCCGGCCGTGGCCGAGCGGCTGCGGGCGGTCAAGCAGGGCGTGGACCCGGCCGGGGTCTTCTCCTTCGGCCACGCCCTCTGAGCTGGTTCTACGGAGGCCGGGGGTGAGGTCTCCTCGCTTCCGGCCTCCGCTGTCAGTCAGGTAGGAGGACGCCGGGGTTGCAGATGCCCAGCGGATCCAGCCGCTGCTTCACAGCCCGCAGCACCTCCACGCCGAGCGGTCCGATCTCGCGCTCCAGCCAGGGGCGGTGGTCGGCGCCGACGGCGTGGTGGTGCGTGAGGGTGCCGCCCGCCGCGAGCAGCGCGTCGGTGGCGGCCCGCTTGGCCGTGAGCCACTGCTGCAGGGGCAGGTCGTCGTCGCGGTCGGCGAGCACGGTGACGTACAGCGAGGCGCCGGTCCGGTAGCCGTGCGAGACATGGGTCAGCACGAGCGGCCGGTTCTCTCCGCTGCCGAGCGCCGTCCGTAGGGCCCGCCGGACGCCGTCGTAGACCGTGGGGAGAGCCGACCAGGTGGCCGCCGTCTCCAGGGTCTCGACCAGCAGGCCGGCGTCGAGCAGCCGGTCGCGCAGATAGGGCGCGTCGAACCGGTGCCGCCGCCACGCCTCGCCGACGCGGGCGCCGAGTCGCACCGCCCCGCCGTCACGCAGCACCGATGCGGCCGCCTTCTGCCGCGCCCGCACCACGCCGGGCAACCCCTCCCAGCCGACGACGAGCAGGCAGCCGTCGCGACGGCGCCGGGCGCGCAGGCTGCCGCGCAGTGCCCGGGCCCCCCCGCCGGAGGCCATGAGCAGGTTCGCGCGCGTCTCGTCGGGGTCGGAGAGCCGGACGACGTCGGGCAACAGATCGTGCCGGGCCAGCCGCTGGAGCCCGGCCAGCCCGGCCGCCCAGGTGCGGAAGGACCAGCCCTCGTACTCGGCGGTGCGCGGCCGGGGGCGCACGCGCAGCCGCAGCTCGGTGATGACGCCGAGCGTCCCCTCGGACCCGAGTGCCAGGCCGAGGAGGTCGGGGCCGGCCGCCGAGGCGGGCGGATGGCCGACCTCGAGCACTCCTGACGGCGTGGCCAGGGTCAGCCCGGCGACCAGCTCGTCGAAGCGGCCGACGCCGGTCGAGGCCTGCCCGGCCGACCGCGTGGCCGCGTACCCGCCGAGGGTTGCGAACTCCCAGCTCTGCGGCAGGTGACCGAGGGTCAGGTCGTCCTTGGCCAGCGCCTCCTCGAGCGCCGGCCCGCGCATCCCGGGCCCGACGGTGACCAGCGACGACGGCACGTCCAGCGCCTGCACCGACGCCATCCGGCCCAGGTCCAGGGCGATGGCCGGCCGGTCGTCGGGGTCGGTACCGGCGAGTCCGCCGACGACGCTCGTGCCCCCGCCGAACGGGACGACCACGACGCCGTGTGCGGCGCAGGCGGCCAACAGCGCCCTCGTCTCCTCCGTCGTCCCCGGCAGGACGACGGCGTCCGGCGCGTCCGAGGCATCGCCCCCGCGCCGCCGCAGCAGGTCGAGGTAGCTCTTGCCGCCCGCGTGGCGCAGCCGGCTCTCGCGGTCGGCGCACACGTGCTCCTCCCCCACGACCGCGGCCAGCGCGGCGCGGGCCGGCTCGTGCAGCCGGGAGGGGCTCAGCCGGATCTCGGCCACCGGGACCGCGGGCGTGCTGCGCGGCGTCCACCCCAGCTCCCGCGTCAGGTACCGCCGCGCCGCTTTGGGCAGGCTGCTGCTCAGGTCGGGGTCGGCGGTCAGCCCGAGCGTGGCGTCGTCTCCCTCGCCCTCGACCGTGGCGACACGGCCACCGCCCGGCCCCCAGCCCTGGATCGTCAGTTCCTGCTGGTCAGCCACGGCTACAGTCTGCCGGTGCCCGCGCCGGACGCCGTCGCCTCCCTTCCCGGCGCGCTGTCTGCCACCCGCCGGGCCCGGGACGCCGAGGACGCGCGAACCCGCTCGTTCGACGTCGCGGTGGTCGGCGGCGGCGTGACCGGGGCCGGCGTCGCCCTCGAGGCGGCCGCCCGTGGGCTGTCCGTCGTCCTCCTGGAACGGCACGACCTCGCCTCGGGTACCAGCCGGTGGTCGTCGAAGCTGGTGCACGGCGGCCTGCGCTACCTCGCGCACGGGGAGATCGGCCTGGCGCGGGAGAGTGCCCGCGAACGGGCCGTCCTCATGGATACCACGGCGCCGCATCTGGTCCGGCGGCTGCCGTTCCTCGTGCCGGACGTGGCCGGGCGTGACGTCAGCGCGCTGGCCGGGCTCGGCGGCCGGCTCGGGGACGCCGTCCGGGTGTCCGTACCGGGTGGTCTGCGGTCGCTGCCGGGAACCCGTCGGGTGCCGGCCCACGGGGTGAGCCGGCTGGTCCCGGGCGTGCGGGCCGGCCGGGGCGGGGTCGTCTTCTGGGACGGCCAGCTCACCGACGACGCCCGCCTGGTGGTGGCCCTCGCGCGGACGGCCGCCGCCTACGGCGCGCGGGTGCTGACCGGTGCCGAGGTGACGGCGGTCGACGGCGAGGTCGTGCAGGCGACGGTCGACGGATCACCGCTGACCGTGCGGGCGGGCGTCGTCGTGAACGCGGCGGGGGTGTGGGCGCAGCGGCTGGCGCCTGGGGTGCGGCTCGTGCCGTCGCGCGGCTCGCACCTGGTGCTGCCGGCCGAGCGGCTCGGGCGGCCGTCGGCCGCACTCACCGTCCCGCTCCCGGGCTCGCGGTCCCGCTACGTCTTCGCCCTGCCCCAGCCCGGCGACCTGATCTACCTCGGGATCACCGACGAGGCGGTTCCCGGACCCGTACCGGACGACGACCCCGTGCCGAGCGACGGCGAGGTGGCACAGCTGCTGGACACCGTGAACCAGGTGCTCGCCGAGCCGCTCACCCGCGGCGACCTGCTCGGCGCCTATGCGGGGCTGCGGCCGCTCGTGCTGGCCGCCTCGGCGGGAACGGGCCCGGGCGACGCGACCGCCGATCTCTCGCGCAAGCACCTGCTGTCGTGGGACGGACCGGTTCTGACCGTCGTCGGCGGCAAGCTGACGACGTACCGCTCGATGGCGGAGGAGGCGGTGCACGCCGTCGTCGTCCGGCTCGGGCGCGGGGCGCACCGGTCGCCGACGGCGCGCCTGCCGCTGGTCGGCGCCGCGCCCCGGTCGGTGCTGGACGGCGTGGCGGCGCCGTCCCGGCTGGTCGCCCGCTACGGCACGGAGGCGCCCGCGGTCGCCGCGCTGGGGGACGGGCTCGTCGTGGCGGGCCGGCCGGAGACCGTGGGTGAGCTGCGCTTCGCGATCCGCGCCGAGGGGGCACGCACCGTGGGGGACCTGCTCGACCGCCGCACCCGGATCGGGCTGGTGCCCGCCGACCGCGAGCGCGCCGCGCCGAGGGCCGAGCAGGTCCTCGCGGAGGAGCCCCCCGTCTGACGTCCCACCGGATGGCCATGGAAACCGCTTTCCCAGCATCTGGGACGGCAGTTTCACTGAGTGGACAAGCTGCGGCAGGATCCGGGTGTGGACACGTACACGCACGGGCACGCCGACCCGGTTCTGCAGTCCCACCGCTGGCGGACGGTGGAGAACTCGGCCGCCTACCTCGTGCCGCACCTGCGGCCGGGCCTCCACCTGCTCGACGTCGGCTGCGGGCCGGGCACGATCACGGTGGACCTCGCGCGGCGGGTGGCGCCGGGCCCGGTGATCGGGCTGGACGTCTCGGCCGCGCCGCTGGAGGAGGCCCGGGCCCTGGCCGAGCGCGAAGGCGTCGCGGTCCGGTTCGCGGTGGGGGACGTCTACTCCCTCGAGGCGGACGACGACAGCGTCGACGTCGTCCACGCCCACCAGGTGCTCCAGCACCTCACCGATCCGGTCGCCGCGCTGCGGGAGATGGCGCGGGTCTGCCGGCCGGGTGGGCTGATCGCCGTCCGTGACGTCGACTACGCCACGTTCACCTGGTTCCCGGCCGACGAGGGGCTGGACCGCTGGCTGGAGCTCTACTACGGGGTGGCCCGCCGCAACGACGCCGAGCCCGACGCCGGTCGGCGGCTGCTGTCCTGGGCGCACGCGGCCGGGCTCCGGGACCTGACGGCGACGACGAGCTCGTGGTGCTACGCGTCGCCGCCCGAGCGCCAGTGGTGGGGGAACTCGTGGGCGGGGCGGGCCACCGCGTCGTCCTTCGCGGAGCAGGCGCTCGCCTACGGTCTGGCCACGCCGCGGGACCTGGAGGGGATGGCAGACGCCTGGCGGCGCTGGCGGGACGCCGACGACGGCTGGCTCGCCATGATGCACGGCGAGCTGCTCATCCGTGTGTGACCCGAGAGGACGCACCCCTCCACCGCCGAGATCGACGGTCTCGTGGCCATCAGGCGGTCGACAACCACGAGAGCGCCGATCTCGGTGCGGGGGGTCAGGCGCCGCGGCGGGCGGCGTTGGCCTGGACAGCGGTGCTCACGTACTGCGCCAGGCCCGGCGCCCGCTGCTCGTAGTGCGCGGTGAACCGCTCGTCCTCGACGTACATCCGGCCGATGCCGGCGTGCATTCCGGGCGGGCAGTCGTAGAACCACCGGGTGATGTGCTGCCGGTGCTCCTCGGCCAGGTCCATCGCCTGCTCCGAGTCGGCCGGGACCCCGGCCTCCAGCGCTTCCGCGAAGCGTCGTTCGACGTCGTCGCCCTCCCCCTTGATCCGGAGCCAGTCCTCCTTGGTGTACGCCGCCGTCCGCCGCTGCGACTGTGCCCACGCCTCGGTGTCGCCCCAGCGCTCCTCGGCTTCGGCGGCGTACTCCTCGGAGAAGCCGTCGCCGAACACCTCGAACCGCTCCTCCGGGGTCAGTGAGATGCCCATCTGCCGTGCCTCCATCTCCTTCTCGACGGCCGCGACCATGGCCCGGGTGCGCTCGAGCCGGTCCCGCAGCAGCCGGTGCTGCCGGCGCAGGTGCGCCGCGGGGTCGGCGTCGGGGTCGTCCAGCAGGGTCGCGACCTCCTCGAGGGGGAACCCGAGCTCGCGGTAGACCAGCACCTGGTGCAGCCGGTCCAGGTCCTCCGGCGTGTACCTGCGGTAGCCGGCCGCCGTCCGTTCCGACGGCGCCAGCAGCCCGATCCGGTCGTAGTGGTGCAGCGTGCGCACCGTGACCCCGGCCAGGGC
>JAODNJ010000053.1 GCA_025465155.1 Frankiales bacterium
GGCCCGCTCCGGTGCCCGGCGCGGCGGCGTGGGTGCTGGTGACGTATCTGCGGCGTCAGGGGTTCCAGAGGTGGCTGCCGGGTGCCCTGCCCAATCTCCAGCCACATGAGCGGCAGCAGATGATTCAGGCGCTGTTCGACCTGGAGCAGGTTGCGAAGGAGCACAAGGAGTATCTGGTTTCCGGGGTCGGCAGCGCGGAACCGCGGTTACCGGAAGTGGCCCCACAGTTGCCGTATGAGATCACTGCTCGTAAGGCGGCCGACATGCTTCGGCTGAGTGACCGGAGGGTCCGGCAGCTGTGCGCGTCAGGCGACCTGGACGGGCGCCGGGATGGCCTGGTGTGGCTGATCGACCGTGCGTCGGTCGAGCTCTACCGGTCTCGGGGGGTGGCGTGATGGGCGACGAGTCGCTGGTGAGCGAGGCGGCGCTGGCCGCCTATGACGCGGCGTCGGCGCGCACGTTCGGCCGGGAGATGGTCGAGGCTGCCACGCCTGCGGCGGAGTGGCGTACGGGGCCGGCCGGGGAGATGACGGCAGCCGAGTACGACGACCAGGCCGGGGTGTCCTTCGGCCGTTTCGTCGGCGCGCAGGAGTCCGCGGCGCGGGCCCGTGTCGCGGAGACGCGCCGTCAGCTGGCCGTGGAGCGGCAGCTGCTCGAGCGGGCCGCGCGGATCGGCTGGTCGGCCACGGTGCACATGGCGACGGGCGGCGATCGGATCGTCGCGGAGTCCGTTCGTGCCCGCGCCGTCGATGCCCAGTCGCCGGCGCCGTCGGGTGCCCTGACGGAGTCGGGAGCCGGCCGCCGGGACAACCTGCGCGAGGTCCGCAGCTGGCGCCCCAACCTGGTCGAGGGCGGTCGGTGATGGGCGTAGTCAGCAAGATCGTGGCCGCGCTGTCCCGGGCGCAGTCGGAGGTGGAGCGCCTCGAGCTGGAGGTGGCCCGCTGGGAGGGCGACGCCCGCACGAAGCGTGAGGAGCTCGCGGCGCTGGAGGCGAGCGTCGGTGACGTGGTGATGACCGACGAGACCGGCACGGCGGCCCGTGAGCTGGCCGTGACGGCGATGGAGCTGCGGTTCCTGATCGACGGGGCCCACGCCGCTGCCCGGGCGGCTGAGCGCAAGCTGCGGGATGCCCGCTGGGCGCTGATGGGTGCGCAGGCCGCGGAGCTACGTGAGCGGTCGGGCAAGGTGCGCGTGGAGGCCGAGGGCCGACAGGCGAAGGTCGACGAGTTGCGGGCTGCGCTGGTGGAGTTCGAGGGCGGCGACTGGCGGCCGTGGGATCCGCCGTCCGGCTCGTACGGGATGGTCGTCCCTCCGCCGCTGAAGACGCCGCAGATGTTCGCCGAAGCTGACCGGCTGGACCGGGAAGCCTCTGCGCTCGAGGAGCAGGTCGCTGTCGAGCGGCAGCGCGCGTCGGTGCGGATCCCGACCGCCCGGATCGACTGGCGTCCGAGCCACTCCAGCGGTCAGTCGAGCGCGGCGTTCAGCTGCTCGGTGACCGAGGGCCTGGGCTCGGTGGTGTTCGAGCTGACCAAGGATGGCCACCCGATCGGCGCGGTAACGCTGCCGGATGACCGCGGCAATCTCGGGTCGCGCGATCTCGTCGACCTCGGTGGCTTCGGTGAGCTCCTCGAGGTGCACTGCGCCGGTGAGGTGCTGGCCTCGCTCCGCACGGAGAAGCTCACGCTCGGTCCGCCCATGCCCGCGTCGGGCCCGCTCCTGGCGGCCACGGCGTGACCCTGGGTGCCGGGGCGTCATACGTCACCCGCTCGCTGCTCTCTGAGGCACGGCGCTGCGGGATCGAAGGTGCCCACCATGCCCGGTCCGCCCCCCTCCTTGGACCACTGAGGGTCGGGCACCTGCGCCCCGGCACCCGCACAACGAAGCTCGGCCAGGGGGTGGCCGGTACGCGACCCGGCCACACCCTGCCCGTCCTGGGCGCTAGCTGATGCCGGCGCTCATGGCCTCTGACACAACGTTGCTGCTGCGAGAGGTTGCCTGATGACTTCGCCCCTCGGTGGCCCCCGCGTGCTCGAGACAGTCCTGACGGCCCGCAACCTGCTGTCGCCGGAGCTCCTCAAGGCGTCGCGGGACGTGGTCGCCTTCAACTCCACGGTGATGGCGGCGAACGAGAAGGCCGCGGCCTCGGGTGCGGCTTCGGCGCGGGCGCAGCAGTCGGCGGCGGCGAGCTCGGCCGCGGCGTCGAGCAAGGCCGCGTCAGCGGCTACGGCCGGCGCCACCACGCAGTCGGGGGCTGCGGACAAGATCGCCGCCTCCAACGTCAAGGCGTCCACGTCGGCGTCGACGTCTGCCGACCAGCAGAAGCGGGCCTATGCGAAGGCCGCCGAGTCCGCGACCGTCTCTGCGCGCATCCACGAGACGGCGAACCGCAGCCTTGCCGCCTCCAACGGTCTGCTCGGCACCTCCCTGACCCCGCTCACCGCAGGGCTCGGGGCGGTCGCCCTCGGGTTGGGCTACGCCGCCTTCAAGGGCATGGACTTCGACAAGTCGATGTCGCAGGTGCAGGCCGCGACGCAGGCTTCGGCGGGGACGATGTCGCAGCTGCGCGACGCCGCGATCGACGCGGGCACGAAGACGCAGTACTCGGCGGTCGAGGCCGCGCAGGGCATCACCGAACTTTCCAAGGCCGGGGTGTCAGCGAAGGACATCATGAGCGGGGGCCTGTCGGGGGCGTTGAGCCTGGCCGCGGCCGGTCAGCTGGAGGTGGGGGACGCCGCGGAGACGGCGGCCACCGCGCTGACCGTGTTCGGTCTACGCGGCAACGAGGTCAACCACGTCGCCGACCTGCTGGCGGCCGGCGCAGGCAAGGCCCAGGGCTCCGTCAGCGACTTGTCGCAGGCGATGAACCAGTCGGCGCTCGTCGCGAAGAACACCGGCCTGTCGATCGACGACACGGTGGGCGCGCTCGCCGAGTTCGCATCCAACGGCCTCCTCGGCTCCGACGCCGGCACGAGCTTCAAGAACATGCTGCAGCGGCTCAACCCGCAGTCGGTCCAGGCCGCGACCCTGATGGACGACCTGAACCTGCACGCCTACGACGCGCAGGGGAACTTCGTGGGGCTGGCCAACTACGCGGAGAACCTCAAGACGTCCCTGTCGGGCATGTCGCAGGAGCAGCGGAACGCCGCGCTGACCACCTTGTTCGGCTCCGACGCGATCCGTGCGGCGACGATCCTGTACCAGGACGGCGCCAAGGGCGTGCAGGAGTGGACGGGGAAGGTCAACGATTCGGGGTTCGCCGCCCGGGTGGCGAAGCAGCTGATGGACAACCTCGGTGGCGATCTGAACAACCTGAGCAGCTCGGCCGAGGCGTTCTTCATCCAGCTCGGTGAGGGCGCGCAGGGCCCGCTGCGGCTCGTGGTGGAGGCGCTCACCGCGGTGGTGAACGTGGGCGGCGACGTCCTCGGCTTCTGGAACTCGCTGCCCGGCCCGGTGCAGGTGGCAGTCCTCGCTCTGGGCGGTGTCGCCGCCCTGAAGGGGCCGGTGGGGTCAGCGCTGGAGACGATCGCGCTCAAGGCCCTGTACATGCGGGACTCCGTCGCCGGGGCGTCCATCGGCATGGGCGGGCTCAAGGCCGCGGGCGCCGGCCTGCTTGGCTTCTTCGGCGGCCCGTGGGGGCTGGCGATCACCGGCGCCACCGTCGGCCTGTCCCTGCTCGTGTCGTGGCTGGGTAAGTCCGACGACGCGACGTCGGCCAGCGCCCGGGCGACACAGACAGCTACGGAGGCGCAGCAGAGCTACAAGCAGGCCCTCAGCGCCACCAACGGTGTCATGGACGAGTCCGTTCGCCGCGCCGCCGCGAAGGCGCTGCAGGACAACGGGCTTCTGGACGTTGCCGAGCGCCTGCACATCTCAACCCGGTCGATGACCGACAGTCTCCTCGGCAACAAGGACGCCTACGAGCAGATCCTGCCGGTGCTGGAGGCCTACTACACCAGCCTGCTCATCCAGTCTGGGTATGACCACACCGACGCCACCGACAAGAAGGCGGCCGCGGTCAAGGCGCAGATCGACGCCTACAA
>JAODNJ010000602.1 GCA_025465155.1 Frankiales bacterium
GGTGCGTTTCGAGACGATCGAGCGAACCGAAGAGCAAGTCACAGCTTGGGAAGAACACCCACCGATCATCGAAGACAGCAAGAACTTCGACATCGACAACTTCTACGACGAGTTCTCCCCATGACGCTATCTCCAGCGATGGAGACACTGACTCGCTTGGTCGCCGCTCACCTCACCGATCCAAGTCGCTATCCTGCGGAACCGCACTGATAAACGTCGACCTCAATCAGAGCGCTGCCCCGTTGTGTCGGCAGACGTGATCCCGTTCTGCTTCGGTATTCGGGTCGCTTCACTGACCGGTGGTTGGTTCTCGACGTCGAGGGTATCGGTTTCTTCATGCCCGTAAGCCGTTCGGCTCGGTGGACTGGCGGCCTGGTCCACGGTGAGGAGACCGTCCGGGTCTTTCGGGTCTTGCGCGCCGGTCAGTCGCTTACCAATCGTTGACTTGTCACGATCGCTTGGCACGTGGGTACTCCCTCGTTCACTTGCTGTCGCGGGTGCCGGCGGATTCGCGGAGGCGACGGCCGACGGCGATGTCCTCCTGGTCTTTCTTCTCTGCTTTGTCGCTCTTGCGGGTGTCACGGGGCGGCAGCTGAAGGGTCTCCTCAGCCTTGATGCCGGCCTGCAGTTGTCGGCCACGCTCGAGCTCAGCGTCGAACTCGGCGCCGAAGAGCAGCGCCATGTTCGCAATCCAGAGCCAGAGCAGAAAGATGATGACCCCGGCGAGTGAGCCGTAGTTCTTCGCGTAGTTCGCGAAAGTGGTGACGTAGAACCCGAACGCCACAGAGGCGACGAGCAGCACGATCAGGGCGAGAAGCGCGCCGAGACTCATCCACCGGAACTTCGGTTGCTTCGCATTCGGGGTCGCGTAATAGAGGATCGCGATGATCAGCACCACAGCAGCCGCCAGCACCGGCCATTTGACGATCGACCAGACGATCTTCGCCGCATCGCCGAGACCCAACGCACTTCCGATCGAGTCGGTGATGGGGCCGGAGACGATCAGAATCACGGCGATGATGACGATGAGCACGATCGTGATGACGGTCACAAGCAGCTGCATGGGCTTGAGCTTCCAGAACGGCCGGCCCTCCTGGATCTCGTAGATACGGTTCATGCCGCGGCTGAACGCGGTGACGTATCCGGAGGCCGACCAGATCGCCACGACGATACCGAGCACCAGCGCGAATCCGGCCGCCGGCGAGCTGGCGAACTGCTCGAGGGGCCCGCGGATCGTGTCCAGCGTAGACGCGGGAGCGACGCCGCCGAGCGTGTTCAACAACGTGTCGATGGCTTTCTGGCCCTGCCCGATGACGCCCAGGATCGATACCAGCGCGAGAAGCGCGGGAAAGATCGAGAGAACCGCGTAGTAGGTGAGCGACGCTGCGATATCGGTGCACTGGTCTTGGCCGAATTCCCTCAGCGTCTTTCGCAGAACGTACTTCCACGACGGCTTCTCGAGCTGGGTGGGCGAGTCAGGTTCGCGCTCGTCGTCGGGCCCGGGGGCGGTGGCTTTTTTTTCGCTGGTCGTGCTTGCGGCCATAGTGGGTTCCTCGCGCTTCGGGCGTGATTCGAGTGCCTAGTTGTCGCCTTGCAGGGCCTGTTTCGAGTCGGAGGCCTGATCTCTCACATCCGCGACAGCGCCGGTCGCCTCGTCTTTGACCGTGGCGGCCGCGTCGGTGGCGGTGTCTTTGACGGCGGCCGCGGCATCCTGAGCCGGCTGCTTGAGGTTGCCTGCAACGTCTTTGGCGGCATCCGTGACCTGATCGACCAAGGGCTGGGCTTTGTCTTTCAGGTCTGAGGCGAGGTCTTTCTCTCTGCTGGTCGCCGGAATCAGCGATGCTGCCAGAAGACCGACGCCGAACGCGATCAGGCCTACGGCCAGCGGGTTGCCCTGGGCTTTCGCGGCAACCTTCTGGCCTGCTCCGGCGACGCTGTCTGTTGCAGAGCCGGCGCTTTCCTGGGCGTCGGATGCCGCACCCATGACTCGGTCTTTGACGCTGCCGAACGCGCCCTTGATCTTCTCGGTCTGGCGCTCGGCGATCTTCGACGGGTCGACCTTGTCAGCCAGCGCGTCGACGTTGCCGCTGAGCTCCGCCCGGGTGGCCTCGATGTTCGCGCGGATCTCGTCTGGGTTGTCGCTCATCGGTTCTCCTCATTTCGTTTCAGGGTGTCTGGAAATTCTTTGAGGGTGCCCACGGTCTGCGGTACACCCTTTACCTTCTTCAGCTCGCCACGGCCGACTACGAAGAGGATGAGCCCGATGATCGCCCACACGGCGGCGACGATCAGCGCGGACCAGCCATTGCCGACCAGATAGCCGAGCCCCCACCAGGCCGCGACCGAGAGAAAAAGGATGGTCAGGTGACCCGCGTAACCGGCACCGGCGAACATGCCGGCGCCTTTGCCCGCCTGAGTGGCGGACTGTTTCAGCTCAGCCTTGGCGAGCTCGATCTCCTGCCGAATCAGGGTCGACAGGTCGCGCGTGACCTCGCCGAGAAGGTCGCCGAGTGACGTGTTCGCGGCTTTCTGCTCCGATGGCGTGTCTGTCATGCGCGATCACCTGAATACTGGTCTGCACGCTCGCCTAGGACCGCCTGTTCGTCGAACGATGCGCTCTCTGGATAGGCGTCGACGACCGGCTCGGTGTCGACGACCATCATGGGCGGCACGGGCGTCGTCTCGACGTACGTCGGTGCTGCGGGCGCCGGCGGTGCTGCCGCGGGAAGTGTGCTGTCGGCCTTCTCGTCGGAAGCGTTGCTGACGAGGCTTTTGGTCAGTCGGCCCGCGACGAGCCCGGCGACTGCGGCTACCGCGATGAACGTACCCGGCTTGCGGCTGGCGTAGGAGCGCACCTCCCTGAGCACGGAGCCCGGGTCGCGGTCTTCCAGCCAGCTGGCGATGCTTTCGGCCCGCGCGGCTGCCTGCTGAACGAGGTCTGCTGCGACACCGCCACCGTTCGAGGAGTCAGCCATGCTGCCCAGTTCTTCTGACACCGACCGAAGCCCGGAGGCGACCCGCTTCTGCTGGCTGGCAGCTTGATCCTTCAGCTCGACCTGAGCCTGACTCAGCAGATCTTTCGCCTGCACCTTTGCTTCAGACGCGACCTTGCCGGCCTCGGCCTTCGCGGTACCAGCGACCTGGCCACCGGATTCAGCGACCTGATCCTTCAGCTGGGCAGCCTGTTCTTTCGCTTCGCCTGCTTTCTCTCCCACGCCGGAAGACGTCGACGCCTCGCTGCTTCCGTAGTCAGAAAGAGGGTAGGTAGTGGAGACCTGATCGTATATGTCGCTCATGAGTTTCCTTTCGTATGAACCGAACTCTGGCGAAAAGAGAACCGCTTGCGCGGTCACAATCCGCGATCTGAACGATCATCCGTCGAATGGAAATTTCTCGACAGGGCTAGCAAAAAACGGGCGAGCGAGTTATATCAATTGCAGAGCCTGGCCGCGAAGACAGTTCGTGTGCTCGCGGCCGACGGACACTATCGTTGCGATCATGACCGAACATCTCGACAACGACATCCGACGCGCGGCCGGCTGGCTGCCCGCCAACCAGAACGATCTCGAATCCTGGCTCGTCGGGCACCGCGACCGGGTCGAGGCCCGGGGCGATGACGTGACCCTGCATCCGGTGATCGAGGAATTCAAGCAGCTCATCGATACGGATCCCGTCGTGCGGCTCTACATGAACGAGATGGTCGCGCAGGTACCGGCGTCGA
>JAODNJ010000065.1 GCA_025465155.1 Frankiales bacterium
CGCACCGTCTCCCGGACGACGAGGTCGCCGGAGCGCAGCCACGCCGAGACGTTCTTCTGGAACTCCGGCCGCAGGTCGGTGTGGTCACCGACCAGGAAGCCCCGCAGGATCAGCCGCTTGCCGACCAGGAGCCCGAGGTTGCGGGGCCCCGGAGGGGGCTCGACGGCGTTGTAGGTCGAGATCGAGCCGCACGCCGCCGCCCGGCCGTGCACGTGCAGCGCGCCGATCGCCGCCTCCAGGTGCTCCCCGCCCACGTTGTCGAAGAAGACGTCGATCCCCGCGGGCGCCGCGGACGCGAGCAGTTCGGCCACCGGTCCGTCGTGGTAGTCGAACGCGGCGGTGAAGCCGAGCTCCCCGGTCAGCCAGCGCACCTTCTCCGGGCTGCCGGCGCTGCCGACGACGACCGAGGCGCCGCGCAGCCGGGCGAACTGCCCCACCAGGCTGCCCACCGCGCCGGCCGCGCCCGAGACGAACACCGCATCGCCCTCCTGGAACGCGGCGACCCGGAACAGCCCGGCGTAGGCGGTGAGGCCCGGCATGCCGAGGACGCCCAGGTAGTAGCTGGGCGGGATGTCCTCGTCGTCCGGGAGCCGGACCACCGAGGCGGCCGGCAGCACCACGACGTCGCGCCACGCGGCGTCGGTGAGCACCAGTGAGCCCTCGGGGATCTTGTGGGCGCGAGAGGCGACGACCCGCCCGACGGCGGCGCCCTTCATCGTCTCGCCGACCTCCCACGGCGGGGCGTAGGACGGCCCGGGGCGCATCCGCCCGCGCATGTAGGGGTCCACCGACATGGCGATCATCCGGACGACGACCTGCCCCTCCGCCGGGTCCGGCCGCTCCAGCTCGACGAGCCGGAAGTCCTCGCGGGTCGGCTCGCCGTGCGGCCGTGCGGCCAGCTGCCATTCGCGGGTAGGGATCGCCACGGCCCCGATCCTGCCCCGCGGCGTCCGGACCCGCCCGGCCGGTTGCCGGTCCGGCCTACGCTCGGGACATGGTCTTCTCCCGGTTCACGACCCAGCCGGTCGATGCCGAGCATGCGCTGCCCGGCAGGCCGGAGCGGCTGCCGTTCATCCCCGAGGTGCACGCCGTCAACGGGCACCGCATCCAGCCGCCGTTCCCCGAGGGCATGCAGACCGCCGTCTTCGCCGCCGGCTGCTTCTGGGGCGTCGAGAAGGTGTTCTGGCAGACGCCGGGCGTCTACTCGACCGCGGCCGGATACGCGGGTGGCTACACGCCGAACCCGACCTACGACGAGGTCTGCTCGGCGCGGACCGGGCACGCCGAGGTCGTCCTCGTCGTCTTCGACCCCGCCGTCATCTCCTACGAGCAGCTGCTGAAGGTGTTCTGGGAGGACCACGACCCGACCCAGGGCATGCGTCAGGGCAACGACATCGGCACCCAGTACCGGTCGGCGATCTACTACGCGTCGCCGGAGCAGGAGGCGACCGCGCGGGCGAGCCGGGACCAGTTCCAGGCCCGGCTGAACGACGCCGGCTACGGCGA
The DNA here is from genome assembly GCA_025465155.1 of Frankiales bacterium. Classification (GTDB taxonomy): domain Bacteria; phylum Actinomycetota; class Actinomycetes; order Mycobacteriales; family Geodermatophilaceae; genus Geodermatophilus. The sequence continues at coordinate 1,507 of JAODNJ010000065.1, forward strand.
GATCACTACCGAGATCGCGCCGCTGGGTGAGTTCTACTACGCCGAGGAGTACCACCAGCAGTACCTGTACAAGGTCCCCGACGGCTACTGCCCCGTGCACTCCACCGGCGTCTCCTGCCCGGTCGGCCTGTCCGGCGTCTGAAAGAGGACCCCCCTGCCCCGCGCCGCTCGCAGGCCCGCCGCCGGACCCTGCACGAAGGCCCTCCGGTGACCGACGTTCTCGAGCTGCTCCGCCGGGACCCGGACGTCGAGGCGCCCGACCTGGTCCCCGTCGACGCCACCGACCGGCTGCTGCTCGACGAGGCGGCGCCCCTGCTGGCCGCCTGTGGGCCCGGCGAGGTCGCCGTCGTCGACGACTCCTACGGCGCGCTGACCCTCGGTGCGGTCGCGAGGCACGGGCTTGCCGACGTCCGCGTGCACCAGGACCTGCTGGTCGGCGAGCGGGCACTGGCCGCCAACGCCGCGCGGACGGGGCTGCAGGGGTGCTACCGGCAGCTCCCGCTCACGCCCGAACTGGCCCGCGGCGCCCGCGTCGTCCTGGTCAAGGCCCCCAGGGCCCTGGACGCGCTCCGCGAGATCGCCGAGGTGGTCGCGACCGCAGCCGATCCGGGCGTGACGGTGCTGGTCGGCGGCCGGGTCAAGCACATGACCCACGCCATGAACGACGTCCTGAGGGACTCGTTCACCGACGTGTCGGCCACGCTGGCCCGCCAGAAGTCGCGGGTCCTGGTCGCCCGGGGGCCTCGGCCGGTGACGCCGTCGTTTCCGCGCTGCCGTGAGCACGCCGACCTGGGCCTCATCGTGTGCGCGCACGGGGCCGCGTTCGCGGGCAGCAAGGTCGACGCCGGCACCCGCGCGCTCCTGGCGGAGCTGGACCGGATGCGGCCGGACGCCGGCACGGCCCTGGACCTGGGATGCGGCACCGGGGTGCTCGCCGTCGCGCTGGCGCGGGCGCGCCCGGGCCGGCCGGTCCTCGCCACCGACCAGTCGGCCGCCGCGGTGTCCTCCACGGCCGCGACCGTGTCGGCCAACGGCCTGGACGGGCGGGTGGAGGTGCGCCGGGACGACGCCGCGGCCACCGTGCCGGACCGCAGCGTCGACCTCGTCGTCTGCAATCCGCCGTTCCACGTCGGCGCGGCCGTGGTCACCGCCGCGGCCGACCGGCTCTTCGCTGCCGCCGCCCGCGTGCTGCGGCCTGGCGGGGAGCTCTGGTGCGTCTACAACTCCGTGCTGCCGCACCGGCCGGCACTCGGCCGGCTGGTGGGCCCGACCCGCACCGTCGGCCGCGGGGCGCGGTTCGTCGTCACGGTGTCGGTCCGCAGGTGACCGGCGGCCGGCCGGATGTGTCGGGTGGGACCGATGCGTCCGGCGGGGCGCCCCGGACGGCTCGACTGTAGGGACTCAAGTCATCGGCCGAAGGTGGGGGCACGAGCCCCCGGGCGGCCGCCCGGCCCTCCGGCCGCGGGGAGACCTGCGGTTTCACGCTTCCGGTGCTGACGCTCCCGGGAGAACAGGCGGCGGCGGGAGGGGCCCCCGCCGTCGCCCTCAACTATCGGCGCTGCCGCCCTGCTGTCGTACCGGTGGCTGCGCGGACCAGGGGAAGTCGATCCACCGGTCGGTGCGTCGCCAGACGTAGTCGCAGCGCACGAGCGAGCGCGGCTTCTCGTAGATGACCGCCGTCCGGACGCTGGAGACATAGCCGGCGCAGAAGTCGCGGACGAGCTCCAGGGTCTTGCCGGTGTCGGCGACGTCGTCGGCCACGAGCACGTTGGC
>JAODNJ010000073.1 GCA_025465155.1 Frankiales bacterium
AGCTCCACGACACCAGCGCGACCGGGGCTCAGCAGACGGCGTCGAGCGCGGCACGCATGGCCGCGATCGGCGCCGGGTGGCCGGTCATGAGTTCCACCTGGACGGTGGCCTGCCAGAACAGCACCTCCCGCCCGCTGATCACCTCACCACCTGCTTCGGTCACCCGCTCGGCCAGCGGCGTCGGCCACGGCGCGTAGAGAACGTCGAGGACCGTCTGCCCCTCGCGCCACGTCAGCCGGTCGAGGTCGGCGTGCGCGCCGATGGGAACGGTGCTGACCACGACCGGTACGTCCAGGTCGGCCTCCCCCAGTCGGCTGACGGAGGCGTCGACGCCGAGAACGTCCAGCACCCGGACGACGTCGGCGGCCCGGGCGGGCTCACGGACGGCGACGTCGACGTGCTGGGCACCGAGCGAGGAGAGCGCAACCGCGGCGGCCGCGGCCGTGCCGCCGCCCCCGATGATCAGCGCGTTCGACACCCGCTCGACACCCGCCAGCTGCAGCGCCATGCCGACACCGGTGACGTCGGTGTTCTCCGCCCGCCACCCGGCGTCCGTGCGCACCAGGGTGTTCGCCGCGCGCAGCAGCTCCGGCAGCGGCTCGACGATGTCGGCAGCCTCGACCGCGGCCTGCTTGCACGGCATGGTCACCGAGAACCCGCGCCACTCCTCCCCGAGCCCGGCGATCAGCTCCGCGAGGTCCTCGGCGCCGAGGTCCAGCGCGTCGTAGGTCCAGTCGTCCAGCCCCAGCGCCGCGTAGGCCGCCCGGTGCAGCAGCGGCGAGAGGGAGTGCGCCACCGGACGGCCGACGACGGCGGCCCTCACGGTGTGGTCACCCCCCGGGGTGTGCGCGCAGCCACGCCTGGAAGAGCAGGACGTTCTGCTGGTGCTCGGCGTCGGTCACGGCGAACCTGGTTTCCCCGGTGTCCGGGTTGACCACCACGAAGTAGAGCCAGCTGCCCGGCGCGGGGGCCAGCACCGCACGCAGCGCCTCCTCGCCGGGGTTGCTGATCGCACCCGGCGGCAGCCCCTTGTGCACGTACGTGTTGTAGGGCGACGGGTTGGCCCGATCGTCGTCGGTGGTGGTCAGACCGTTCTTGCCGGTGGCGTAGTTGACCGTGGTGTCCAGCTGCAACGGCTTGTCGATGGCCAGCCGGTTCTCGATGACCCGCGCCACCTTGGGCATGTCCTGGATCGAGCCCGCCTCGGCCTGCACGATGCTGGCCTTGGTGACCACGGCCAGCCGTTGGTCGGTGGGGATCTGGAGCTGGTCGAGCACCTGGACGGTCCGGCCCACCATCTGGGTGAGCATCTGCTTGGGCGTCGTTCCCGGCTCGAAGTCGTAGGTCGCCGGGAACAGGAAGCCCTCCAGCATCCCGTTCGCGTAGGCGGGCAGGCCCAGACTCGCCGGATCGGCCGCGGCCGCCTGCACCTGCTCGATCGGCACACCCGCGCCATCCGCCACGCGCTGCAACGTCTGCTTGACGGTCAGGCCCTCGGGGAGGGTGACCTTCGAGACCAGCCGGCTGCTCGGCTTGAGCAGCAGGTCGAGCGCCGCCTTCCCGCTCATGTGGTGGCGCACGCCGTAGATCCCGGGGGCGATGGCGGTCGCCTGCGGATCGGCCTTGGCAGCGTTGACGAAGGGCCGGGTGGAGGCGATCACACCGTTGCTGACCATCGTCGTGCCGATGTCGGTGAGGGTGTCGCCCTGGTGGACCCGGATCTGCACGCTGCCGGTCCCCTGGCCCGTGTAGTCCTCCGAGACGAACATGCCCCACAGCTTCTGGCCGCCGACCACGACGCCACCGACGAGCCCGGCGAGCACGACGAGGGAGACCAGCAGGGCCACCCGCCTGCGGCGCTTGCGCCGCCGGTGCGGCCGCGGGTCGTAGGGCGCGATCGGGATCTCGTCGTCGACCAGCAGAGCCGGATGGCCCGCGGTGTCGTCGTCCTCGTGGACTTCCGCCCCGTGGAAGTCCCCGTCGGCCTCGTCGTACGGGCCGTCATCCTCGTCCTCGTACGGGCGACCAGGGCCCTCCTCGTCGAATCCGTCGTCGCGGAAGCCCTCGTGACCGTCGTCATGGAATTCGTCGTGGAATTCGTCGTGGAATTCGTCGTGGGCCTCGTGGTCGGCCTCGTCGTGCCGGACGTCGTGCCGGACGTCGCCGTGGACGTCGACGCGGCGCGCGCGACGGAACCAGCCGCGGCGCGACTCCTCCTCGACGTGCGAGCCGATGACCTCGAGACCGCCGGTGCGGTCCCAGTCGTCGACGTCGAGGCGGTGTGCCTCGGTCGTGGCCTCGCCGGCCGCGGGGATCGGGCCCGCGGCCGCGGTCTGCTCCTCGGTCTCGGCGTCGGGGCGGGGCTGGAGCTTGGACCAGGTGCTGCGCGGCATCGGCGGCAGTGGTCCGGAGGGGTGCCGCGCGCCGCCACCGGAGGCACCGGACGGGCCGAACCCGCGCGCCCCCGGGCCGGGGACGTCGTCCCGCGGGGCTGGGCCCTGGCCTCCGGTGTCGCCGGTGCCGGGACGGTGCCGTGACTGGGGAACCGGGCCGGTCTCGTCCGGCCGGTACTCGAGGAGGCCCGAGACGCGGCGCGAACCGCCGACGGCCCACTCGGTGGTGTCCGTGGATCCCGGCGACGTGCCGGAGTACCGCTCGGCCGACGAGGGGGCGGTGCGCCAGGATCCGGCCGGGTCGGCCCACGAGTCGGTGTCCCAGGCGGCGGGCTGCCCGGCGGACCAGGACGGCGTCTCCTCCCAGGAGGGGGACCGGGCGCCCTGCACCCGGCCGGTGGAGCCCTCGTCGGGTGAGGCGTGCCGTCCGCGCCGCGGGGCGCCCGGGTCGGTCACGACCGGCCCCGCCTCGAATCGAGGAAGTGCTGGAGGATGACCACGGCGGCCGCCTGGTCGATCACCGAGCGCTGCTCACGGCTGTTACGTCCGCCCTCGCGCAGGTGATTGGTCGCGGTCACGGTGGAGAGCCTTTCGTCGACGAGGAGCACGGGCACGTCGCCGGTGCGCCCGGCCAGTTCCCGAGCGTAGGCGTCGGCGTCCTGGGCCGAGGCGCCCGACGCACCCGACAGATGCCTCGGGTCCCCCACGACCACCTCCGTCACCTCGTGTTCCACCACGAGAGCGGCCAGGTGGTCCAGGTCGGACCGGTCCTTCGACCGGCGCAGCGTCTTCAACGGGCTGGCCAGGGTGCCGGTCGGGTCGGACAGCGCGACGCCGACGCGCACGGTGCCGACGTCGATCCCGAGGACCCGGCCGCCGGACCGCCGCTGGTACTGCGCCGGCGGTGGCGGCACCGGCCAACCCTGCGACAGGTCGATCTCGGCGGTCTCGTTCGAGACCGGCGGGAATCCCCGCGACAGGTCGATCTCGGCCGTCGGCTGGTAGGCCGGCCGCTCCGGCGGCGCGGACCGGGAACGGGCCGGCGGCACCGCCGGCAGATCCCGTCGGCGCTCGCCGACGGGCCCGGTGTTGTCTGGGTCGTACTCGGGTCCGCTCATGCGTTACCTCCCCCAGCGACGGCCGCAACCGCCTGTTCTCCGGCCTTCAACGCCGCGGGGATCCCCGCGGGATCGGTGCCGCCACCCTGGGCGACGTCGGGCTTGCCACCGCCGCGGCCGCCGACTGCTGGCGCCGCCACCTTGATCAGATCACCGGCCGACACGCCCCGCTCGACCGCGGCCTGGTTGACGACGGCGACCAGGGCAACCTTGCCGCCCGCCTCGGAGGCCAGCAGCACCACGGCCGGGCGGTCGGCCGGGAGCCGGCCGCGCACGTCCAGGGCCAGCGTGCGCAGGTCACCACCGCCGAGGCCACCCGGCGCGCCGGTGACGACGGCGACGCCGTCCATGTCCGTGGCCGACTGGGCGAGCTGGCCCGCCGCCGCCACGGTCTGCTGGGCGCGCAGCTCGGCGAGTTCCTTGTCGACGTCGCGCAGCCGGGCGAGCATGCCGCTGACCCGCTCGACCAGCCCGTCCTGCGGCGTCTTCAGCAGCTCGGCGAGCTGGCGGACCAGGTCGCGTTCGCGGGCAAGGTACCGGAAGCCGTCGAGGCCGACGACCGCCTCGACCCGCCGCGCCCCGGACCCCACCGAGGATTCGCCGGTGAGCGCCAGCGGCCCGATCTGGGCGCTGCCGCGGACATGCGTGCCGCCGCAGAGCTCCCGCGACCACGGGCCGCCGATCTCGACGACCCGGACCTGCTCGCCGTAGGTCTCCCCGAACAGCGCGAGCGCACCGATGGCCTGGGCCTCGGGGAGGGTCATCCAGTCGGCCCTGACCTGGTGGTCGGCACGGACGGCGGCGTTGGCGACGTCCTCGATGTCGGCCCGCTGCTGCCGGGTGAGCGCGCCCTGCCAGGCGAAGTCCAGCCGAAGGTAGCCGGGCCGGTTGTACGAGCCGGACTGCAGCGCCTGCGGACCGAGCACCTGCCGCAGCGCGGCGTGGACGACGTGCGTCCCGGAGTGCGCCTGGCAGGCGGAGAGCCGCCACTCGCGGTCCACCTCGGCGATCAGCTCCGCGCCCTGGCGCAGCTCCCCCTCGAGGATCCGCACCTGGTGGGCCACCAGGCCCTTGACCGGCCGCTGCACGTCGAGCACCTCGGCGCGGCCGCCGTCCCAGGTGAGGACGCCGGCGTCGGCGACCTGACCGCCGGACTCCGCGTAGAACGGGGTGGTGTCGAGCACCACGCGGGTGATCTCGCCCGGGGTCGCGGGAGCGACGGCCCCGTCGTCCTCCAGATCGGAGACCAGCGCGAGAACCCTGGAGTCGGTGCGCAGGGTGTCGTAGGCCCGCCAGTCGGTCGGCCCGTACTCGGAGAGCAGCCGGCGGTAGGCCAGAACGTCGACGGCGCCGGTCCGCTTGGCGCGGGCGTCGGCGCGGGCCCGCTCGCGCTGCTGCTTCATCAGGGCGCGGAAGCCCTCCTCGTCCACGGTCACGCCCTGCTCGGCGGCCATCTCGAGGGTGACGTCGATCGGGAAACCGTAGGTGTCGTGCAGGCTGAATGCCTGCTCCCCCGACAGCACGGGGCGCCCGGCCTGCCTCACCTCCCGAACGACGTTCTCGAACAGCACCGTCCCGGAGGTGAGGGTGCGGCGGAACGCCTCCTCCTCGGCGTAGGCGACGGCGGAGATCCGGTCGAAGTCGGCGGCCAGCTCCGGATAGCTCGGGCTCATCGCGTCGCGGGAGACGGGGAGGAGCTCCGGCAGGGTGGCCTCGTCGACGCCGAGCAGCTTCATCGAGCGGACGGCTCGGCGCAGCAGCCTGCGGAGGATGTACCCGCGGCCCTCGTTGCCCGGCGTGATGCCGTCGCCGATGAGCATCAGGCCGCTGCGCACGTGGTCGGCGACGACGCGCAGCCGGACGTCGTCGTCGTGGTTGCGGCCGTAATGGATCCCGGCCAGGTCGGCCGCGCGGCGCAGGACCGGCGAGACCTCGTCGATCTCGTACAGATTGTCGACGCCCTGGAGCAGGTAGGCGACCCGCTCCAGGCCCATCCCGGTGTCGATGTTCTTCTTCGGCAGCTCGCCGACGATCCGGAAGTCCTCCTTGCTCCGGACGTCGTCGAGCTCGTACTGCATGAAGACGAGGTTCCAGATCTCCAGGAACCGGTCCTCGTCGACGACCGGACCCCCGTCAGCGCCGTGCTCGCGCCCCCTGTCGACGTAGATCTCGCTGCACGGACCGCCGGGGCCGGCCGCGCCGGTGTGCCAGAAGTTGTCCTTCAGGCCGCGGCGCTGGATGCGCTCGTCGGGCAGCCCGGCGATCCGCTTCCAGGCCGCGGCGGCCTCGTCGTCGTCCAGGTAGACGGTGACCCAGATCTTCTCCGGGTCGAAGCCCAGCTTGGCGTCGTCGACCGGGCCGGTGATGAGGTCCCAGGCGTGCTGGATCGCGCCTTCCTTGAAGTAGTCGCCGAAGGAGAAGTTGCCGTTCATCTGGAAGAACGTGCCGTGCCGCGTGGTCTTGCCGACCTCCTCGATGTCGAGGGTGCGCACGCACTTCTGCACGCTCGTGGCGCGCGGGAACGGCGCGGGCTCGCGGCCGGTCAGGTACGGGATGAACGGCACCATGCCGGCCACGGTGAACAGCAGGGAGGGGTCCGGCGACACCAGCGACGCGCTGGGGACGACGGTGTGGCCGCGGTCGGCGAAGTGCTCGAGGAAGCGGCGGCGGATCTCGGCGGTCTGCATCGGTCTCTACTCGGTTCGGGCGCCGCGGCCGGAGTACGCCCGCGGGCGGCGGAAGGTCACTTCTCGGCGGCGTGCGCGCCGCGCCGGGAGGGCAGCTGAACCTGGTTCCCGGTGGGCAGCGGCGCATCGAGCCCGGTGCCGGAGCGCAGTTCGGCCTCGCGGTCAGCTGCGGCGGCACGGATGTCGGCGCCGAAGTCGCCGATGGCCTCGGCGAGGTCGCGCAGCCCTTCGGCGAGGGAGCCCCCGATTCCGGCGGGGGTCAGTTTCCCGGCCGTGCGGGTGAGCTTCCGGACCAGGAGAGCGCCGATGGTGACGCCCATGGCCAGCCAGAACAGCCGGCGCATCAGGCGGCCCGCCGCGCGGCACGGCGAGCGCGCCGCGCCTCCTTGTCCCGCTGCGCGGCCTCGGCGATGGCCTGCCCTTCACGGCGCTTCCTCGCGGCGCTGCGGACGCCGTAGCTGAAGGCGGCCACCTTGATCAGCGGGCTGCCCAGCGTGGCGGCGACGACGCTGGTCAGCGCCGCGACGTTGCTCGAGACGTTGGCCGCGTTGTCGGTGATCCCGTCGACCCGCTCGAGGTTGCTGTTGACGTGGGCGACCGTCGTGTTCGCCTGGGCGAGGATGGGCGCGGTCTGCTCGCGGGCCTGGCGGATGGTGAGCGTGGTCTCGTCCAGCGTGCGGCCGAGCTTGAGCAGCGGGAAGGCCACCAGGATGACCAGTAGCACCAGCGCGCAGGCTGCGATCAGCCCGGCGATCTCTCCAACGGACACGCGTGGCTCCTACTTCTCGTCTGGATCGCTCGTGGGCGGGCCGTTCGCCCCGACCCGATCACAGTAGTCGCGGGCCCGGCGGCTCACCGCGAACGGCGGACGACGGCGGTGGTCAGACTCCGCGCTCCGGTCCGCTCCTCGCTCGTTCCTCGTTGCGAGGCTCCCGGCGCGGTCGCCTGATGATGGCCCGCAGCTTGGCCAGCCGCGCAGCGATCGGCCCCTCGGCACCACGGCCGGTGGGCCGGTAGTAGTCGCGGCCGACGAGCGCGTCCGGCGGGTACTGCTGGGGCAGGACGCCGTCGGGGTGGTCGTGCGGATAGGCGTACGTCGTCCCGTGGCCGAGCTTCTTGGCCCCGGCGTAGTGGCCGTCGCGCAGGCCCGGCGGGACCGGACCGGCCAGGCCCGCCCGGACGTCGGCGGCCGCCTCGTTGATCGCCATGTACGCGGCGTTGGACTTCGGCGCCGTCGCCAGATGGGCGACCGCCTGGGCCAGCGGGATGCGGCCTTCGGGCATGCCGATGAAGGCGACCGCGTCGGCCGCGGCGACGGCGGTGAGCAGTGCGGTGGGGTCGGCCATGCCGATGTCCTCGCTGGCGCTGATGACCAGCCGGCGCGCGATGAACCGCGGGTCCTCGCCCGCCTCGATCATCCGGGCGAGGTAGTGCATCGCGGCGTCGACGTCACTGCCCCTGATCGACTTGATCAGTGCGCTGGCGACGTCGTAGTGCTGGTCGCCCTGGCGGTCGTAGCGGACAGCCGCCTGCGCCACCGCCGTCTCGAGCGTGGCGAGGTCGAGAACCTCGGCCCCTGCCGCCACCGCCGCCCCGGCCCCGGACTCCAGTGCGGTGAGCGCCTTGCGGGCGTCACCGCCGGCGATGCGCACGAGGTGGTCCTCGGCCTCGTCGCTGAGCGTGACCGCGCCGTCGAGCCCACGGTCGCTGGTGAGTGCTCTTCCCAGGACGGCGCGGACGTCGTCGTCGGACAGCGGCTGCAGCGCGAGGACGAGGCTGCGGGACAGCAGCGGGCCGACCACGGAGAAGAAGGGGTTCTCGGTCGTCGCGGCGATGAGGCTCACGATCCGGTCCTCGACCGCGGAGAGCAGGGAGTCCTGCTGCGTCTTGGAGAAGCGGTGGACCTCGTCGATGAACAGCACGGTGCGGCGGCCGGCGTAGGTGAGCTCGCGCTTCGCGTTGGCGATGACCGCGCGGACCTCCTTGACTCCGGCGTCGAGGGCGGAGAGTTGCACGAAGTGCCGCTTGGTGGCCAAGGAGATGACATGCGCGAGCGTCGTCTTGCCGGTTCCCGGCGGACCGTAGAGGACCAGCGACATGGGTTCGTCGGCCTCGACCAGCCGCCGGAGTGGGGACCGCGGGCCGAGGAGATGCTCCTGGCCCACCACCTCGTCGAGCGCGCGTGGCCGCATCCGCACCGCCAGCGGCGCGCCCGGATCGACGGCGGGCTGGATGCCGTCGTCCTCTGGCGCGTCGAACAGCGAACTCACGGCTTCGACGCTACCCGCGCTCTCCGACACCCCCGGTC
>JAODNJ010000084.1 GCA_025465155.1 Frankiales bacterium
GCGACGTCCCGCACCTTCCGGTTGGCGTTCATCGACGCCTGAGCGAGCAGTTGGAACGCTTGATCCGGGGTCAACTTGTGGCGCTCGATCAGCACGCCTTTGGCCTGATCGATGACCGCGCGGGACTCCAGCGCGGCTTGCAGGTTGTCGGCCATGGTGCGGGCGTTCTGGTAGGCGTACATGTTCCCGGCCGCCACCGAGGCGTAGGGCCCGAACGCCCGTGCCGCGGACCTGCTGTCCTCATCGAACGCGTCCGGCTTTCGCGCGTACAGGTTCAGTGCGCCGGAGACCCGCTCGTCCTCGTCGATGGCCAGGGGCACGGACAGCGAACTGAGGTTGCCGTGCTCGGCCGCGCGCCGGGAGTAGTCGCGCCAGCGGCTGTCGGTGCGGGTGTCGGCGATCTCGGTCAACTCGCCGGTGCGGGCGGCGTGCAGGCACGGCCCGTGACCGCGTTCGTACTGCGTCTCGTCCAGATCGACGGCGAGTCGTCCGGTGGAGGCGACCGTGGTCGGGCTGTCCTTGACCAGCAGCGTCACGGACGCCTCGGGTTTGCCCGGCATGACCGTCTTGGCCAGATCGGCAACGGTCTGCAACAGGCTGTCCATCGACAACGCGCGCAGGGACCGCCTGCCCAGGCGGTCCAGCGCCTCGGCGGCATGTGCGGGTTGGGGGGTCTGGCTGCTGGCCACGGAGGGCCTCCGGTCTTCGGTGAGAACCGGGGGGGTGACCTCAGCCACGGCCCCCAACCTGGGATGCCGCGCTGGTACGCCGCTGCTGGACGAACGATCGTCGTCCAGGACATCCGGGATGGCTACCCGGACTGTACGCGTATCGGCACTGCCCTCGGACACCTACGACGCGGTGCACCAGATCAGGCCGCCGCGCCGCTAGAACTGCTCGCCGGTGCGCCAGCTCATCTCCTGCAGCGTGAGAGTGTTGCCGTCGGGGTCCACGAGTCCGGCGTACTTCACCCCACCGCCGACGTCCTGGACCGGGCCGACCTGCACGCTCCGCCCGATGAGCTCGGCCCGGGCCTGCTCGATGTCGTCGACCACCAGATGCAGGGCCTTGACCGAGCCCGGTGGCGCCTCGTCGTAGGCCGGCAGCCCGGTGCCCAACCCGATCGAGCATGCCGAGCCCGGCGGCGTCAGCTGCACGATGCGCACGCCTTCAGCCGGTCGGATGTCGACGTCCTCGACGAACCCGAGGCGCTCGACGTAGAAGGCCTTCGCGCGATCGACGTCCGTGACCGGGATGGGTACCAGCTCGAGCTTCATGTGCATCGGGGGCTCCTCGTCGGCAAGGAATCCTTCTCAACTGACCGGTTGACAACCTACCGCGAGAGCTCCATCCTGTTCAACCAATAGGTTGAATACAGGAGGCGGACATGCCCGCTGACCCGTTGTCCCGGGTGTTCTCGGCTCTTGCCGATCCCACCCGGCGCGACATGGTGGCCCGGCTGGCCGTCGCGGACGCCACCGTGAACGAACTCGCCGCTCCGTACGACGTCACGCTGCAGGCGGTCTCCAAGCACCTCAAGGTGCTGGAGGAGGCAGGCCTGGTCACCCGCGGCCGGGAGGCGCAGCGCCGCCCCGTGCACCTCGAGGCCGAGGTGTTCGACCTGATGACGAAGTGGATCGATCGCTATCGCCGGGAGGCAGAGGAGCGCTACCGCCGCCTGGACGGCGTTCTCCGGGCGATGCCGGACGACACCGAAGCTTCCCCGACCCGTCGAGAAGGAGCACGGCCATGACCAACGCCCGTACCTCGGAAACGCAGATCGACGTCGACCCGACCGTTCCACTGGTCCGGATCACCCGCGAGTTCGACGCTCCGCCCGAGAAGGTCTTCCGCGCGCACACCGACCGCGACCTCATCGTCCAGTGGCTCGGACCGCGCCGGCACACCATGCGGGTGGACTCCTGGGACTGCCGGACCGGCGGCAGCTACCGCTACGTGCACTCCAGCGACGGCGACGAGTTCGCCTTCCGCGGGACCTTCCACGAGGTGCGCCCCAGCGAGCTGATCGTCCAGACCTTCACCTTCGAGGGCATGCCGGACGGCGTGGCGCTGGAGAAACTGGTGTTCCAGGACCTCGGCGGAGGACGCACCCGGCTCACCGCGACGTCCCTGGTCGACTCCTTCGCGGACCGCGACGCCTTCGTGGCCAGCGGGATGGAGGACGGCGTGATCCAGGGGTACGAACGCCTCGACGGAGTGCTGGCAACGCCGAGCTGACACCCGACACCGACGTCACCTCCGGGGAGCGGTCCCGCTCGATCCAGATGACGCGGCAGGGCTCGGGGTGTTCGGTTCAGTCGGGTCCCGGGGTGAGACGACGAACGCGGACGCGGCAGGCCGACCCGGACCGGCCGGCCTGGTACGCCGAGAACACGGTGCGCGTGCAGGCCGGCGAAGCACTCCCCACCTGACGGTCACCCGCTCGGGGAGCGGGTGATCAACCGTCCGACTGGGCGTAGTGCCGGGTTCCGGTGGTGGGATCGACCCACACGCGCATCACCCGGCCGCTGGTCGGGTCGCGGAACACCTCATCGGTGGCGACCCAGTGCGGCTGC
>JAODNJ010000125.1 GCA_025465155.1 Frankiales bacterium
CTGTAGCCCTGGCGGCAGACGACCACCACCTCGACGTCCGGCCCGCTCACCTCGGGGATCCGCCAGTCGCTGCACGGATCCAGCCGCCACTCCAGCACGGTGCGGTCGATGACGATGGCGCCCGGGATTTCGCCTTGCCGAGCGCGCTGCGTCTCCGTCCGGGTGTCGACGACGAGCGCTCCCCGGGCCGCCGCGTCGGCGGTCTCTTCGGGGGTCAGCCGCCGCACCCCCGCACGGCTGGCGGCCAGCACCTCGTCCACGCTCACACGACGAGCATCCCAGCGGGCCCGGTGACTGCCCGCGAGGGTCCCCCGCGCGGACACGCCCAGGCCAGCGGATGGCCGGCCGCCACCCCCTCCTCGGCCAGGAGGATCAGGACCTGACCCAACGGGTGACGACGATCCCGCACCGGTAGGCGGTGGTGCCGGCGACACCGTAGCGACGCCTCGCCAGTGAAGAGTCGAAGATCCGCGTCCCGCTGCCGGCGAAGCCGGGGTTGATGAAGAGCTGGAGTTCATCGACGAGGTCGTGGCGCAGCAGGGAGGTGGCGAGTCCGGCTCCGCCGAAGCAGACGAGATCGCCCTGGGCCTCCTTCTGGGCGCGTTCGACGATGTCGGGGAGAGAGCCGTTGAGGACCGTCACGTCGCCAGGCCGGTCACGGTCGGGACGGCGGGTCCGGCTCACCACGAACGTCGGCAGTTCGCCGATTCGGCGGGCGAAGTCGTAGTCCGCCTCGTCCGGGTGCTGCTGCGCGACGTCCTGCCAGTGGTCGAGGTAGCCCTCGTCGATCATGGGCCGGCTGAGCAGGATGCCCGAGGCGTGGGTGAAGACACTGTTGAAGAAGGCCCGGAGATCGGGGGTCCAGGGCCAGTCGGGTCCCCAGGTCCACAGCTGCCACCGGGAGGTGGGGACGCTGCTGTCGACGTACCCGTCGATGGACGTCTGCATCTGCAGGATGAGGCGGCTCACGTCAGACCGATCCTTTCGATGAGGGGGAGTCGGAGGAGAGGCGCCGCCCGAAGAGGGCGAGGAGTCGTCCGGTGTCGGTACAGGTTTCCGAGGCAGGGATCGCCCGTCCGAAGAGGCCGGATCGTTCGATGTGGTCCAGGACGAGCGGCGCGCAGGACAGCAGCGGAGCGACCAGGTGCGCGGGGATGCCGACGACGCTGCCGGTGGCCTGGTCGACGTCGCAGGCGTGGACGCTGAATTCGTACGCTCCGGTCAGTGCGACCAGGTCGACGACGGGACTGTCGCGCGGGGCTTCCTGGATGGTCCGGAGGAGCCGGCGCAGCTCGCGCTGGGCTGCCGCGCAGCCGGCGGGTGGCGGAAGCCCCGGCGGGCTGCCCTCGATGATCTGGCGAACCGTGGCGGCGGAATCGGCGACGTGACGCACCAGCGTCGCGAGGTCCCAGTCGGTGCACGGCGTGCGGCTGGTCGAGTCCGCGGAGCTGGCGGCGTCGATGCTCGTGCTGACCAGGCCCACCGCCTCCGTCAGGAGCTCGAGCGGAGCGGGCGCGGTCATGACGTCGCCGTGTGCGGGTGTGCGGCCGCGGCGTACGGCCTGTCCGGGAGGGTGGCGGGGAGGCCGAACAGAGGGAACAGCGACCTGTCGAGGAACACGACGATCCGAGAGATCAGCCCGCTCTCGGTGTCCAGGACGTGGATCCCGTGTGGAGCGAACGATCCGTCGGCCGCCCGGCTGTAGGTCGCGACGGCCGGGTGACCGTTGGCCGACGTCGGCAGGGCTCGCCTGGGCCGGGTGAACACCCGCCGGGTCAGGTGGTCGACGACGGCCGCGCGACCGAGGAACCACACCGGGATCGGCGGCATCTCGTACTCGACGTCGTCGCGCAGCAGTGCCGCCAGCGCCGCGACGTCGGAGGACTCGAACGCCTCGAGGTACCGCCGCAGGATCGTGTTGCCGACGGCGGAGACCATGGGTGCCTGGTCCCGCGTGGGGCCGGTGCCGGCGAGGGTCTCGCGGGCTCGCTGCAGCAGGCTTCGCGCCGCGGTCGTGGTGACGCCGAGGAGCCCGGCGGCCTCGGCGGGGCGGAAGCCGACGACCTCCACGAGGATGAGGACCGCTCTCTGCCGGGCGGGGAGCCGCTGGAACGCGGAAACGAGGGCCAGCCGGGTGCTGTCACGGACGGCCACGATCGTGGCGGGGTCACCGGGGTGGTCGAGGACCTGATTCGTGGGGATCGGGTCCAGCCAGGGCACCGAGTCCACTCTCGTGAGGTCGGCCGTCTCGGGATCGTCGATCGCTCCCCGCAGGTCCGACGGGAGGACACGCCGGGAACTGGACCGGAGCGCCGAGAGACAGGCGTTCGTGGCGATGCGGTAGAGCC
Organism: Frankiales bacterium; assembly: GCA_025465155.1. Classification (GTDB taxonomy): domain Bacteria; phylum Actinomycetota; class Actinomycetes; order Mycobacteriales; family Geodermatophilaceae; genus Geodermatophilus. The sequence goes on from JAODNJ010000125.1 coordinate 2,349, forward strand.
ACGTGCGGACCGACGACCGCCCGTCGAAGGTGCCGTAGCCCCGCCAGGCGCGCAGGAGGGTCTCCTGGACCAGGTCCTCCGCGTCGTGCAGCGACCCGAGCATCCGGTAGCAGTGCGCCAGGAGCTCGCGGCGGTACGGCTCCGCGAGCCGGGCGAACTCCTCGCCCGACTCGCGGCGCTCAGCCGACACCGAGTTCCTCCCGGGCGGGGTCACCGGTCGGCTCGACGGTGCGCGGACGGGTGTGCGCGGGGCGGCGCCCCGGTGCAAGCAGCCCGGAGGCGGCCCCGAGGAGGGCGAGGATCGCGGCGGCGACCATGGCGGCCGCGAAGCCGTCAGCGAACTCCCGCGGGGAGCGGTCGCTGCCGTGGGCGGCGAACACGGCAGCCAGGATCGCGATCCCGAGCACGCCTCCCACCTGGCGGACGGCGCTGAAGGTGCCCGCCGCCTTGCTCATCGAGGCCGTGGGTACCGATGCCATGACCGCACTCTGCTGGGCGGGCATCGCCATCGACGTGCCGATCCCGGAGACGACCAGGGCGGCGACCGACGATGGGTAGCCGTCGTGTCTCTGGGCCTCGACGGCAACCCACAACAGCCCGACACCTTGCAGGAAGAGACCGACGGAGATCAGCCAGCGCGGGCCGATCCGATCCTGCAGCCTCCCGGCGATCGGGGCGATCACGAAGAGCGCGACGGTCCACGGCAGGAACCGCACACCGGATCCGAGGGGCGAATTCCCGAGCGACATCTGCAGATACTGCGCGAGGAAGAACACGGTGCTGAACAGCGAGGCGGTCAGCAGCAGCGCCGACACGTTGCCGGCGGTGAACGCGGGCATCGTGAAAAGCCGCATCGGGATCATCGGCTGCGGGGCGCGGAGCTCCCAGGCGACGAACGCGGCCAGGAGGACCAGACCGCCGACCAGGGTGCCCAGGACTTCACCGGTGCCCCAACCCGCGGGACCCGAGCGGACCAGTGCCCACACGATGCAGAACATCGAGGCGGCGGCGAGCACCAGACCGGGGATGTCAGGACGCACCGGGGCGCCCTTCGTCTCCGTCAGCTTGGCGTGCGTCAGCGGCAGCACCAGCGCGATCACCGGTACGTTGATCCAGAAGATCCACTGCCACGCAAGCCCCTCGGTCACGAGGCCGCCGACCAGGGGGCCGCCGACGACGGCCAGCCCCATGACCGCGGCGTAGATCCCCATGACGGCGCCGCGCTTGTGCGGCGGAGTCGCCGCGGTGAGCAGAGCCAGCGCGGCCGGTGAGATCAGGGCTCCACCGGCGCCCTGGATCACCCGCGCGGTGATGAGCAGCCCGATGTTCGGCGCGAGCGCGCAGGCCGCGGACGCGAGCGCGAAGACGATCAGCCCGAGCAGGTAGGCGCGTTTGCGGCCGATCCGGTCGCCGAGTTCGGCGGCGGGGATCATCAGGGCGGCGAAGCTGAGGCTGAAGGCGTTGACCGTCCACTCCAGGCCGGCCATCGACGCCCGGAGATCCCGCTGGATGGTCTGAAGGGCGGTGGCCACCACGAGCTGGTCGAGCGCCACCACCAGCGCCGCCACAGCGGTGACGGCGAGGACCCAGCCCAGCGGGGCAGGGGGCTTGCGGGTCGGTGCGACGGTCACGTGCAGTCCCTTCGTCAGGTCGTGTCCGTACAGACCTGACGACAGGGCCCGGTTCACCGGTGCGCGGCCGACCCGCATGGATGACGAGCACGAGCGAGGCACGGACCGTCCGTGGTCGGGGCGACAGCCCTCGGTCCGCCCGCCGGGACGGGAGGCGGCGCTGTCGCTGCAACCCGGTCAGTACACCTAGCTCGGTGATCCGGACTCCGCCGAGGACCGGCCCTCGAGGTCGTGGACCACCGTGGCCGTGAATCGGAAGTGATCGCTGCGCACGACCGACCGGAGGAAGGCCAGCGGCACATCGTCCGCATCGCGCACGACCGTGCTCACGAGGAAGGTCGTTGCGCCGCTGCGGATGCCGAGTGTGGCGCACTCGAACTCGTTCGCCGTGGTCGCCTCGACGCTGAGTTCGGAGCGGTGCGGACGCAGGCCGCACCGCTCGGCCAGCTGGGCCAGCAGCTCCGGACCGCCGACCACCAGG
>JAODNJ010000131.1 GCA_025465155.1 Frankiales bacterium
GATCTCGCACCGGTCGGGGCGCGAGCATGAGGTCGTGCCGAACCGCGCGGTCTCGCTGTGACCATCCCGGTCCCGCGTCGGGCGGTGCGCCCGGCCGTGTCACGCAGGCGGGTCCGTGCCGTCGTGGTGACGGGACTCGCGACGTTCGTGCTGGTCGCCGCGCTGATCATCGAGGGACGCTCGGTGCTGTTCTTCCACACCCTCGCGCCGTGGTCGTCACCGCCCCGGATCCACTTCTGCGGCCGTGACTACCACCGGGGAGGCCTCGTCCCGGCCGACGGGGCGGAGGTCGTCGTCGGCGCGTCCCCCTTCCAGCAGCTGGCGCGAGGTCCCCTGTGGCAGCCGCTGTACGGGCATCCGGCGAGCCCGCACCTGCGTGCGACAGGTGCACCGTGCGCGATGGTGCTGTACCTGCGCCAGGGGGACCGCTACCGCTCCTATGCCCTCTCGGGAGGCCCGTGACGGTGCCGACCGACGGGGCTGGGCGAGCGGTAGGGCTCCTCGGCTACTGACACGCCCCTCCCAGCGGGCTCGTAACCCCGTCGTCCAGGCTCGGATCCGGCGGTTCGTCACCAGGCCGCGCGAGCGAGGAGGCACCCATGTGGCACAGGATCGAGGCCCGGAGCCGCCCGCGGGAACGGATCGGCCAGCACGCGTGGGTGCGGCTGCCGCCGGCGGCGGAATCGTTCGCCGAGCCGGTCGCCGGTGCACTCGTCGACGCGGTTCCCCTCGACCGGGCACTCCGCGACCCGGCACTCCTCGACCCGGTTCCCCTCGCCCCGGCACTCCGCAGCGGCCTCCCGGTCGGCGCCTCTTCCTCTGGCCGCCACTGACCGGGTGCAGGAGGGTCCGCGGAGCCCGGTCACCGGACCGGCCGGGCTCCGCGTGATCTCCTTCGGACCCCGCCGGCCCCCCGACCCGTTCTGGCGGGGCTCCGGGCAGCTCAGACCGGGCGCAGGAGGGCGACCAGGAAGCGCGACTCCCCGGTGAAGGGCCGCAGGTCCCAGGTTGCCAGCAGCAGGTCCGGAGCCCAGCCGGCGATCTCTGCGTCGGCCAGGAACTCGTCGAAGTCGTAGTCCCGGCCGGCCCCGAAGCCGATCGCCGCCCGCCCGTCGGCGGCCACGTGGGCACGGAGCCGTTGCAGCACCTCCACCCGGGTCGCGGGCGCCAGGAACGTCATCACGTTGCCCGCACACACGATGCCGTCGAACGGGTCGGGGATGCCCCGCGCCGGGAGGTCCAGCTCGGCGAGGTCACCGACCAGCCATCTCGCGCCGGGGTGGTCCTCCTCCGCCGCGGCGATCAGCACCGGGTCGACGTCCACGCCGACGACGTCGTGCCCCGCCTCGAACAGGAACGCGCCCACCCGGCCCGGGCCGCAGCCGGCGTCCAGGACCCGGGCGTTGCGCGGCAGGAACGTGTCCACCAGGCGCGCCTCGCCCGCCAGGTCGGCGCCGCCGGCGGCCATGGCCCGGAACCGCTCCACGTAGGCGGCCGAGTGCCCGGGGTCCTCCCGGGTCATCCGTATCCACGTGCTGGGCTCCGTCACCGCACCTCCTCGGCCGTCGTCTCCCCGGTCGTCGTCTCCCCGGTCGTCGTCTCCCCGGCGGGCCGCCAGTCCGGCGGGTCCCCCGGCGAGAGCAGCGGATCGTCCGCGGCCAGGGTGCGCACCGACCCGGGCCCGGTGAGCGGCCCCTCGAAGCGGACGGTCACCCGGCCGAGTCCGCGGCCCCACACCCAGCCGGCACCGAGGTCCTCGTGCCGCACATCCTGCCCCGGCCACCACCGCGCGCCCGCAGCCGGTGCGGGCACGGCCTGTGCCGCCTCGTCGGCCGGGGTGTCCTCCTCCGTGGTCGCTTCCGTCCCGGGTTCCGACCCGGCCGCGAACAGGTCACCCTGCGCGTAGACCGACAGTCCCGAGACCCCGACGCCGAGCAGCCGCAGGCCTCCCTCGGTGCCGGCCTGAGTGAGCAGCCGGCGGGCCACCGAGGCGATCTGGCGCGCGTCGTCGGTCGGCTGCGGCAGGGTCAGCGAACGGGTCACCGTCGTGAAGTCGTAGCGGCGCACCTTCAGGGTCACCGTCCGACCCGAGTACGCCGAGGCCCGCAGCCGGCGGCCGACCCTGGTCGCCATTGCGTCGATCTCCCGGCCGAGGACGACCAGGTCGGTCAGGTCGCGCTCGAAGGTCTCCTCGGCCGACACCGACTTGACCTCGCGGTCGGGTACCACCGCGCGGTCGTCCTCGGCCCGTGCCAGCGCGTACAGACCGGACCCGTGCGCCCGGCCGGCCAGGGCCACGAGATCGGGGAGCGACTTGGCCGCCAGGTCGGCGACCGTCCGGACGCCGACCTGGTGCAACCGCTCCGCCGTCGCCGGGCCCACACCGCCCAGCCGGGTCACCGGCAGCGGGTGCAGCACCGCGAGCTCCTCGCCGGGCGGGACGACGACGAGACCGTCCGGCTTCTGCAGGTCCGACCCGATCTTGGCCATCAGCTTCGACGTGCCGACGCCGACCGACCCCGTCACGCCGCCCGTGGCCGCCGCGATCCGCTCCTTGAGCGAGCGGGCCAGCGCCGTCACGCCGTCGACGGAGAGATCGTGCCCCTGCCCCGCGGCCAGATCCACGTACGCCTCGTCCAGCGACGCCGGCTCGACGAGGGGGGACAGCTCCCGGAGCAGCGCCATGACGACGTCCGACGTCCGCCGATAGGCGGCGAACCGGCCGCCCAGGAACGCGGTCCCGGGCGGGCAGCGGCGCCGCGCCTCGGCGGTCGACATGGCGGAGCGGGCACCGAAGGCCCGCGCCTCGTAGGACGCCGTCGCGACGACGCCCCGCCCGCCGACGCCGCCGACGACCACGGGCCGTCCGCGCAGGGAGGGCTTGTCGCGCTGCTCGACCGCGGCGAAGAAGGCGTCGAGGTCGAGATGCAGGACGCTCGCCTCCCGTCGCACGACCCGCACCTCCCCGGCTGGATCCTCACCGGCAACGTCCCCCATGGCCGTGCCCGTTCGATGATGACCCGGCCCTGCGACCGTCGTCGGTTCCCCCCGTCCTGGGCGCCCGACCGGGTGGCGGAGCCTCGCCCCTTCGAGTGGCCTCATCACTGAAAGTCTTCGCGCCATCACCAAACGTTCCTAGATTTGATCGGCAACTCGCGCGGGAGCCGAGCGCGGCCCCGCACCGCGACCGACCGGAGACCGAGCATGCGACGGGCACTTCCCCGCCCTGGACGCCCCAGCCGCCGCGCGCGGCGGCTCTCGCTCGCCGTGTCGGGCGGGGCCGCGCTCATCCTGGCCACGGCTCTCGTGTGGCAGACCGCCTACGCCACCTTCAGCGTGACGACCTACCCGTTCAGCACCACCTTCGGCACGGGCACGGTGGCCATCACCGACGACGACGCGGGCACCGCGCTCTTCTCCACCACCGGGCTCAAGCCCGGCGCGGCCGCCACCCGCTGCCTCACCGTCACCTCTACCGGTTCGGTCCCCGCGCTGGTCAGGCTCTACGGGACCGGCCGATCCACCACGAAGTCCCTGAGCAGCTACCTGAACCTCACCGTGCTGGCCGGCACGGGGGGCGGCCGGTCCGGCTGCGGCGCCTTCACCCCCGAATCCACCGTGTACACCGGCACGCTGGCGGCGTTCCCCACCACCTACGGCTCCGGGGTCACCGCCTGGACGACGGCCGGCACGTCCGGCGAGACGCGGACCTACCAGCTCACCTACAGCATGTCCTCGAGCGCGCCCGCCTCCGTGCAGACCGGCTCCGCCGCCGTCGCCTTCACCTGGCAGGCGCAGAACACGTGACCGCTCTCGCGCCGGCGACCCGACCGGCATCCTGGCGGCAGACCTGGCCGGCCCTCGTGGTCAGCACGGTTGCCCGGTTCGTGCTGGCCACTGTCGTCCTGCTGATCGCCGTCACCGTCCTCCCCCGGCTGGCCGGCTGGCAGACCAGCGTCGTCATGAGCGGGTCGATGGCACCCACGCTGGCGCCGGGCGACGTCGTCGTCGTCCGTCCGGTGGACGCCGCCCGGCTCACCGCCGGCCAGATCGTGCTCGCCGACGACCCGGATGCCCCCGGCGCTCTCCGGATGCACCGGGTCGCCCGCGTCGAGGCGGCCGGCCTGCGGTTGCGCGGCGATGCGAATCCGCAGGCGGACAGCTCACTCGTGCCGGCCACCTCCGTGCACGGCGTCGGCACCCTGCGGCTGCCCTTCCTCGGGCTGCCGGTCGTGTGGTCGGCCGAGGGCCGGACCGGACCGCTGTTGCTCGGCGGCGCCGGGCTGGCGGCGCTGGTCGGGCTGGCCCTGCTGCACCGCGGCCCCGAGAACGACGCCCCGCCGCCGGACCCGACGTCCGGAGGCTCCGGGTCGCCGGTGACGGCCGCGACACCGGCCCGCCGGACCAGGGCCTGCGCCCCGTACCGCCTGCGGCCACGCCGGACCTGCCGCGGGGCTGCCCGCGTCCTGGCGCCGGCCGCCCTCACCCTCCTGCTCGCCGGGCTCCCGGGCGCGGCCGGTGCGCGAGCGGTGTTCTCCTCGATCAGCCCCACGCCCGCCAGCAGCCTGGCAGCGGGCACCTACTTCAGCTGCGGGAACGCGGCCGGTGCGGCCGGGGCCACGCAGTACTACCCGCTGCAGGAGACCGCCGGGCCGACGGCGGTCAACAAGGGGACGGCGGGAGCCGCGGCCAACGCCACCTTCACCGCGACCGGCGTCTCCTACGGCATCGCCCGCGGGCCACGCTGCGCCGTCGGCCAGCAGTCCGCCACGTGGCTGGACGGCGTGGCCGGCGCGATCTCGGCGAACAACGCGGTGAGCAACCCGACGACGTTCACCGAGCAGCTCTGGTTCGCCACCTCCACGACCAGCGGCGGCAAGCTGATGGGCTTCGGCAGCAGCTCCACCGGCGCCTCCGGCAGCTACGACCGGCACATCTACATGCTCAACAGCGGCCGGCTGGCGTTCGGCGTCTACGACGGCAGCACCCGCGCGGTGACCAGCGCGGCCGCGTACAACGACGGTGCGTGGCATCTGGCGACCGCGACCTTCTCCGGCTCCGCCGGCATGACGCTCTACGTCGACGGCGTGCAGGTCGCCCGCGACGCCACCGCGAAAACCGCCCAGAGCTACTCCGGCTACTGGCGGATCGGCTACGACAGCCTGGGTGGGTGGCCGAACGCCCCCACGAGCTCCTTCTTCATGGGGGCCGTCGCTCACGCCGCCGTCTTTCCCACGGCGCTGTCGGGCGCGGAGATCGCGGCCCAGTACGGCGCCGGGCCCTGGACCTGCGCGGCCGCCGCCGGCCCGAACGGCTCGGCCGCTGCCGTGAACCTGCCCTTGGCGGAGGCCGCCGGGACCACCGCGGCGAACGCCGGCTCGACCGGCGCGACGGACAGCGGCACGTACGCGGGCACCGGCGTGAGCCACCCCGTCGGCGGCCCGAACTGCGGCACCAACGTGCTCGACGCGACCCAGCTCGACGGCTCCACCGGCCAGGTCTGGACGTCGCAGGCGTGGACCAACCCGCAGTGGTTCAGCGTGCAGCTCTGGTTCGCCACGACGACGACCGCCGGCGGCAAGCTGATCGGCTTCGGTGCGGCGGCGAACGGCGCCCAGTCCACCAGCTACGACCGGCACATCTTCATGACCAACGGCGGCACGCTCACCTTCGGCGTCTACAACAGCGGCTACTACACGGTGAGCACGCCGGCGGCCTACAACGACGGCGCCTGGCACCTGGCGACCGGCACCTTCTCCCCCGGCACCGGCCTGCGGTTCTACGTCGACGGCGTTCTCATCGGCTCGAACACGCAGACGACCGCCGCGG
>JAODNJ010000158.1 GCA_025465155.1 Frankiales bacterium
ACGCACGCCCAGTAGAGCGCCGTGAGGCCTGTCGCGATCCCGCCGATGAACAGGCCGAGCGCCACGAGCACCAGCAGGGCGGCAGCCACGATCACGCAGAGACTCTAGGGGGCCGGTGAAGCACCTGGCGTCCCGGCCGACGACGCGCCCCGCCGCCGGGGATACGCAAGGGCCCCCGGACGGCGGTCCGGGGGCCCTGGCGCTGCGCGAACGGCAGAGGCTCAGGCCGGGGCGTGCTGGGTCTGGCGCGAGTTGGACGCCGGCTCCGCGGACCCGCGGCTGTCGAGGTCCCGCAGGTGCGACTCGAGGTAGGACCGCAGGCGGGTGCGGTACTCGCGCTCGAAGGTGCGCAGCTCCTCGATCTTGCGCTCGAGGCTGCTGCGCTTCTCCTCCAGCGTGCCCATGACCTCGGTGTGCCGGCGCTCGGCATCCTGGTCGAGAGCAGCGGCCTTGGCGCGGGCCTCGCGCTCCATCGTCTCGGCGCGGGTGCGCGCATCTCCCAGCGTGGTGTCGGCCCGGTGCTTGGACTCGGAGACCATCTGCTCGCTCTTGGTCCGGGCATCGTTGAGCAGCCGGTCGCTGGTGTTCTTGGCGCTGCTGATCATCTGCTCGGCCTGGGTCTTGGCCTCGTTGACGTAGCGGTCCGCCGTCTCGGTGGCCAGGGCCAGCATCCGCGAGGCGCGGGCGCTGTCGTCCTCACGCCCCTGCGCCGCGACCGGCGGCGGAGGCGCGGCCGCGGCGGCCGGCGCGGGCTCCGGACGCTCCTGCGGAACCGCGCGGCCACCGGCGCGCAGCTCGTTGTTCTCCTCGATGAGCCGCGACAGCTCGCCCTCCACCACGTCGAGGAAGGCGTCCACCTCGTCCTCGTCGTAACCGCGTTTTCCGATCGGCGGCTTCTTGAAGACGACGTTGTGCACGTCGGCAGGCGTGAGTGGCAACGGGCTCACCTCGGGTCGGACGGCGGGAACAGGGACGTTCTCGGTCGAGCGGCGGGGGAGCACGCCCGTCCAGCGGCGCTACCCCCGGGGAAGTCTGTGGTCACGGGGTGTCGGGTCATGCGGTGTTCGCGAGAGTCGTCGCGACGGCGCGCAGGATGTAGACGGCGATGAGAAGCACCATAAACCCGAGGTCCAGACGAACGGTTCCCAGGTTCAGGGGCGGAATGACCTTCCGCAGTGCCTTCAGCGGGGGGTCGGTGGTCGCGTAGACCACCTCGAGACCCGCGGCCACGAAGCCGTGCGGACGCCACCCCCGCGCCAGGACCATGACCCAGTCGATGACGAACCGCGCGAACAGGAGGATGAGGAAGACGAGCAGGACCGATGACACGATCTGCCAGAAGAGAGCCACGGTCCTCGCTCGTCCAGGGCACTGTGCGTGCCGTTCCGGGTGCGCCTCAGGACTGGTTGAAGAAGCCGCCTTCGCGGATCCGCGCCTTGTCCTCGGCCGTCACGTCGACGTCCTGCGGACTGAGCAGGAACACCTTCGCCGTGACGCGCTCGATACTACCGTGTAGCCCGAAGATCAGACCGGCGGCGAAGTCGACGAGCCGTTTCGCGTCTGCGTCGTCGAGCTCGGTGAGGTTCATGATGACCGGGCAACCCTCGCGATAACGCTCCCCGATGGTCCGAGCCTCGTTGTAGGTCCGGGGGTGCACGGTGGTGATCCGGTAGGGCTTCGCGGCGGGTGCCGGCGGGGGCTCGGGAGCGGGCTCCCGCACGGCCAGTCCGGCAGCGGCCGCGCCCGCGGGGCCACCCCCGACTCCCGCGCCGGCACCGCCGGCGCGGACGGAGGTCGACGAGGAGGAGGCGGGCGCCGGCGCGAGGCCGATCGGCCGGGCCGGAACGGCGCGGCGCACCTGCACGGACTCGGGGTCGCGCGCCACGGGAGCCCGCTCGCCGTCCCGCTCCTCGGGGTATCCCGGGCCGCCGTAGGGCGCCGGATGGACGCCGGGCTTCTCGTACTCGTCGTACTGCTCGTCGTAGGCGTCCTCCGGCAGGTACCGCCCGTGGCGACGGTCGTCCGCGTGTTCTGCGTAGTCGCCCTGCCGGGCGTCGTAGCGGCCGTAGCCGCGGGCGTCGTCGTCCTCGACGAGCCCCAGGTAGATGCCCATCCTGCGCATGGTTCCGGCCACGGGACCTCCCCCTCTGCTGGCGATTCCCAGCGTCGCGTCGAATCGTGCCGGGTCACCCGGGCGCGTCCGTGGCCCCAGTGACCGGTGTGACTCGTGTGGCTGGTGTTCTCCTAGCCTGTCGGCAGGGTAGGGGCCGGGCTCCGAAGATCGCGGTTCCGACACGCACGAGCGTCGCGCCGGCCGCGACGGCTTCTTCCAGGTCGCCGCTCATGCCCGCAGAGAGCACGGTAGCGGCCGGGTGGTCGCCGCGGATCCGCTCGGCCAGGGCCGCGAGGCGGGCGAACGCGGGCCCGGGCTCCTGGCCCCTCGGGGCCACGGCCATCAGCCCGCGGAGCAGCACGCCGGGGAGCGCCGCGACCGTGTCCGCCAGCGCCGGCAGGTCCGCCGGGTCGGCGCCGCCGCGGGCCGCCCCCTCGCCGGCCGGGCCGCCGAGATCCACCTGCAGCAGGATCTCGACCGGCCGCCCTTCCCGCTCCCCCGCGCGGCCGAGGGCCTGGGCCAGCGGGGCCCGGTCCACCGAGTGCACCACCGCGCCGAGCCGGGCCACGGCGACGGCCTTGTTCCGCTGCAGCTGGCCGACGACATGCCAGCGCAGCGGCAGGTCGGTCAGCTCGCCGGCCTTCGCGAGCAGTTCCTGGACCCGGTTCTCGCCGAAGTCGCGCTGACCGAGCCCGGCCACGTCGCGGACGTCGCCGGCCGGAAAGGTCTTGCTGACCGCGAGCAGGGACACCGAGCCGGGTGCGCGCCCGGCAGCGCGCTCCGCCGCGGCGATCCGCGCCCGGACGGCGCTCAGGTTCTCCTCCAGCCGATGCACGGGCACAGAGTCTCGCAGCCGGGCGGGAGGCACCGCGTCAGCCCAGCCAGACGACGGCGGCCTGGCGCCCCGTGACGCCGTCGCGCCGGTGGGAGAACAGCAGCCGGTCCTCGACCGTGCAGCGGGGGTCGTGCACGACCTGCCGGACGCCGGCCCCCTTCAGGACCTCGGCGATGCCCGCCCGCAGGTCCAGCCCGGGCGTGCCCTTCCGGGTGCGCACCGCACTGGCCGGCGCGACCCGCGCCACCTCGGCCTGCATGGCGGCCGGCACCTCGTAGTCCAGCCCGCAGACCGCCGGGCCCAGCAGCGCCTCGACGTCGGCCGGGCGCGCACCGAGCCGGGTCATCGCGGCCAGCGCCGCGGGCACGACGCCGCGCCGCACGCCCTCCCTGCCGGCGTGCACCGCGGCGACCACACCGGCGACCGGATCGGCCAGCAGGACGGGCACGCAGTCGGCCGCCAGCACACAGAGCACCAGGCCGGGCGCGGAGGTGACCAGCGCGTCGACGCCGGCCACCGGGTTCTCGTCGGAGTCCTCGATGATCGCCACACCCGAGCCGTGGACCTGGGACATCCAGACCAGCCGGTCCTCCGGCACGCGGAGCTCGCCGGCCAGCCGCCGCCGGTTGCCGGCGACGTCGGCGGGGTCGTCCCCGACGTGGTCACCCAGGTTGAAGGTGTCGTACGGCGCCCGCGAGCGGCCGCCCCGCCGGTCGGTGACGACCCGGCGGGGTCGCACCGCCGGAGGGGCGGCCGATTCGGATCTCACGGTGCCTTCCGATGCAGAGGAGGGATGGCCACACTTCTGGGACCCAGGGCGAGCCTGCGAGTCCTGGGGGAAGGGTGGCCCTCTTACTGGGACCGGAGGAACTCGGGGATGTCGAGCTCCTCCTCGAAGTCCTCGCTCGACAGCGGCCGGCGGCTGCCCGCGACGGGTGTCGCGATCGGCGGCAGGGGCGGCACGGTGATCCCGCCACCGTTCGCCGGCCGCCCGGTCGCCGGCGGGACCGGCGGAGCGGCAGGGGCCGAGGGCGCGGGGCGTGCGGGCTGGCCGACCAGCCGCTCCCCCGTCCCCGCGGGTACCGGGGTGGGCGGAGTGACCGGCGCACGGTGCGGCAACCCCTGAGGCAGCCCGGCCACCCCGGCGGCACCCGACGGACCGGAACCGGCGACCGTCGCGCTCCCGGCGTCCCTGCGGACGCTGGGCCGCCCGCTGTCGAACCCGGCGGCGATGACGGTCACCCGCACCTCGTCACCCAGGGCGTCGTCGATGACGGCGCCGAAGATGATGTTGGCGTCGGCGTGGGCGGCGTCCGAGACCAGGGAGGCGGCCTCGTTGATCTCGAACAGGCCGAGGTCCGACCCGCCCGAGATCGACAGCAGGACACCGTGGGCGCCCTCCATCGAGGCCTCCAGCAGCGGGCTGGCGATGGCCTGCTCGGCGGCCAGCAGCGCGCGGTTGTCGCCGCGGGCGCTGCCGATGCCCATGAGCGCCGAACCGGCCCCGGACATGACCGACTTCACATCTGCGAAGTCCAGGTTGATCAGACCCGGCGTCGTGATGAGGTCGGTGATGCCCTGGACACCTGACAGGAGCACCTGGTCGGCGGTGCGGAAGGCGTCCATCACGCTGACGTTCCGGTCGCCCAGCTGCAGCAGCCGGTCGTTCGGGATGACGATCAGCGTGTCGCACTCGTTGCGCAGCTCGTCGATGCCCGACTCCGCCTGCACCGCGCGCCGCTTGCCCTCGAAGGCGAACGGGCGGGTGACGACGCCGATCGTGAGGGCTCCGAGCTTGCGGGCGATCGAGGCGACGACCGGCGCACCGCCGGTGCCCGTGCCGCCGCCCTCCCCCGCGGTGACGAAGACCATGTCGGCGCCCTTGAGCACCTCTTCGATCTCCTCGCGGTGGTCCTCTGCGGCCTGACGGCCCACGTCCGGCTGCGCGCCGGCGCCCAGGCCGCGGGTCAGCTCACGGCCGACGTCGAGCTTCACGTCGGCGTCGCTCATCAGCAGCGCCTGCGCGTCGGTGTTGATGGCGATGAACTCGACCCCCTTGAGGCCGACTTCGATCATGCGGTTGACCGCGTTCACCCCGCCGCCGCCGATGCCGACGACCTTGATGACCGCTAGATAGTTGTGCGGAGGTGTCATGCGGCGCTCCCCAACTGGACCCTCATCCTCAAGTAGAGCCTTACAGTTATGTCAACCAGGTCGACGCGGACGAAGTTAGGTGGGTCGGAGAGGGCGACACAAACACCCTCCAGGGGTCGGCGTGTCGGTGTCAGCGACTCTCACCCATCCCGCCGGACCCGTTCGTCACATCTACCTCACGAAGTGTGACGACCCGCCCCGGAAACGTCTCATGCCCGGGTCGAAGGACCGGCGCGCCGGTACCGGACAACTCACAAAAACCCGTTCGGCGTGCCGGGCGTGTCGCGTATGCGGGCGTGTCGTTCACGGGGTCCGTCCACGGGGTCCGTCAGCGGCGTTCGGAGCCGCCGGGCCACCCTGCGCAACCGCAGCGCACGACGAGGACACTCTCGTCAGCGGAGGACGACGGCGGCGGGGGCGCTGACGTCGATGGTTCCCGCGCCCTGGAGCGCGTTCCTGCCGATCTGCTCGAGCAGACCGGCGAGCGCCGCGGCCTTGGCCCCGGACTGGTCGCCGCTCCCCCAGACGACGGTGGTGCCGTCGGTCAGGCGCAGCGTCACGTCCTCGCCCGTGGTGGCCGAGACCGACGCGGCCTGGGACCGGACCGACGCCGGCAGCGCCGAGATGGCCGCCAGCCCGGCGGCGGTCGCCGCATCGTGCGGGCGCGCATGCGGCACGGCGAGGGGAACGACACCGCGCGGCGGGTCGCCGGTCACCGCCTCGAACAGCGCCCCGGAGGCGTCGGCGAGGAAGCTCCGACCGTCCCGGTCGACGACGGCGACCGGCACCCGCTCCACGACGGTGACGACCACGCGGTCCGGCCACCCGCGGGCGACCTGCGCGGAGGACACCTGCGGCAGCCGGCGCACCCGCGCTTCGGCCGCGGCGACGTCGACCTTCAGCAGCGGGGTGCCGGCGGAGAGACCCGCCGCGTTCCGCACGTCCGTGGCGGTCAGCGTCCGCGTGCCGTCGACCTGCACGGTGCGGACGGCGAGCAGCGGGCTCTCCCACAGGATCCACGCGACGGTCGCCAGCAGCATCGGGACCAGCGCGGCGACCAGCAGCGGATGACGCTTCCCCCGCCGCCGCTGCCACCGTC
>JAODNJ010000174.1 GCA_025465155.1 Frankiales bacterium
AAGTACACCGACGCCAACAACGGCACCGACGCCGTCCTCAAGGGCAACTGGTCGGTCACCAGCCTCGCCAACCAGATCCTGGACCAGATCTCGGGGGCCGTGGGCGGCGACCCCACCGCGCCGGCCGGCACACCGGCACGGATCGGCAAGTCGCCCGCCCAGGTCGGCATCTCCCTGGACAGGTACGGCGCCATCGTCTTCGACTCGGCGAAGTTCAGCAGCGCCCTCAGCTCGGACCCCACCCTCGCGCAGACCATCGTGGGCGGGGTCACCGGGAACGGCGCCGACGGCATCGCCAACACGCCCGACGACTCGATCGACACCGACGGGATCGCCGCGCGGCTGTCCGTGCTGGCCGAGCGCGCCAGCGACAAGACCACCGGGATGCTCACCAGCCTGGCCAACAGCCAGGACGCGCAGGTCAAGGACATCCAGTCCCAGATCGATGACTGGACGCTGCGCCTCCAGCAGCGCCAGAGCACCCTGACCAGCCAGTTCACCGCGATGGAGACGGCGCTGGGAAACCTGAAGAACCAGTCCTCCTGGCTAACCTCGCAGATCAACTCCCTGCCGACCTGGTCCTCCACCTCGACCGGCGGCTAGCCCTCTCTGTCCTCGTCGTCTCGGTTCACCTGACGTTCCGCCCCTCCCTGGAGACACTCCCCCATGAGCACCGCTTCCCTCCGCGCCCGGTACATGAGCGCCTCGGTCGCCACCGCCTCGCCGCAGCAGCTCCTGGTGATGCTCTACGACCGGTTGGCACTGGACCTGGAGCGCGGCGAGCAGGCCCTCGTCGACGGCGACAGGGAGCAGGCCGGGGAGCAGCTCATGCACGCTCAGGAGATCGTGATGGAGCTGCGCGCGAGCCTGCAGGTGGAGGTCTGGGACGGCGGGCCTCGGCTGGCCGCGCTCTACGGCTGGGTGCTCGGTGAGCTGATCAAGGCCAACCTCAAGGGCGACGTCCGGCGCGTGCGTGACTGCCGAATGATCGTCGAGCCGCTGCGCGACGCCTGGCGCGAGGCCGCCGCATCATTGGCGGCGAGCGGGACGTGAGCACGCCTGAGCCGTCCCACGCCGACGGTGGGGCGCCGCCGGGCTGGCCCGCCGTGCTGGACGACCTCGAGGGCCAGGTCCTCGAGGCGGAGCACGTGCTCGCCCGCGAACGCGCGGACGAGATCGCCGCCTGGGGCCGCCGGAACACCGACTGGGTGCCGCCGTCCTCGCTCGGACCGCTGCCCGAGGAGTTGCGCGAGCGCGCCGCCCGGCTGCTCCAGCACCAGCTCGCCGTCGCGGAGCGGCTGGTCGAGCGCATCACCCAGTCGCAGCGGCAGCGGGACGTCGCGGCCCGGATGTCCTACGGCCCGGCGCGGCCGGTCCCCGCGTACATCGATCAAGCCCTCTGACGGCACCCCTCTGGGGGCACAGCCCTCTGACGGCGGCCCCGCCCTGCGGTCCGATCCGCCGGTCCGGCTGCCGATGACAGAGGGAGCAGACCTCCCGCCGACGGCCGGTGCAGTCGCGTACTCCCCCCCGGAGCGGTCGACCACGGTCCGGCAGCACTGAAAGGTTGTCCCATGCGCGTCCTGATGGCCCACGCGGCCGCCGCCGGCCCGCTCTACTACCGGATCACCGAACCGGCACGCGCGATCCTCGAGTCGGGCGCCGACGTCGAGATCACGATCACCAGGGGCCTGACCACCACGGTCCACCGCCCGGACGACGGCGGCCAGCCCGTGGTCACCGACGTCGACGCCCGCGGCCACGACGTCGTCGTCATCCAGCTGCCGAAGACGGTGGAGATGCTGCAGTGCATCCGCATCCTCCAGGCGAAGGGCGTCGCGGTCGTCGTGGAGATGGACGACCTGCTCTCCGCAGTTCCCTACGGCCACTCCGGGCACCAGGCGCTCATCCGCCGCGGCATGGCCCGCTACGGGCTCGAGTGCACCCGCGAGGCGGATTTCGTCACAGCGTCCACGCCGGCGCTGCTCGAGGAGTACGTCCCGCACGGGCGCGGCGCCGTCGTCGAGAACGCTATCCACCGCCGTTTCGCCGAACTGCCGCCGGCGTACGAGCGCGCACCCGAGGTGGTCACCGTCGGCTGGACCGGGAACGTGCTCAACCACCCCTACGACCTGCAGGAGATGGGGTCCGGCCTCCAGCAGGCCCTGGACCGGACGGAGGGCCGCAGCCGGTTCGTCGTCCTCGGCCAGAAGTTCAACGTCCGGGAGCGGCTGCGGCTACCCGTCGAGCCGGACGAGGTTCCCTGGTACACCGACCCCAGCGAGTATCTGACCCGGATGGGCGAGTTGTTCGACGTCGGGATCGCCCCGCTCCGGTTCGACCGGTTCAACGAGTGCAAGAGCTGGCTGAAGCCGCTCGAGTACTCCGCCCGCGGCGTCTACAGCGTGCGCGCGCGGACCCCCGAGTACGAGCGGCTCGGGCTCGGCCTGCCGGCCCGCGCACCCAAGGACTGGGCCAAGTGGATCGCCGCCGGCGTGCAGGACGCCGACCGCCGGCGGGAGATGGCCGCCGCCGCGCGCGAGAAGGTGCTCGCGGGTCACCTGACCGAGCACCGCGTCGAGCAGTGGCTCGGCGCCTGGCGCGCGGCGCTGGAGAACCGCGCGCGCAGCCGGGCCACGGCCATCGGCGTGGGGGCCTGACCCCCTCTGCGCTTCCGACGAGATCGGCGATCTCGCTCGCTTTCCCCACCGAAAGTGTGCGAGGTCGCCGATCTCGTCGTGTGGGCACCCCTTACCCGAGATCGCCGTATAACAGCACAGCATCTGCCAAGCACCCGGGTCACACGGGCCCCTCGGGCCGCAGCGGACCGTCGCGAGCCACCCGGACGGGCGACAACTGGTCAATGTCCGCCACCGGACTGCCGATGAGGCAGGAGCAAGGACAGCACCGCTTTCGCCACGGATCGGCGGACCACGCACTCGTTCACGAGTGCCTTCCGCGTACCCGGAGGTCGACCGTGTCCTGCCCGCCTCGTCGGCGGTCCGAACCATGATCACCGACGTCACCACCCAGTCGCTGCACGCGGCCCTCACCGGGCTCTCGGAGCGGCAACGCGTCATCGCCGACAACATCGCCAACGTCAACACACCGGGGTTCCTGGCCGGCCGGACCGACTTCGAGTCCGCGCTCCAGGGCGCCCTCGCGAACGGCGAGACGCCGACCCCCTCCCCCGGAACGCTGGCCAGGTCACTTGAGCCGACGAACACCAACGGCAACAACGTCAACCTGGACGAGGAGACGGTCAGCGCCACCCAGACGGGGCTGCAGTATCAGTTGGCGCTCAACGCCCTCGACGCCAAGTACGGCCTCCTTCGCACGGCGCTGAAGACCACATGAGCGGCATCTTCGACTCCCTCAACATCGCCGGCTCCGGGCTCGTCACGCACCGCAAATGGCTCGATGCCGTCTCGGACAACATCGCGAACATCAACAACGCGACGTCGACCGACCAGCCGGCCTTCCAGGCGCGGATGGTCCAGGCCCAGGCGGTCGACTACGGGTCGGGCGAGGGCGGCGTCCAGGTGGCCGGTGTGCAGTTCGGCAGCGCCCAGGGCCGCACCGTCTACGAGCCGGGCAACCCCTTGGCCGACAAGGACGGGAACGTGAAGTACCCCGACATCGACCTCGGCGACCAGATGACCCAGATGATGATGGCGCAGCGGGGCTACCAGGCGAACCTCTCGGTGATCGACAGGGCGACGCAGGCCTACCAGGCGGCGCTGCAGCTCGGGAAGGGCGGAGCGTGACCTCGCCCATCGGCCCGATCTCGATCCCGGGCCTGTCGACCCTCTCCGGCATCTCCGGCGTCGCGGGCACCACCGCAACCACCGGTACCACGGGCGTCCAGAGCAGCAGCGGCAGCGACTTCGCATCGATCCTGGCCGGCTCGCTGGATTCGTTGCAGAGCACCCAGTCCACCGCCGACAGCCTGGCCACCCAGGCTGCCACCGGCAACCTCCGGGACGTCTCCGACTACATGATCGCCAGCAATGAGGCCTCGCTGGCGACCCAGACCGTGGTGGCCCTGAAGAACCAGGCCGTCAGCGCCTTCAACGAGATCATGAGGATGCCGGTCTGATGCCTGCTGCACTCGCCGGGCCGCTGGCGCGGATCAAATCCGTGCTGTCGACCATCTCCCTGGGCCAGAAGGTCGTCATCGGCCTTCTGGCCCTGGGGCTGGTCCTCGGCGGGTTCTTCTTCTTCAACTGGATCACCGCCCCGACCTACGCCCCGCTGTTCTCCAACCTCGCGGCCACGGACGCGTCGGCGATCGTCGACCAG
The DNA here is from genome assembly GCA_025465155.1 of Frankiales bacterium. GTDB lineage: Bacteria > Actinomycetota > Actinomycetes > Mycobacteriales > Geodermatophilaceae > Geodermatophilus. Next base: position 4,303 of record JAODNJ010000174.1, read on the forward strand.
CTCAACAGCTCGGGCGTCTCGTACCAGTTGGCCGACGGCGGCGCGACGATCATGGTGCCCAAGGACCAGGTCTACAACCTGCGTCTCACCATGAGCGGCAAGGGGCTCCCGGCCCAGAAGGGCACCGGTTACGCACTGCTGGACCAGCAGGGCATCACGACCAGCCAGTTCCAGCAGCAGGTGACCTACCAGCGCGCCGTCGAGGGCGAGCTGGCGAAGACCCTTCAGGCGATCCACGGCGTGAATGCGGCCGTCGTGCACGTCGCCATGCCGAAGGACACCGTGTTCACCGCCGACCAGGGGAAGCCGACGGCGTCCGTGCTGCTCGACCTCGCCGCCGGGACCAAGCTCACCGGCGAGCAGGTCCAGGCGGTGACCAACCTGGTCTCCTCCAGCATCCAGGGGATGTCGCCGACCGACGTCACCGTCGCCGACTCCCAGGGCCAGGTCCTCTCCGCGGCCGGCAGCGGTCTGACGGCGGCAGCCGGTGACGTCCGTTCGCAGATGGAGCAGGACTACGGGAACCGGCTGGCCGCCAGCGCCCAGCAGATCCTCGACCGGGTGGTCGGCCCCAACCACGCGGTGGTGTCGGTCCAGGCGAACCTCGACCTGTCGCAGAAGGACTCCACGTCCGAGACCTACGCGTACAACAACGGCACACCGCCGGTCTCGCAGAGCACCACCAGCGAGAAGTACAACGGCACCGGCACCGCCGTCGGCGGCGTGCTCGGCAACGTCTCCAACGGGACGGCCGGCAGCAGCGGCGGCAACTCCACGTACGACAAGTCGTCCTCGACCACCAACAACTCGGTGGACAAGACCACGACGACGACCAAGGACGCGCCCGGGGCGATCAAGCGGCTGACGGTCTCCGTGGTCATGGACGGCACCGTCGCGGGCAACATCAATCCCCAGCAGATCCAGAGCCTCGTGGGCAACGCGGTCGGACTGGACACCACCCGCGGCGACGCGATCACGGTCGCCGCGATGCCGTTCGACACCTCCGCGGCCAAGCAGGCCGCCGCGGACATCGCCGCGGCCAAGAAGGCCGACCAGCAGGCCCAGATGTGGTCGCTGGTCAAGACCGGCGCCATCGGCCTGGGCATCCTCCTGGTCATCCTCGTGGTGTGGCTGCGCTCGCGCCGCCGCGGCGAGATCGAGGAGGAGTACGAGCCGCTCGAGCTCTCCGACGACATGATCCAGGAGCTGGACCGGCTGCGGATCCAGAGCACCCGCGACGATCCGATCAGCAGCATCGACCGCCAGGCGCTGGAGCTCGAGGCCGCGGAGCGCCAGCGGGTCCGCGGGGAGATCTCCGCGATGGTCAGCGAGCGTCCGGACGAGGTCGCGGCGATGCTGCGCGGCTGGCTGAGCGAGTCCAAGTCATGACCACCGTCGTCAACGCCGCCGTCGCCGTCCGCAGGGAGGAGCAGTCGTGAGCATCGCGTCCGTCGAGCAGCTCGTCGGGCTGGCCCCGCCCAACCTGCCTTCGACCACGGCCGCCACGCCCGGGCGCGCGGAGCTCCCCGGGCTGCGCAAGGCCGCGGTCTTCCTCGCCCAGATGACCAAGGAGGAGGCCGGCATCCTGCTGGCCAAGCTGCGCCCCCGCGAGGTCGAGGCGATCACCCGCGAGCTCATGCGACTCGGCTCGGTCGAGGGCGACGATGTCGACGGCGTCATGAACGAGTTCCACGGCCTGATGACCGCCCAGCGGTACGTCGGCCGCGGCGGCGTCGACTTCGCCCGCGAGATCCTGGCGGCCGGGCTCGGGGAGGACAAGGCCGAGGGCATCCTGTCCCGGCTGAACGTCGTCTACACGGAGGTGCCGTTCGCGTCCCTGCGCAATGCCGACGTCCGCCAGCTGGTGACCTTCCTCAAGGACGAGCACCCCCAGGTGATCGCGCTCGTGCTGGCGCACTTGACCGCCGCCCAGTCCGCCGAGGTGCTCTCAGGCTTCGCCCCGGAGCAGCAGGCCGAGGTGGCGCACCGGATCGCGACCATGGACCGCACCTCCCCGGAGATGGTCCGGCTGGTCGAGGAAGAGCTGCAGCGCCGGATGGGCTCGCTGCTGGCGCACCAGGACATGACCACCGTCGGTGGCGTCGAGACCCTCGTCGAGATCATCAACCGGTCCCCGCGGCCGACCGAGCGCTCGATCCTGGAGTGGCTGGACAACAGCGACCCGGAGCTGGCCGAGCAGGTCCGCTCGCAGATGTTCGTGTTCGAGGACATCGTCACGATCGACGACCGCTCCCTGCAGCAGGTGCTGCGCGAGGTCGAGGCCAACGACCTGGCCACGGCACTCAAGGGCGTGCGGTCCGACGTCCGCGACAAGGTCCAGCGCAACCTCTCGGAGCGCGCGGCGGAGAACCTCGCCGAGGAGATCGAGATGCTCGGCCCGGTGCGCACCCGCACCGTCGAGGAGGCGCAGGCCAAGGTCGTCGGCATCATCCGGACCCTCGAGGAGCAGGGCGTCCTGACGCTGTCGCGAGGAGTGGACGATGAGTTCGTCTCCTGAGTCGGCGCTCCTGCGCGGCCCCTCCGCGGCGCAGGCGCCCTCCTACCTGGAGGCCTTGGCCCGCCCGCGGCTTCCGCTGAGGGAGGCGGCGGTACAGGTCCAGCCCGAACCCGTCAGCGAGCGGCGGACGACGATCCGCCGCGCCGCCGACCAGCCGGTGGACGGTCCCCGGACGACGTTCCGGCTCGGCGACGTCTACGCCGAGGAGCTGGCCCGGCTGCGCGAGCACGCGCACGCGGAGGGCTACGCCGCCGGCTTCGCGGAGGGCACCGCCGCCGCCGAGTCCGTGGTGGCCGAGGCGGAGCGTGCCGCGGCCGAGCGGCTCGCCGAGGTCCAGGCCCGGTGGGAGCGCCGGATGGCGTCCGCGACGGCGGCCCTGGGCGCCGCCGTGCGCCGGCTCGACGAGGCCGCGGTGCCGCTGGCCGAGGAGGTCCGGGACTCGGTCCTGGGCGCGGCCACCACGCTGGTCGAGGACGTCCTGGGCCGTGAGCTGCAACTGGCCACCTCCCCCGGTCTCGACGCCGTCCGGCGCGCCCTGGTGCTCTGCCCGGCCGACGCCCCGGCCGTCGTCAGGCTGCACCCCGACGACCTGGCCGAGATCCCGGCCGAGGCGCTGGCCGCGCTGCCCGAGAGCGTGACGGTGCTCGGCGACGAACGCATCGAGCGGGCCGGCGCGGTCGCCGAGACCGGCTCGCAGCGCGTCGACGCCCAGATCGGCGCGGCGCTCGAGCGGGTCCAGGCGGTGTTGCGCCCATGACGCTCGTCGAGCTGCTGCCGCGCGCCCGCGCCGCGGCACGGCCCGAGGTGACCGGCTCGGTGATCGGCGCCATGGGCCTGACCCTCACCGTCGAGGGGATCGTCGCCGGCGTCGGTGACCTGGTAGAGGTCAACCCCGGCCGCCGGCCGCTGCTGGCCGAGGTGGTCGCGGTCTCCCGAGACCGGCTGACCTGCATGCCGCTCGGCGACCTCGGCGGCGTGCACGCCGGTGCCCGGGTCCGTGCCACGGGGATGCCGCTGCAGGTCCCGGTCGGTGACGCACTGCTGGGCCGCGTGCTCGACGGCCTCGGCCGCCCCGTGGACGGCGGCCGGCCGCTGGGCGCCGGCATCTCCTGGGTCGACCTCTCCAGCGAGACGCCGCACGCCCTCTCCCGCACCCGCGTGGATGAGCCGCTGACGTTCGGCGTGCGTGCGCTCGACACCCTCGTGCCCTGCGGCAAGGGCCAGCGACTCGGGATCTTCGCCGGCTCCGGCGTCGGCAAGTCGACGCTGCTGTCGCAGATCACCCGCGGCACCGACGCCGACGTCCGGGTCATCGGGCTGATCGGCGAGCGCGGCCGCGAGGTGCGGGAGTTCCTCGAGGAGAACCTGGGCCCGGAGGGCATGGCGCGCACCGTCGTCGTCGTCGCCACCTCCGACGAGCCACCGCTGGTGCGGCTGAAGGCGGCCTTCGTCGCCACCCGGATCGCCGAGGCCTTCCGCGACCAGGGACGCGACGTTCTGCTGCTCATGGACTCGATCACCCGCACGGCGATGGCCCAGCGCGAGGTCGGGCTGTCGGCGGGCGAGCCGCCGGCGACCCGCGGCTATCCGCCCAGCGTGTTCGCGATGATGCCGAAGCTGCTGGAGAAGGCAGGTACCGGCGCGACCGGGTCGATCACCGGCCTCTACACCGTGCTGGTGGAGGGCGACGACCACAACGAGCCGATCGCCGACACCGCGCGTTCCATTCTCGACGGGCACATCGTGCTGACCCGCAAGCTGGCCACCACCGGCCACTTCCCCGCCATCGACGTCCTGGAGTCCATCTCCCGCGTTGCCGGCGCGGTGGTCCCCGCGCCGCAGATGGCCGACGCCCGCGAGGTGCGCCGGCTCATGGGCGCGCTGCGCGACGTCAAGGAGCTCATCGAGATCGGGGCCTACCAGGCCGGCAGCGACGCCCTGGTCGACCGCGCCCGCCAACTCTCGCCCGCCATCGACGCCTTCCTGCAGCAGCCCGTCGGCGAGTCCACCGCCGCGCACGAGGCGTGGGAGTGGCTGCACCGGATCGTGATCACCGCGTGAAGCGCGCCGCCTTCCGGCTGCAGCCGGTGCTCGATCTCCGCCGCACCCAGGAGCGGGCGGCCGCCCTGGCGGCGGCCGAGGCGGCGCGGACGGCCACGGAAGCCGACCGCCGGGCCGCCGACCGCGAGCAGTCCCTCACCACGTCCCGGGTTCCGGCGTCGGCCCCGGCGAGTGCGTTCCTCGCCGTCATGGCGACGATGCACTCCGCGGCCGAGGACGCCGCCGGTGCCCGCTCGGTCGCCATCGCCACCGCTGAGCAGGCCGAGGCGGTGCGGGCGCAGTGGACGGCGGCCGCGCAGCGCACCAAGGGCCTCGAGCGGTTGCGCGATCGTCACCGGGAGGCGCTCCTGCATGCCGAGCGGACTGCCGAGGAGAAGGCCGTGGACGATCTCGTCACAGGCCGCGCCGGCCGCGCCCTGCCCGAGGGTCGCGCACTCACCGGGGACGAGGTGCCGTGGACGGGCTGAGCGCGGTCCAGTCGCGGATCGCCGAGATCCAGTCCCGGTTCATGCCGCAGGTGACGCCCTCCACCTCCGGCGACTGGGCCAGCGCCGCGGCCGCCGCCGGGCTGTCCGGTACCGGGTCCGCAGCGACCGGGACGGCGGGCACGGCGTCGGAGGCCGGCGTGGTCGCCGACGCGCAGAAGTACCTCGGGGTCCCGTACCTCTGGGGGGGTACCGACCCGGGCAAGGGCCTCGACTGCTCCGGCCTGACCCAGCGGGTCTACGCCGACATGGGCATCAGCCTGCCCCGGACCGCCGCCCAGCAGGCGACCGCGGGCCGGGCGGTGGCCTCACTCGCCGACGCGCGGCCCGGGGATCTCGTCTTCTTCTCCAACGGCTCACAGGGCGGCATCGACCACGTCGGCATGTACATCGGCAACGGCAACATGATCGCGGCGCCGCAGGAGGGCGAAACGGTCAAGGTCCAGTCGGTCGGCAAGCCGGCGGTGATCCGGCGGATCCTGCCCGACACGACCGTGCCGGCGACCGCGGCCGGTTCGTCGTCGCTGGCCGGCGTCCCGTACGCCAACCTCTTCCAGCAGGCCGGCGCGCGCTACGGCGTCGCGCCGTCGCTGCTCGCCGCGGTGGCGTCGCAGGAGTCGGGCTTCAACGCCGGCGCCGTCTCGCCGGCCGGCGCCCTGGGACTCATGCAGTTCATGCCGGCGACCGCGCAGGGGCTCGGCGTCAACCCGCTCGACCCGTCGTCGGCGATCAACGGGGCCGCCCAGTACCTGAGCAGCCTGCAGAGCCAGTTCGGCTCCACCTCCCTCGCGCTGGCGGCGTACAACGCCGGCCCCGGCGCGGTGAGCCGTTACGGCGGCGTACCGCCGTACGCCGAGACCCAGAACTACGTCCGCGCCGTGACCAGCAAGGCGGAGGCCTACTCATGACAGCTCCCCTGACGACGGCGGCGCCGGCCCGGCTGCCCGGAGCGTCCGGCTCCGACAGCGGCAGCGGCAGCGGCGACAGCGCCGCGCCGTTCGCGTCAGCCCTGGACGGTGCCCTCGCCGCCGGCCGGGACGGCGAGCCGGCACAGACGTCCGGCACCCGGGCGGCGGGGAACCGCCCGGGCGCCGGGACGACGCGGACGTCGGGTCCACGGAGCCACGACGGCAGCGGCGGCCGGGCGCACGGCACCGGCCGTCGTGCCGCTGGCACCGCGGCTCCGGCCGACGGAACACCCACGGACGGCGCGCCTCCGGACGCCGCCCCTTCGGACGCCGCCGCCCAGGCGCTGGCCGGGATCCGGGCTCTCGTCCAGGCCGCGGTCCCGCCGGCGGGCAGCACCCCTCCCATGACCGCTGCCATGCCCCCTGCCATCACCCCTGGCATCACCCCTGCCATGGCCCGCGCCACGGCGGCCGCCGGCCCGGCCCCCGCGGTCGGCGCCGTCCCCCCGAGCTCAGGGGCGGCGAGCGCCGCCGCCCCGGCGCTCCCGGCATCGGCGCTGCCTCTCTCCACGGCCCCGGCCGACGCGGACCCCACGGGCGTGCCCACCGGGGTCCGGACGATGCTGCCGGCGGATGCCGGAAGGCAGCCGGCCGCGCCGGTGTCGACCGCTCCGGACGCCGCAGCGAGCGTCCCCGCCACCGCGGCCGGCCCGTCCGACTCCTCGGCGGCCACGGCCCTGGCGGCGCAGGTGGCCTCCGGCGCCGTCGTCGTGACCGCCACCTCCAGCGCGCCAGGGACACCGGCCCCCGCCGGCCCGCCCCCGGCGGACCCGGTGGCCGTGGCCGTGGTGCCCGTGACCGACGCCGCCCCTGCCGCGGCCGTCACGGTGCGCCCGGCCGCTGCCGCCCCGGCCGCCCCAGCCGCTCCGGCGCCTGCCGACGACGTCGCCGCAGCGCCCGGCCCGGGGAACGCGGCCACGGCGGTGACCGGGGCCGCACCCGTCGCCGGCGCCTCCGGATCGGGGGGCTCCGCGTCCCCCGACACCCGCGACGCCCGCGACCAGGACGCCGACTCCCAGGCGCCGGCCACTCCCGCGCCGGGCGCCGCACCTGCCGTCTCGGCTCCGCTGACCGCCCAGCCGGTGGCGCCGGCGACGGCCGCTGCTCCGGCGCCGCCGGTGGCCACCCAGCTGACCCAGCACGTCGCCGTGCTCCGCGGCGGGCCGGACGGCTCGCACTCGATGACCGTGGTCCTGACCCCCGAGAACCTCGGCCCGGTGCAGGTGCAGGTGACCGTCGACCGCGGCACCGTCGATCTGCAGCTGCGCGGCGCCCACGAGCACGGCCGGGCCGCGCTGATGGCCGCCCTGCCCGACCTGCGCCGCGACCTCGAGTCGGCCGGCCTGACCTGCTCGCGCCTCGACGTCGACCGGGACACCGGTGGTTCGTGGTCGGCGCAGCAGCAGGCACCGGGCAACGGGCCGGGCCAGCACCAAGGCCAGTCGTTCCGCGGCGAGACCCGGCCCGGCCCGTGGGTCCGGCCGGCAGACCTCGGTGAGAGCCGCCCGGCTCTGACCTCGACCAGCAGCGGCACGTCGACCGGCCTCGACGTGCGCGTGTGAGAACGGAGACCATCCCCGATGAGCAGCCCCGTCAGCGGGACCAGCAGCGGCAGCCCGGTCGCCCCGTCCACGGCCACCGCCCAGGTGAGCCGCGGCGACCAGATGGGCAGCGACACGTTCCTCAAGCTGCTGGTCGCCCAGATGAAGTACCAGGACCCCAGCAGCCCGATGAGCACCAGCGACATGATGGCGCAGACCGCGACCCTCACCCAGACCCAGTCGCTGCAGCAGATCGCGACCCAGAACACCCAGCTCCTGGCCCTGCAGCGGTCGTTGTCGGCCGGTGCACTCGTCGGCGAGACGGTGTCCTACACGGGGAGCGACGGAACCACCCAGACCGGAACGGTCAGCGCCGTCAAGATCGATGCGACCAGCAACACCTCGACCGCGCTGATCGACGGCCAGTCCGTCGACCTCGGCCGCATCACCCAGGTCGGCAAGACCCAGAGCTGACCGCTCCCCCACCCTCACCGTCACCCCGCCCGACCCGCCCCACCCGAGGAGACCTTCCCCATGCTTCGCTCACTGTTCTCGGCCATCTCCGGCCTCCAGGCGCACCAGACCAAGATGGACGTGGTCGGCAACAACATCGCCAACGTCAACACCGTCGGCTACAAGAGCCAGACCACCGTCTTCGAGGACACGCTGTCGCAGCTGCTGCGCAACGGCTCCTCGCCGACGGCAACGACCGCCGGTACCAACCCCGCGCAGGTGGGCCTCGGCGTCAAGGTCGGTGACATCACCACGAACTTCAGCCAGGGCTCGACCCAGAGCACCGGACGGCAGACCGACTTCATGATCAGCGGCGACGGCTTCTTCGTCACGCAGTCGGGTAACGAGCAGCTCTACACGCGCGCCGGCTCGTTCGACATCGACGCCACCGGCCGACTCGTCACGCCGGACGGCGGCATCCTCCAGGGCTGGATGGCCGGGCCCAACGGGGTGAGCACGAACGGCCCGGTCGGCGACCTGAAGATCCCGTTCGGGCAGACGATCCCCCCGGTGGCCACCACGGCCAGCACCTTCCAGGGCAACCTCGACAGCCAGGCCACCGTCACGGTGCCCGCGACGGTGGTCCAGACCTCGGTCACGATGTACGACGCCCAGGGCAGCGCGCACCCGATGAACTACACGTTCACCAAGACCGCGGGGGGCTGGGACATGCAGGTCCTCGACTCCACCGGCGCCCCGATGAAGCTCACCGACTCCACCGGCACGCTCCTGGGTCCCCCGGCCGTCACCACGCAGGCCCTCACGTTCAACTCCAGCGGCGCCATGACCGGCCCGGTGGCGAAGCAGTTCTTCTTCGCCCCGGGCTTCGCCGGCTCGACCACTCCGGTTGCCGTGGACCTGAGCGCCATCACCTCGTTCGGCGGCACGAGCACGGCGACGGCGGTCAAGCCCGTGACGGGCGCCGGATCGGCCATGGGCAGCCTGGAGTCCTTCTCGCTGGGCAACGACGGGACGATCACCGGCGTCTACTCCAACGGGATGCGCAACCCCATCGGCCAGCTGGCCCTCGCGAGCTTCGCCAACCCGGGCGGCCTCACCAAGGCCGGCAACAGCGCCTACCGCGTCGGCGACAACTCCGGTGACCCGAAGGTCGGCGTCGCGGGCGCGGGCGGCCGCGGCACCCTCACCGCTGGCGCGCTGGAGATGTCCAACGTCGACCTCTCGCAGGAGTTCACCGGGCTCATCATCGCCCAGCGCGGCTTCCAGGCGAACAGCAAGGTGATCACCACCTCCGACCAGATCCTCAACGAGCTGGTCAACATGAAGCAGTAGTCCGGCGGGGCCGGTAGTCCCGGCCCGGATCACCCGATCGGATGCGGAACGGCCCGGTCACCCCGAACGGGGTGGCCGGGCCGTTCGGCTCAAGACACGCCGGTTCCGAGCCGATGACAGGAGTGCCGCTCCAGCCCCCGTCCCGGGGGTCCCACCACCCGACCGAGCCAGAGGACCGCCCCGTGATCCCTGTGACGCGTCTGAACGGCGAGCGGTTCGCGCTCAACCCCGATCTGATCGAGCGGGTCGAGGGACACCCCGACACGGTCGCCTTCCTCGTCGACGGAACCAAGTACGTCGTCAAGGAGACCGTCGACGAGGTGCTCCAGGAGATCCGCGAATACCGCGCCGCGATCCTCGCCACATCCTACGAGATGGACCGCGGCGAGTACCGGTCAGCGCCGGCCACGCCGGTGGAGAACGGCTCGTCCGTCGTCCCGTTCCCCAGCCGAGAGGAGCGCTGACCCATGGATCCGGCCACCCTCATCGGCATCGCGCTGGCGATCGGTGCCCTCCTGGTCACGATGATCCTCGAGGGCTCCAGCCCGATGGCGATCATCCTGATCCCGCCGCTCGTCCTGGTCTTCGGCGGCACGTTCGGCGCCGCGATCGCAGGCTCCGCGATGGCCGACATCAAGAAGCTGGGCGGCTGGTTCAAACAGGCGCTCATGCCGGCCAAGGTCCCGCCGATCACCGACCGCATCGCCACCCTGGTGACCCTCGCCGAGAAGGCCCGCAAGGAGGGCCTCCTCGCGCTCGAGGCCCAGGTCAAGGACATCCAGGACCCGTTCCTGAAGCGTGGCCTCCAGATGGGCATCGACGGCACCGACCCCGAGGAGCTGCGCGCCGTCCTCGAGGGGGAGATCGCCGCCAAGAAGGGCGAGGACAAGGTCGCCGCCACGTTCTTCACGGCCATGGGCGGCTACGCCCCCACCATCGGCATCATCGGCACCGTCGTCGGCCTGATCCACGTGCTGGAGAACCTGAGCGACCCGGCGTCACTCGGCCCGCTGATCGCCGGCGCCTTCGTCGCGACCCTCTGGGGCGTCCTCTCGGCCAACATCTTCTGGCTCCCCATGGGCGCGAAGATCACGCGCATCAGCAACCTGCAGGCCGCGCAGATGGAGCTGCTGGTCGAGGGCATCACCGAGATCCAGGCCGGCACCAGCCCGCGCGCGGTCCGGCAGAAGCTGACCTCGCTGATTCCGCCCAGTGAGGTCGAGCGGGAGGCGGCATGAGCGCCGCCGGCCGCGGCCGGCGGCGCAGCAAGCAGCACGAGGAAGAAGAGCACGAGAACCACGAGCGGTGGCTGGTGTCCTACGCCGACATGGTCACCCTGCTGATGTGCCTGTTCATCGTGCTCTTCGCGATGAGCCAGATCGACAAGCAGAAGTTCGCCGCCCTGGCCAGCGGCCTGGCGTCGAGCTTCGGCGCCCCGATCACGGCGATGCAGAGCAACTCGACGTCCTCGTCGCCGTCCGTGCTGAGCGGGCTGCCGAAGCCGGTCGACATCGCCGCCGGCGTCGGTCAGACCAAGACGTCGGAGGGCCTCTCGCAGCAGCAGGTGGACGCGGCCGCCGCGCAGGCGGCCCTCCAGCGCGCCCAGAACATCCAGGCCGAGGCGAAGAACGCCTACGACGAACTGGCCGCCGCACGCGCCGCGATCGACAAGGCGCTGACCGCCGCCGGCTACGCCGGCGCGGCCACCTACCAGATCGACCAGCGCGGTCTGGTGGTCCACGTCATCGCCGACAAGGTCCTCTTCGACGAGGGCAAGGCCGACCTGCGGGTGGACGGCGCGCATCTGCTCGACGCCCTCGCGCCCACGCTGATCGGCCTGCCGAACAAGCTCCGCATCGAGGGGCACGCCAACATCACCCCGGTGGACCCCAAGGGCCCCTGGCCGTCCAACTGGGAGCTCTCCGCCTACCGCGCGACGACCGTGCTGCGACACCTCGGCGCCGACAGCATCCCGGAGACCCGCATGTCGGCCGCCGGCTACGCGTCGACCCAGCCGCTGGTCCCCTATACGAACCCGACCGCGATGACGGTCAACCGACGCGTCGACCTCGTCGTCCTGTCCACCGCCTCGCAGGAGGCCAACGACCAGCTGGCGGCCCTGGACGCCGCCGGCACGCAGAAGGGCACGAAATGACCGCCAGCACGAAGGAAAGGGCGACCGAGGCCGAGGCGCCCCCCGCCAAGGGCGGCAAGAAGAAGATGATGATCATCCTGCTGGTGGTGCTCCTGGCCGCCGGCGGGGCGGCCTACTTCTTCCTCTCCTCCTCGGGCTCCAGCAAGGGTGCTCCCACGCCCGGGGCCGTGATCCCGCTCGACGCCGTCGCGGTGAACCTGGCCGGCGGCGGCTACCTCAAGGTGGGCGTCGCGCTGCAGCTCACCGCTGAAGCCGGCGCGGAGAAGCTCGATGGCTCCAAGGCCAAGGACCTGATCATCGCCACCTTCTCGGGGGCCGCCCCCGCCGACGTGTCCGGTGCGCGGGACGCACTGAAGGAATCCCTCCAGAAGAAGATCATCAAGGCCTACGGCGCGACCAAGGTCATGGGCATCTACTACACCGACTACGTCACCCAGTAGCCCACCGGCACGGCTGCCCGGCACGCGGCGGGGCGGCCGTGCCGCCGCGGGCGAGGTCACGCCCCAGGCTCACTGCGCACCACCCGTCACACCCCTCCCGACCGACCGGCGGAGCCTCGGGGCCGGTCAGGGTCGGGGACTCCCCCGCCGATGAGGGGAGACGTGACCCGCCCCGACTCCGGACCTGCCCCGCGCGGGTCGGGACCCTTGTCGGCGGCCCTGGGCGGGCGCCGTCGCGGCGAGCCGCGAACCTACGACTTCCGCCGCCCCACCAAGCTCTCCCGCGAACACGTGCGCGTCCTGCAGATCGCGCAGGAGACCTTCGCCCGCCAGGCGACGGCGATCCTCACCTCGCTGCTGCGCGCCAACGCCCGCCTGGAGCTCTCCGGCATCGAGCAGTTCTCCTACGACGACTACCTGGCCACGCTGCCCACCCCGGTCTTCATCGCGACCTTCACCCTGGAGCCGCTGGCCGGCAAGGGGATGCTGGCCTACCCGCTGGACATGGCGATGGCCACCGTCGACCACATGCTGGGCGGCTCCGGCCGCGCCGAGCAGCCCGATCGCCCGATGACGGCGATGGAGAGCACGATCACGATGCATCTGCTCGACAAGCTGCTCGAGGAGTTCGCCAACGCGTTCTCGCACATCACCGACGTGCAGCCGGAGCTCAACAGCCTCGAGTACAACCCGCAGCTCGCGCAGGCCGCCTCCGGCTCGGACACCGTCATGGTGGCCACCTACGAGATGACCGTCGGGGCCCGGGACGGCGAGGCCACGCTCGTGCTGCCGTTCAGCTCGTTCGCCACGGCGCTGAACAAGGCCGCCTCGCCGCAGCTCTCGGAGTCGGCCCAGCTCAAGCGCAGGCGCGCGAAGGAGCTGCTGACCGAACGGCTCAACTTCGTCCCCGTCGACGTCAGTGTGCGGTTCGCCCCGCTGCAGGTCTCCTCGGCCGATCTGCTCTCGCTCACGCTCGGAGACGTGCTCCTCCTGCGGCACCCGCGCGACGCCCCGCTCGAGGTCACCACGAACGACGTGACATTCGCCTACGCGATCGCCAGCAACCACCGCCGCCGGCTGGCCGCCGCCATCGTCCCCACCATGAACGCCGCTAAGGACACCGCATGACAGCCCCAGGCACCGCCACCTCCCAGGACTCCGAGACCGTCTCCGCGGTCGTCACGGCGGCCGCCCGCGCCGCCGCCGGCCTCGTCCCGGCGACGGCCGAGCTGGTCCCGGGCGCCCCGGTCAGCGACCCGGACGCCGTCCCGCTACCCCCGGGTGCGGCCACGGCCGTCACCGCCGGGCTGTCCGGCGAGGTCAGCGGCGACGTCGTCCTCGTCGTCTCGGCCGACGTCGTCGAGGCGCTGAGCAACTCTCCGGTCGGGAAGCTGGACGTCGCCGCGGCGCTGCGGCCCGCGCTGGAGGCGGCCGCCGCCACCCTGGGCCGGGTCCGCATCGCCTCCGAGCGGCTCGAGGAGCCCGCATCGGCCCTCGACGGTCTGCGCGACAAGGGCATGTTCGTCGCCGTCCCGCTGCTGGCCGACGGCGAGCACCAGGCCACCTTCGCCCTGCAGGTCACGGTGCCGGCTGCGCGCGGCACCCAGCGGGGCAGCCTGGACCTCCTGCGGCACGTCGCGATGGAGGTCACCGTCGAGATCGGCCGGACCCGGATGACCGTGCAGGAGCTGCTGTCCCTGCACCCCGGCGAGGTGGTCGAACTCGACCGGGCGGCCAGCGCCCCCGCCGACCTGCGGGTCAACGGCACGCTCATCGCCCGCGGCGAGGTCGTGGTCGTCGACGAGGACTTCGGGCTGCGGATCAGCGAGATCGTCACCGACGCGGCCGCCGAGCTGGGGACCGCCGCGATATGACGTGGATGGTTCTGCGGCTGGTCCTGTCGCTCGCATTCGTCGGCGTCGTCCTGTGGTTCGCCGCCCGCGTGGCGAAGAAGCGCGGCCTCGGCGGCGGCGGGGCGCACGGCCTCATCGAGGTCGTCGCCCGGCAGCGCATGGGCCGGTCCAGCTCCGTCAACGTCGTCCGGATCGGTGACGTCGTCCTGGTCGTCGGTGCGACCGAGGAGCAGATCACGCTGCTGGCCGAGGTCGACAACGAGACGCTGGACGCGGCGCTGCGCGAGCGGGAGGAAGGGCGCCTCTCCCGCTTCCCCGCCCGGGTCGCCGACGACGAGGACCACCCCACGGGTGGCGTGCACCGGCCCGCCGTCACCGCGCGGACGTCGTCCGGCCCGCTGGCCGGCTCGGTGTTCGACCGCCGTGGCTGGGGCTCGTTCGTCAACCACATGCGGGAGCGGACGGTCCGCCGTCCATGACCTCGTCCGTCGTCGCCGGCCGGACCGCCGGCGCCCGGCCGTACCCGGTCCGCGTCCCCCGCCGGGCGACCGTCGTCGCCCTGCTCACCCTGCTGCTGGCCGGGCTGACCGTGCTGCTCGCGTCGCCGGCCCTCGCCGCGCCCACGTCACCGACGTCCCCGACGGCACCTGCGTCGCCGACGACGCCCGCGGGCTCGGTGGACATCTCGGTCGGCAACGGCAGCCCGAGCAACTCCATCACGCTGATCCTCGCGGTCACCGTGCTGGCGGTGGCGCCGTCGATCCTGCTGCTCTGCACGTCGTTCACCAAGATCATCGTGGTGCTCGGGCTGACCCGCAACGCCCTCGGCCTGCAGTCGTCACCGCCCAACCAGGTGCTGACCGGCCTCGCGCTGTTCCTGTCCCTGTTCGTGATGGGCCCGGTGATCTCCGACATCAACAAGGACGCCGTCCAGCCCTACCTCGACGGCAAGGTCTCCGTCTCGCAGGCCTACGACGCGGGTGTGGTCCCGCTCAAGAAGTTCCTGCTGCACAACACGCAGGACCAGGAGCTCAAGCTCATGGTCAACCTGTCGGGTCAGAAGGCGCCGGCGACGAAGACCGACGTCAGCATGACCACCCTCGTCCCTGCCTTCGTGCTGTCGGAGCTGAAGGGCGCCTTCATCATCGGGCTGGTCATCTACATCCCCTTCCTGGTGCTCGACATGCTGGTCAGCGCGGGATTGATGTCGATGGGCATGATGATGGTCTCGCCCTCGATCGTGTCGCTGCCGTTCAAGCTGCTGCTGTTCGTGATGGTCGACGGCTGGGCGATGATCACCACGGCTCTCGTCGGGTCGTACACATGACGGACACGGACGTCACCCAGCTCGCGGTCCTGACGATGACCAAGGCCGCGATGGTCGCCGCGCCCGTCCTGATCACGGCGTTGCTCGTCGGCTTCCTGATCTCGCTGTTCCAGGCCGCGACGCAGATCCAGGAGCCGACGCTGTCGTTCGTCCCCAAGATGATCGCGGTGGCGATCGCGCTGCTGCTCACCGGCAACTGGGTGCTCGCCGAGCTGGTCTCCTTCACCCACCAGCTCTTCGCCATGCTGCCGCATCTGCTCGGGCGGACCTGAGGCTCCCATGGACCTGCAGGTCCCGACCGCCACCCTCGTGGCGCTCGTGCTCGGCACCGCACGCGCCACCGGGTTCGTCCTCCTGGCGCCGCCGTTCAACTCCAGCGCGGTGCCGTCGCCGGTCAAGGCGGCGATGGCGCTCGCGCTGTCGGTCACCGTCTACGGGCACATCGCCCCCGGCCTGGGCAACCCGACGGCGAGCTTCCTCATCGTCACCTCGGTGACCGAGGTGGCGATCGGCGCCGCGCTCGGCTTCCTCGTCCAGCTGCTGTTCGCCGCCGTCCAGACGGCCGGCAACATCCTCGACCTCACCGGCGGCTTCTCGCTGCAGCCTGCCTACGACCCCCTGTCGCTCACGACCAACGGCCCGATCGGCAAGCTGCACTTCCAGCTCGCCAGCACGCTGCTGTTCACCAGCGGCGGGCACCTGCTGATGGTCCGCGGCTTCGTGACCTCCTACCAGGGACTGCCGGTGGGCGCGGCCCTCCCGGCCGGCCAGCTGGCGCACGACCTCATCACCGCGTTCTCGATGATGTTCCTGGCCGCGCTGCAGATCGCCGGGCCGATGGTCGCGGTCCTGCTGCTGGCCGACCTGGCACTGGCGCTGCTGAGCCGGGCCGCCCCCGCACTGAACGTCTTCCAGACCAGCTTCCCGGTGAAGATCATGCTGACGCTCACGCTGCTGGGGCTCACCTTCCCGCTGCTCCCGCCCGCGGTCAGCATGCTCATCGAGCAGGCCACCCGCGCGATCGTCTCCCTCAAGGGGGGCTGATGGCAGCCGACGGCCCGGGTGGTGAGAAGACCGAAAAGCCCACTCCCCAGCGCCTGAAGAAGGCGCGCAAGGAAGGGCAGATCCCCCGGACCCCGGAGCTCGGGACCTGGGCGGGCATCGCGGCAGCGAGCGTGCTGATGCCCATGCTCGTCCGCAACACCTTCTCCACTGTGCAGCAGCTGTTCGTGCAGGTCGGAGCGGTCGTCAGCCACCCCGACGTCGGCGCGTCGTCGAAGCTGTTCGGCCAGGCGATGAACGCCTTCCTCGGCACCGTGCTGCCCGTCGCACTGGGGCTGATGCTCGTCGGCGTCATGGCATCGGCGTCGCAGGGTGGGATCACCTTCGCGGCCAAGGCGCTCAAGCCCTCCTTCAAGAAGCTCAACCCGCTCAACGGCGTGAAGCGCATGCTCGGCCCGCAGGGGCTCTGGGAGGCGGTCAAGGCACTGATCAAGACGGCGGCTCTGGCGGCCGTCGTGTTCGTGAGCAGCAGCCGGGCGAAGGATCTGGTGTCCTCGGCCGGCTCCCTACCGCTGTCCGCCGTCACGGACACCTTCGCCAGTTGCGCCGTCCTCCTGATGCGGGTGGTCGCCATCACCGGGCTGGTCATCGCGGTGGGCGACTACATGGTCGTGCGGATCCGCACCATGAAGAAGCTGAAGATGAGCCGCTACGAGATCCAGCAGGAACACAAGAACTCCGACGGTGACCCGCACATGAAGGCGCACCGGAAGTCAGTGGCGATGGCCATGTCGCGCAACCGGATGATGAGCGACGTGGCGACCGCGGACGTCATGCTGGTCAACCCCACCCACGTCGCCGTGGCACTGAAGTACGACCCCTCCCGGGGCGCCCCCCGGGTGGTCGCCAAGGGCGCCGACGAGGTCGCCAGAAAGCTGCGCGAGCGCGCCGCCGAGGCGCGGGTCCCGATGGTGCAGGACATCCCGCTGGCCCGGGCGCTGCACGCCTCCTGCGAGATCGGCCAGGAGGTGCCGCCGCAGCTGTTCACCGCCGTCGCGCGGGTGCTCGCCTTCGTCATGCACCTGGGCGCGCGGGGCGTGCGCGGCGGCTTCCACCGGCCGGGATTCGAGGCGCCGGACACGACCGGGCTGCCGAGGGCCGGCCGCCGACGGACGCCGGCCGCGTCGTCGGCGGCCTGACCCAGCGGCACTCCCCGCGACACCAGCGGACGGCGGCGCCGCAGCCGGATCACGGTTTGGTCACCGATGACCACTTCCGCTTCACCTCGGGAGGGGCCGGTACCGGCTGGGCTGCACGCTGCCGATGAGGTCATCCGTGGGGAAGGGCGGCGGCATGTCGAAGGTGTCGAAGGCGGCCGTCCCCATCGGCGTCGTCGCCATCGTGCTCATGCTCGTGGTGCCGCTCCCGGCCATGCTCCTGGACATCCTGCTCGGCCTGAACATCACCTGCGCGCTGCTCATCCTGCTGGTCGCGATGCAGATCCGGCGGGCGCTGGATTTCGCCGTCTTCCCGTCCCTGATCCTCATCGCGACCCTGTTCCGCCTGGCGCTGAACGTGTCGTCGACCAGGCTCGTCCTGCGCGACGGCTACGCGGGCAACGTCATCGACGCGTTCGGCCACTTCGTGGTCGGCGGCTCCCTCGTGGTCGGCCTCGTGATCTTCGTGATCCTGACGATCATCCAGTTCGTCGTCATCACCAACGGCGCCGGCCGCGTCGCCGAGGTCGGCGCCCGCTTCACCCTCGACGCCATGCCCGGCAAGCAGATGGCGATCGACGCCGACCTCAACGCCGGCCTGATCAACGAGAAGCAGGCGCGCAAGCGGCGCTTCGAGGTGACCGCAGAGGCCGACTTCTACGGGTCGATGGACGGTGCCAGCAAGTTCGTCAAGGGCGACGCGATCGCGGCGATCATCATCACGCTGATCAACCTCATCGGCGGCTTCGCGGTCGGCATCATCCAGCACGGCATGGCGCCGGCCGACGCCGTCAGCCAGTACTCGCTGCTGTCCGTCGGCGACGGTCTGGTCTCCCAGATCCCCGCCCTGCTGCTGTCCACCGCGACCGGCATCATCGTCACCCGCTCGGCCTCTGACGGCGACATCGGCTCGGACCTGCTGGCCCAGCTGGGCCGTTACCGGCAGCCGGTGCGCATCGCCGGCGCCGCGGCTCTCACCCTGTGTCTCATCCCCGGCCTGCCGAAGCTGCCCTTCCTCATCGTCGGCGGCCTGTTCTCCCTCATGGCCGCCCGCATGAAGGAGGCGCCGGAGGTCGACGAGGAGGCCGAGGCCCTCGCCGCCGCGGAGAACGAGCCGAAACCGGACTCCCCCGAGGCGATCGCCGAGAAGATGCGGGTGGATCCGCTGGAGCTGGAGGTCGCCTTCGACCTGGTCGACCTCGTCGACACCTCGCGGGGTGGCGACCTGCTCGACCGC
The DNA here is from genome assembly GCA_025465155.1 of Frankiales bacterium. Taxonomy (GTDB): domain Bacteria; phylum Actinomycetota; class Actinomycetes; order Mycobacteriales; family Geodermatophilaceae; genus Geodermatophilus. Next base: position 22,913 of record JAODNJ010000174.1, read on the forward strand.
GTCAAGGCGCTGCGCCGGAAGGTCGCGATGGACACCGGCCTGGTGATCCCGCTGGTGCGCACCCGCGACAACCTCGACCTGCCGGCGTCCCAGTACGTCATCTGGCTCAACGGCGTTCCGGCGGCCAAGGGGATCTCACCGGCCGGCACCGTCCTCGCCATCGGCGACGCGCTCGACGGGCTGCCGGGCAAGGTGACCCGGGAGCCGGTGTTCGGCCTGGCCGCGAAGTGGGTGCCCGTCGAGCTGCAGCGGCAGGCGGAGCTGGCCGGCGCCACCGTCGTCGACCGGTCGTCGGTCATCACGACCCACCTCGCCGAGGTCGTGCGCCAGCACGCGTCCGAGCTGCTCGGCCGCGAGGACGTCAAGCTGCTGGTCGAGATGGTCCGGCGGTCGCACCCCGTCGTCGTCGAGGAGCTCACGCCGACGCTGTTGACCCTGGGCGAGATCCAGCGGGTCCTCCACGGGCTGCTCGAGGAGAACGTCTCCATCCGCGACCTGGTCCGCATCTTCGAGGCGCTCTCTGTCCGGGCGAAGGCCTCCACCGAGACCGACGGGCTCATCGAGGCCGCCCGCGCCGCCCTCGGGTCCGCCATCAGCCAGCAGTACGTGACCCCGGACGAGCGGCTGCACGTCATGACCCTCGACCCCGGGTTCGAGCAGCGGCTGCTCGAGTCGATCCGGCCGACCGACGCCGGTCAGGTTCTCGCGCTCGACACCGGCGCTATCGACGCCCTGGTCTCCGGCTGCGGCGGCCTCCTGGAAGAGGCCGAGCGGTCCGGTTTCACCCCCGTCCTGGTGTGTTCGCCGCAGGTGCGCGCCGCCCTGTCCCGGCTGATGCGCCAGCTCCTCCCCCGGCTTCCGGTGATCTCCTATGCCGAGGTCTCCCGGACAGCGCAGATCGAGTCGCTGGGAGTTGTGAGCGGTGCCGTTGCGATCCGTTGAGGCGGCCACGCGCGACGATGCGATCGCGGCGGCACGCGAGCAGTTCGGGCCCACCGCCCGCGTCGTCGGCGTCCGCAGGGTCCGGTCCGGTGGCGTCCTCGGCTTCTTCGCGACCGAGCGCTACGTGGCCGAGGTCGACCCCGACCACCCGGCGCGGGCGGCCGGCCGCGAGCGCGAGTCGGCCCGCTCGTCGGCCGTGCAGGCGTCCGAGCGCGCTGCCGCGGCGCGGCGCGCCGAAGCCGAGGCCGCGCGCTCCGGCGACCGGCTGAACGAGCTCACCGGTCTGCTGGGCCGGGACGGCGCGGAGCCCTCCGTGCCGACCTACAGCCGTTCCACGGTGGCGCGCTCGGCGCCGCGGGACGTGCCGGAGGCCGGGGCCGCCGAACCGGCGCCGTTCGACGCAGCCTGGTTCGACGCCTTCCGTGCGGAAACCGCCCGGACGGCGAGCCAGCGGACCGAGACGGCCCAGCCGACGGCGACCCGACCGGCCTCGGGGCGGCCGACCGCGCCCCGCTCGGACGCCTTCCGGCCGGAGGCCGCCCGCTCGGAGCCGTTCCGCTCCGAACCGCTGCGTGCCGAGCAGTCGCACCCGGCCGCTGCGCGCTCGGTTCAGACCCGGGCCGGGTCGGCCCGCATCGAGCCGGCCCGCTTCCAGCCGGCCCGCCTGGAGCCGGAGTGGGCCGAGACCCCGGTCACGCGCACGGGCTTCCCGCGCAGCTCGACGGCCCCGGAACCCGAGCCGGCGCCGGTCAGCTCGGTCCGGCTCCGCGCGGGCGCGGTGGACGCTGCGCCGGCACCGTGGAGCTTCGCTGCCGCGGTGCTGGGAGAGACGGGCGCGACCACCGTGAAGGACGGCGACGGCGACGCGCCGGGCACCGGCGAGTCGCCGCCGCCCTCCCCCTTCACCGCCGCCCTGGCGCGGATGGTCTCGGGTGACCGCGACGTGCGCCAGGCGGTGCAGGCCGCACTGGACGATCGGGCCGCGGTGCGGTCCGCCAACGACGACGCGAGGCCGATGCGGTCCCGCACGGCAGGCTCGGCGACGACGTCGGCGAAGACGGGTGCTGAGCACCAGAAGGAGGAACCGGTGACGGAGCAGGACAGCGGATCGCCGTCACTGGGCGCCGAGGTCCGGCCGGCGGGGACCCCCACCTGGGCGGCCGAGGCCGCGCCGGCGGCCCAGTCGGTGTCCCGCCGCGAGGAGGCCATCGCAGAAGTGCTCCGCGACGCGCTGGACCAGGGCCACTCCGACGAGGCGCTGGCCGACATCCTGCGCAAGGTCCTCGCCAGCACCGCGCCGCACGTCGACCTGCCGGTGGAGCCGGTCGAGGATCCCGGCCTCCTCGTCCCCGCGCAGCCGCGGTCCGTCACGTCGCCGGCCGTCGAGGAGTCGTCCTGGCGCGGCCCCTCACGGCCGCTGTGGGGCGATTCGGAGCAGGCGTCCTCGTCGTGGAGCACCGTCGCCGCCGACGACGTCGAGCTGCCCGCCGACGCGCCCATCTGGGCCGAGGTGGTCCTGCGCGAGCCGTCGCCTGCTGAGCAGCGGCGTGACCGGGCAGCCGAGGAAGCCGCAGCCGCACGCGCCGAGGAAGAGGCCGCCGCCGCACGCGCCGCCGAGGAAGCCGCCGCCGCACGGGCAGCCGCACGCGCCGATGAAGAGGCCGCCGCCGCACGCGCCGCCGAGGAAGC